>CAYRXX010000017.1:6580-13354 GCA_964428375.1 Candidatus Woesearchaeota archaeon
TTCATGGTATTCTCCTTGAAAATGTTTATGGAATATCTCATAATAAGATTTTCCAGTTATATATCATAATTTCCACACACTAACATCTATAACAATCGCTTTCTTAAAAACCTATTCCGTGAAGTTTTAGATATTCCACAAGGTTTTTCTTCTGCTAATTGGCTATAATCTGTGCAGGAATTTTTGTTTTGGTTTTGGTAAATGTGATTTGATGATTTGGACGGATTATTTTCTTCCAGCCTTTGTTATATTTTATCTCTTCAACTCTAATTAGGTTTTTCTTTTCTAATATTTTTTTTGTGGCGGTTCCCTTTCTTGCGGAAAACCCTATTTCTTTGTATATCTCGGTAGTGCTTAGCGAGTGCTCTGGGTTTTCTTGCAAAAAAGTCATGAAAATTTCTTCATTTTTAGGCAAATTATTCTGCGGAGTTTCGGGTTTCCCCGAGGAAAGTTGGCTCTCGAACACGAGATTAATGACTTTTATTACATCGGCATCCGTATATCTCCCTTGTTTTTTGCTACTCACTAAAACCTTCTCTATCTCTTCGAGTTTGATATTCTTCTCTAAATTTTCTATAACGAAATCATAAATCATTTTTTGTGCTTCGCTTAATCCAACAGGATTTTTTCTTGGTTTTTCTATGGGGCTTTCAATCACTTTCAATTTCCCAGCTGCTTCATGATTCCCAACTGCCTTTGGATTCTCAATTGCTTTGTTAAATTCTGGGTCTACTTTGTTCTTATAACTCTGCCCAAGAATAAGAGCCTTCATTCTTTCTTTAATATAACCATCCGTGATGGTTTTTTCTCGCATTTTCACATAGGGGACATTAACTAAAAATGGGCTGGTATACCGCTCTGCCATTTTCACGATTGCACTACCAACTGGAAGCTGTGAAAAGTATTGCTTGTTTTCTCGAAGGCTCATAATCTCACTTATCTCGTAAATATCTTGTGGAAGTTGTTGTTGGAAAGCGATATGGCAGGCGCTGTTTCCTTTAACGGTGTCCGAAATTTTAGAAATGTGCTGGTCAAGACAAATTAGGCTCGTTCCGTATTCTCGCATCTCACGATAAACCATGTCGGTTATCGATTCATTAGAGAAGTTTGTCGGTTTTTTTAAGAAAATATTATGGGCTTCATCGACGATAATCGCACTGTCGAAATTGCCGTTGGACTGATTTGCACCCGCCTTTTTCAATTTGTAAATGTACATTAGAACAAATTCACAAAAAAACGTTTTTTCAATGTTACCCAAAGAATTTAACTCCATTACAACTCTTTTATCGAGTAGCTCCTCGACGGTAAATCCATTATTACCCTTATAATTTACGACTTTCCCAAATTCTCCAAATGTCATCACAGTAGCAATTCTTAATGCAGATTCTATCCATCCAGACTCTCTGCCTCGAATTTTTTCTATTTTCTCCTCGAGTCTCCATTTAATATGATTCCACGTCGGGTAGTTTTCAGAGCCCTCGTATATTCCCCATTCCTTAAATGCTTCGTCAAGAGTTTCTAAAATCACCTTATGAACACCGAACGACGCCGAGAAACTTTCAGTCAATAGGTCAGATAATACATTAATCCATTCTTTTGGGGCGACTCCTTTTGGGGGTTGGTTAATGTTCGTTTTAAACAAGTTGCTAACCTTATCATCACCGACGGTAAATGTCATAATTCCGCTATCTGTCGCCGAGAGAGGTCTAAAAGATTTTTTCCAATCGAAAATCAAATATGGCTTATTGTGTGCATTTAGAGATTCAAGAATTTTAAACGCGAAAGTGGTTTTTCCAGAACCAGACATTCCGCTTACGCAAATATGTCTTGGCCAATCTTTTTCTCTTAATTTAAAATCGAAAAGTTTTCTATTGGCATAACTCACGGTCGCAAGATTATATGTCCCATCAATTAATTCTTTTCTCGGTGGTTCGAGCAAAACGCCTTTATCCAGCAATCGGTTTAAATGTTTCTGGTAAAGTGCGTTTAAAATATGGACAATTTCTTCTCGCTCCTCTCTGCCTTCTGCGACGGTATACTGAAAATAAATTTCATCTATTCTTTTACCAAAAACAGGTCTAAGTTTATTACAGATTTCCTCGACGGTGAGTGCTCTTTGTATCATTCTTCAGACAGAATCTTTCCAAGCATTTCTGCTCGAGATTCCTTCTCATTTAATTCCTTTGTATTCTCTCTTAATTCTTTTTTTAATAAAGCAATATCTCTCCAGCATCCAATTTTTTCATTAAGCTGTAATTCTGAAATATCTATTTGTTTTTTCCGAAGTTCGGACCGTTCTCGAGCGAATTCCGAATCATCCTCGCCTTTAGGTGCATTTTCAAGCAAGAAATTATTGATAGCTCCCTTCATTTTTTCGCCTTCTTTAATAAATCTACTACTCAAAATTTTACGCTCCTTAACCATCGCTTCAATTTCCACGACGATATCCTTCAGAGAATCAACCTTAGCCTTGCCAACCGAATCGAAACCTTCCGAGGTATTCCACTTGCTTTCATCAACATCATCCATCTCGGAATAACCATATCTCTATATATAAGCCTTTCGATTGTTCCATCTCATCAATAGTAACACTATTTTAAAACTAAAATATCTCTTGAAATAAACTGGTCCTTTCTTGACTCTAAAATCGGACTTATGTAAATCCTAAGCCCAGACTTATTTGCAATTTTTTCAGCGTCGGAGTGGAACTTTCTAACCACTGGAAATGTTATTGCGATTTTGGCATCAGGCTTTTTTGTAGATTTTAGTTTTCTCAGTATGGGAATTATGTAGGCTTCAAAATTAGAAATGATTTGTTTCGCATCGTTATCATTCGGTTTTTTCCTTAGAACTTTTCCGAGGGGAGTTTCTGTCGCTATTGCTCCAAATTGTAAGTCTGGGGTTTTTCTTGCGTCTATATTTTGAAGCTGGTATTTATTATTAATATTATATTTTTCGTTAAGCCATTTAAGATTTTTCTCAGCATCAACTATTGCTTGCTTGTCTTTATCAATCCCATAGACGTTTATTTTTTTCAAGAGGGCTTCTTGTAGTATTCCACCTATTCCACAAAATGGGTCGAGAAGTAGGATACGAGGTTTTGCCCCCGAGAGATTAATCAAAATTTTGGATAGCCGAGGAGAAATTGCGAGAGATTCTCTTCTTACGGGTTTGTTCATATCTCTATCTTTAACTCCTGTATTATCATATTCAGCGACGACGTTCCCAAAATATACCGAGCCGTTATGCTCATGATAGAAGATATAAAAATCCGCTTTTGGCAACTCGTGTTTTTCCCCATTTTGAAATTTAATCTGTTTTCTCCCGTGCTTCATAACAGCCCGCTTTTTCATTTCTTTAAAATTGTCCTTAATAATTTCTAAATCCCCGTTCCCGAATACTGCATAAGAGAATTTGTCCGACGGAATAACCTCGTGATTAGCGATGTGTTCTTTAAATCCAGAATACTCCCCTTCAAAACTGATTGTTCCCATCCACATAACTCCGCCGAATTCTTGGACATTGAAACGTTCGCCCTCGTTAGTCTCGACGACAAAAAGGTTTCCTTCAAATAGAATTTCCCTATGAGTCCGATTCCTTGCTTTTAAGAATTCCAAGATTTCCATCCTCGATAATTCAGGATTTCTACCTAAAATGAAGAATGTTTTCATTGATTTAATATTACTATTGATTGAGGTGGTCTTTGTTTCCATTTTGATAGAATGCGAGATGGGTTAATAAGGTTTGGGGATAGCGAAATTAGGATAATAGTTGAGAAATTATTTCTTCCATTTCTTCCGTGTCGAATATGGAGTCCGATATTTCTTTTAAGTTTTGCAAACCGCTTTTACTTCTTGTTTCGAAGTCTTTTAATTCTCTGGACAAAACGAATTCTTTGACGGTTAAACTTTTGTCGGAGGCATAATCGCTAATCCGGATTTTATCAGAATAAAATAAATCGAAAGGATCTTTGCCTTCGGGCGTCGGTATTACTGATATGCTGTCTAATTCCGCGACAAAGTTATCACAAATATTGTTCGCATTTTTGACCGCAGAAATGACACTCGGAATATCCCCGTCGGTAACAAGTGAAATTTTCTTAGGTTTCATCTCCCGAATTATCTCTATATTGTTGGATGTTAATTGAGAGTTTCCCAATCCGAGACAAGATTGCATTCCCTGTTCTAAAAATCCAAACGTGTCGAATTGTCCTTCAACTAAAAATAACCCTTCTTTCCCTACTTCTTTATCGTCGATGAATTCTAATCCATACAACAAATGCCCCTTTGAAAATAATTCTCTATTCGCTGTGTTTTTATATTTCATATTTGAATTCCCATTTGTGCTTCTGGAATTAAATCCTATTATTTTGCCCTCCAGGTTTTTTATCGGGAGTGTAATCCTATTTGAAAAAGCCCTGAAACCATCTTCGTTAATTAAACCGGCTCTGAATAATATCTCTGTCATCTTCTTATTTGACCATCCAAACTTATCCATTAACTGAAACCTAAAAATATCATTCGACGGAGAATATCCAATGCCGACTTTTTCAACCAAGGAATTAGAAATGCCCCTTGTCTCTAAATATTCTCTTGCCTTCTCTGCTCCAATAGATGTGTTAGTTTTTAACTCTTCACGATAAAGGGTGTGTGTGGCATCTAAAATGTCGACGATATCATTTCTAAATCTACTCCGCGGATTATATTCTAAACTTTTTTTGTCTATTTCCAACTGCTGTTTTGATTGCCCTCTATGGCTTTCATCAAGAGGTATACCATAAATATTTGATAATTTTCTTACGGCTTCTATAAAACTAAGTTTCTCTCTCTTCATTAAGAAACCATAAACGTCCCCGCTTTCGCCACATCCGAAACAATGATAAAATTGTCCTATTGGGGATACGGAAAAAGAGGGCGTCTTCTCTCTGTGAAGGGGGCAAAGTCCTACATAATGCTCCCCAGTTTTTTTAAGAGAAACATATTCCCCTATTATCTCGACGATATTTACTTTTTCTTTTAAATGCATTATACTTTTTTTAGATATACGAGCCATTATGGCACTTACCGATAACTCTTTAAATAGTTTGTCATTTAAAAGTTACAATGGTCTCAAAATACAAGTTGGATTTATCGACGACAAAACTTGAAAAAACGGGCGAATCTTTGCCTGTATTGGATGTCTTATATAAAAATGATTTGGCTTTGCAAATAGGGTTGAATATTCCGCATAGAAAACATAGGCATTATTTTGAAAATCTTTCTGGGGATAATCCAAATTTTAATCTTGATGTAAGGGCGGTTGGCGGAATATTCAGAGCGGTATACTCCATTTTTGAAAGCGATTCAAATATTTCAACATTCACGTGGAATAAATTAAATAGCTATAAAATTTCTCTGGCGGACAAAAATTTGGAGGCACTTCTTTTGGAAGAAAGTAATTTACTTAAAATGATGAGGGTTAAGAGATTGCTAAAGAGGGATGGGGTTGTGGGTTTGCAAATGTTCAAATATTTAAGTGAGAATACAGAAGATTGCGGGAGGTTGTTGTCTGAATTAAGCTACCTTGAGCAAAGGCAGTTTTATTACGAGTTGGATTTCTGGGCGCAAAATCACGATGAAGGCACAGCGAAGAAATTATTGGATGTTGCAAATAATCTAAAAGAAAATCCACCCGAAAAGGAATATCCCGACGCTGAAGAACGACGACCTATGTTCTCAAATCTCTTTTCCGATATCTCAAAAATGAAAACAACCCTGAATCAACGAGCCGACGGGGGATATAACCCAGAGATTAGCACTTTCCGTTTTAGTGAAGGCGTGAGAAGATATTCAAAAAGAAAATTACAGTTAAAACTTATTGACCAATCCTAAATTTTTATAGTTTCTGTCGAAACTCTGCAAGACAATCTCAGATTTTACGTTTTTGTTCTAAGGGACAAGGGGGTTCTTATTATCCTCGGGAATCTTCGAGGCGGTGTCCTTACTACTATCTTTATAAACGGATTTTTTGATATATATTAATGTTAAAAATTAAAGGCAAAGAAATTGAAGAGCCAGCTATCAGGGATTCTTTCGATAGACGAGCGGTTCAACTCAAAAATAGAATAATCTCCACGTTAAAACAACTTGGGATAGATCGTGACAATATCAATATCCCAATGGAAAGAAATACGCGACTTAAGGCGTCGGCGTCGGTGTCATGGTATTTCGAGGGGCGGAATTTAAAATATAGTTATTCTCTGATGCCCAAATTTATTGAGAATCTCTACGTTGTATGGAAAGTTTTAGGGAATGGAATAAGCGATTTGCTCGACGAGGAGATGAGCCTCGATCAATTTTTGCACGAATTTTCAGAAGACGATGATCTGCCAGACCAACTTTCAGAAGCGAGAAAAACCCTGAACGTGGAACCAGAAGAAAATGACTTCGATTTAATCAGTAAAAACTATAAAAAATTGGCCAAGAAATACCATCCTGACATGCCAGAAGGGAACGCCGATATGTTTAAGACGATTAACGCCGCACACAAGTTGATTAGAAAAGAATTGACCTGAATGTTTCTGTTCAAAGTTCTACAAGGCGAAATGAACGCATTTCTTAGGGATTGATGTTCTCGGCAGAAGGCTCATGGCTGAATTCTAAAGCACCGTCTTTCCGGATATGACCGTCTTGCAAATTCTAAAAAAATAAATTCCAATAAGAGATAATCGTCTCGTCGGCAATTAAAATAGGCGATTTCTGGCGATTGTCGTAAATTTTGCCAAAAAACTTGGAC
>CAYRXX010000018.1:0-10301 GCA_964428375.1 Candidatus Woesearchaeota archaeon
AGCATTTTTCTAGGTGATTATAGTTGGTAGTTGAAAACCTTATCAAAGGGGATGAACCAACTTATTGCTTTTTCCCTCGGAGCGTTTTCCATAATTTTTCTGAATAGCCTAATGGAATTTCCGTGAGCAGATATTGCAACATTGACCTTATTTTTTCTTACAAACTTTTTCAGATCTTTGATGAATGATTTTACTCTTTTTTCTACATCGGCAAACGACTCTCCACCAGGTGCTGCTATGTTGTATCCTCGGTGAATTGCTTCATATTCTTCTTCTCCTAAAAATTCCTCAATCTTCAGCTTCCTTTCTTCATTTAAACTCACGAGGGCGTCTCCGTGGATTCTCAAATTATATTCCTGCTCTCCTATCCTTTTGATAAATTGTTCGTGCGTAGTTCCCTGAAGTTCTCCGTAGCTTCTTTCAATCATTCTGTCGTCTTCCATAATGAGTTTGCATTCAGGGTGAAATTTTAAAACAAATCTCAAAGTGTCTTTTGACCTTGACAGCCTCGTATGAATTGCGACTTCAAATTTTTTGTTCTTAAGTTCTTGGGCAACTTTTTTGGCATTTCGTTCGCCTTCTTTTGTTAATTTTGCTTCTTTTTGTCCCGTGAATTTTCCGTCCCTATTAAATGTGGTTTGTCCGTGGCGGAATAAGTAAATGTTATATTTCTTCATGGGTGTCTTTTGTGTTTATAGTATAAAAACATTTTTATAAGACGGATTCTTTTATGTGGAATGATAGTTGAATGGTTGACGATAGCAATATTGATTTTGGCAGTTCTTTTTTTAATTGAGTTGAAACATAGGACAGAGAAGATTAAAATTGTGGCGGTCTTGCTCATTGGGCTTCTTCTTTATTTTTCGATTTCCGGTGTTTTTTCGTCGTCACATGTAGATTTGGCTTCTCCAAGAGGAGTTATTGATGGCGTTTATCTTTATATCGGGTGGCTTGGGCATACTGCGTCGTCGTTGTGGGACATAGGAACGAATACTGTGGTTCTTGTAGGAAATGCTATTAAAGTTAATAATGATAGCGATGAGCAGAGTGCATGGAAATGGAAGTGGGGCTGATTATTTTAAGCTACTTATGTTTGCATATCTAAATCTTCTCCTAGTGTTTTTGGTGTGAAAAAGGAATAATTATGCAAATAATAATAATTCTCTGGGGATGCTTATGATATTATCTTTGGCGATAACATATTCAGTATTGCATATTTTTAGTCCGCCTCTGCAGTCAAATCTTTTCATGGTAGATATAAGTTGAGAGTCTTTTTTCGTTCCCCATCCTACCTCTATTGCGAGATCTCCCCCAGTCATTTTTAATAGAAAGTCACAAGCTCCTTGAGAATAATCATATCTAATATCATTAATAGAATGGCTTTTAGCTTTTATTTTCAGTAGATTGTTATAAATAGATTCTTCCAAAACAACACCCAAATATTCATTTTGAATAATATTCATTTTTCCGACAGACCAGCGTAATGCACTTCTAATTGTAGATGTGCTAAAGTAATATATTGGAGGGTGCCTTTTTATCTTTATACTGTTAGAACTATTTGCTTCCAATTTGGAGAGTATACAGGAATCTGTTAAAGCTTTTAATATATTCCTGACTGTGGCCTCAGACAACTCCTTTGTTTTAAATGCTTTTAGAATGTTGTTGGAGCTTTGTGGAGATGGGGGAATGCTCTCTGAAAAAAACCTAAGTATAGACATGATATAAGGAGACTTAGAGGATGATACGTCAGAATATTTGGGTATATCTTTGGATATTATTTTACCCAGAACATCATCAATCCATTTAAATGTAGCTTCGTCATTATTTTGGGTAATCCCACCTGGGAAACCGCCAGATAATATAAAACTTCTTAATTCCTTTTTTATATCAATTCCTTTTTCAATTAATTTATCTTTTAGGGCTATGTGTGTTTTGTTTAAAACAAATTCCATCTCTTCAATGGGGCTATTAATAGCTACTCTTATTTTTTGTGCAGTTCCTACTGGCGGGTAAAAGTCTTTTTTGAATACGAGATATTCCTGAAAGGATAATGGAGTTATTTCTTCTACTATTGTACGACGAGCTGTGTCTGTAGATGTATTTAATGCTATCGCAGATGATCCGCTTACGAAGATAAAAACATTTGCATTTCTATCATAAAGATTTTTCGCAAATAATTCCCACTTCTTTGAAAAGTGTGCTTCGTCTATAAATAAAAAAAGTGGCTTTTCGTTTTTTTCAATAACATCCCCGAGAAAATATTTTTCATAGATGTCAAATAAATGGTTTATATCTGAACCCATATTATCGACTAAGTAATCAAGACTTACGTAAAATAATCTTTTTGACTGTATTTTTTTTGTATTAAATAGCCAAAGAAATGTTTGGAAAAGAAGGGTGGTTTTTCCTACGCCTCTAAGTCCAGGTAGCACAATTATTCTTTGTTCCTTGTTCCCCTCCAGAAACTCATTAACATATTTTTTAAGTTTTAAAAAGGGAGTTCTTGCAACCAGATCTGATCCATTCGCAGAGGTTTTGTTCTTCGCCAAGATAAGATTTGTATCTAATAATCGTTTTGTGTAGCCAATTAAATCTTCTGTTGATATTGCCATATAGAAATGTGGCAAGAGTGATATATAAACTTATTTATTCGTAATTTTTTTACGAACAAATAAGTCTTTATTCGTAATTTTTTTACGAACAAATAGGTCGCCAAAGCCTGACACGGGGATCAAACCCACTGTTCGCAATTTGCACTTCGTAAATATATAAATCTGAATTAGTTTTACTCAGAGCGAAGATGCTCAATCTCCGCGCTGCGGTCGCAAGCCTGACACGGGGATCAAACCCACTGTTCGCAATTTGCATTTCGTAAAAATATTTTTAATTTGAGTAATTTTACTCGAAGCGAATCACTCAACCTCCGCGCTGCGGTCGCAAGCCTGACACGGGGATCAAACCCGCGACCTCCGCATTACCAATGCGACGCTCTATCAACTGAGCTAATCAGGCATGTTAGTTTATCTACCTTAAATTTATAAATGCTATCATCGCAGTTAGTTTATGAAGAAGTCTGATGATTTTGATTTTGAAGCAAGTTATAAGAGGCTTAGGACTAGGCATGAGTTGCCTGATTTGGAATTGATGTATCGTGATTTTGATGTTGGCAGAATTTCGGATAGGGAACCGACGCTGTTGGCTAGGGAGATTAGACGAGTAATGAATGAGAAGATGACTGGGTATCTTCAGCTGTTCGAGGCGCTGATAAATCCTAACGGCCCTCCGATGTTTATATTTAAAATTTTGAACAAAATGTCCGACGGGGAGAAGAAGAAGGTTCGTGGGTTTTATGATGTTCTTTCTATGACGCAGTTGAAGGTTATGAAATTAGACAGTGTTTATTCGGAAAAAAGTGAGGTTAATTTTATCAACGAGACATTTAGACTTTGGCAAAAGATTAATCAGGATATTTATGCTCTTTTTGAGTCTTTTGAGAATAAGTTTGAGAGCTCTAATGTTCCAGAAGAGCGGAGTTATTTTAGCTAATTAACAAGTCGTGGGAGTAATTTTGGGATTGACTAAGCATCTTATCTTGGTAGTATTGAAGTTCCCGGAGTCCTTGAAGATTATGCTGATTGTTTTATATTTATTTGCAGTTATCTTTTCTGAGGCTAATCCGGAGTCTATTTGAGTTTTGTTTGAAATTAAGGAATATTTAATTTTGAAGGTTGCGTTTATTTTGGCATCGAGGTTGTAAACGTCTACGGAGCAAATTGCCTCTATTTTATTGCATGTGGTTGTTCCGTTTTTTAGGCATATTATTTTTGTTGTGAATTTTTTAAGAGAGTATTGAACTTGTTGGGTGGTGGAGCATCCGTTTTTGTTTATTATTTGGTTGTCGGAAATTGGCGATTGTGTTGTCTTATTGTTATTGTTGTCATTAGAATTAAAAGGAGCACCGTTGCTGTCGTAGTTTTTATTTTTTAAATTTTGATGTGTTATTTCTGAATTTGTTTTTATTATAGATTTGTAGTGTATTCCAATGAAGGATATTCCAGAGAATAGAATGATGATTACAATAAACAAGGGGATTGTTTTTTTCATTTAAGGGTGTCGGCGAACTACTTTTTAATTGTTTTGGGGTGGCGGTTTGTCACCTATGAAGTATTAAAAATTAAATAAGTTCTAATAAAAAATCGTTGAGTTTCTTGTGGATGGGAACTTTGAAATATTTTCCAATATCTTTTGGGCTTATCCACTTTAATTCTACAATATCATCTCCTGGTTTCTCTTCTCCTTCGAAGACTCGTGTAAGGAAGGATATGGAAACTAATTCAGGTTTTTCTTCGTAGGTTTCCGAGAAAAATGTTCCTATGTTTTTTATTGAATATCCCGTTTTTAGTTTCATTTTTTTCTTTAAGACGTCATCGATATTTTCTCCGACTTCCATTCTACCACCTGGGAAACACCAGTCCAGTTGTTTTATGTATGGATCTGATTCTCGACGGGCAATTAGTATTTTTTTCTTTGCTGGGTCGAAGATAAGTCCTAAGACTATTACTTCGAATTTGTGAAGTTCTTTTTCCATTTTGTTATAACTGTATGTCGCTTTTTATTTGTTTGTATTGATTTAATAGAAGTGGCATTTTTGGAGAATTTGTTTTTAATATACTGAGATGCTGTTCTCTTTATCAAAATCGAAATCTTTATATATGGGAATGTCGCAGTATAAGAATAACAAAGGAGAAGGAGGTAAAAATGTATAATAATAAAGGACAAGCGGCTTTGGAATTTCTGATGACTTATGGTTGGGCGATATTATCGGCTATTATAGTTATTGGGGCCTTAGGTTCGTATTTCTATTTCAATCAAAATGGTAGCAGTACTATCTATGTAAATGCACCATTTTACGGAGTTGCTTCAAATGCTGTGGCAGGAGTTGTAAATTTGGAAATATCGAATAAAGGTGGAGAAACCTTGAGTAATGTTACAGTCGGAGTTACGGGATGTACAACAAACTCTACTGGTTTTGATGGTTCGTTACAAACACCGCAAATTATAAAGTTGGCATGTGCTGGGGCTACTGTTGGATCAGATTTTAAGGGTAGTATTACAGTAACGTATTTGAGACCAGGAAGCAATCTTCCGCTAACATCTACGGGATCAGTTTCCACACCTGTTAAATAAAATTTATTTTTATTTTTATTTTTATTTTTTTTGAAACGTTAGTTTCTTTCTATTTTGCCTTTGAATGGGCTGGGTGAGACAATTATGCCCATTTTTTTTTCAATTGCATATTGGAATATTTCTTTGGAGTGATTTGTTCCTCTCATTTTGTATATTTCTATGAGTCTCTCTCTCTTGCTTTTTGTTCTGATAGAGTATAATATGGATATGGAATCTACTTCTGATTCTAGGATTTCTGAAAATGTTTTTTGTTCTGCTAGTGGGTTCTCTTCGTATGTAAAGAGGGAGGTGCAATCCCAGCTTTTAAATAGAGCGAAGAGAGATAGTGTTTTCTCTCTCATTTCAATTCCTCTATCGAATAGCATTACGAAGTCAGTAATACTATCTAGGGCGATTCTTTTTATTTTTTTTGTTAGAGTTACTGTTTCAATGTCTCCGCCTCCTTCTTCAAGCATGTCTTTGATTTTTTCCGATGTATATGATAAAAAAAAGAATTTTTTTTGGTTTTCAAGTTTTTGTAAATCCCACCCAAGCTCGGACATGTTAGAATAAAAGTCCTCCTTTTTCTCGCTAAATGAGATATATAGGACATTTTCGCCGTGATTTATTCCTTCCATTAAAAATTGCGTAGCCATGATGGATTTTCCACTTCCACTTTCTCCTACTACAAGGTTTGCAGATTTCTTTCTAAAACCCCCCTCTGTGATTTTGTCCATATTTCTAATGCCGGTGGAAATTTTGTCTTGGATAATTTTGCTGGTTTGTTTTATGTTTGGTTTTTCATTTGGCACTTGTTTTTTTGCCTTTTTTATTATCTTTACCATAATCTATTATGATAAAATGAATATAAAAACATTGTGTTTCTCGACGGGCTATGTCATTTTTCCCATTATCATTGATAGAATCTTGCCGAGAGAGAAAAAAATTCCTAAGCTTAGAATTAGCATGATTGGGAAATATCTAAGTCCTTCTTTCTCATCCCCTTTACTTACTAGCCCGAGGACCAGGGATGCCATTAAATCCATAACTATAATGAAGCATAGCGAAAAATAGAAAATAAATGTAGAAGAAATGGTGATCGTTGTAAATGAGACGGGGATGTTCTTCGGCATGGCACTTGTACTCATCCCTGCGGTGAGCTTGGTGATGGTTCCCACTAAGACTCCAGATAGTGAGAATAGCCCAGGAGCGAATACGGAAACTGCGAGAAAGATAAAGATGACATACATCATTACTTGGGATGCTGCCTTTTTTTCTACGAAGCTTTTTTGTCGCATATTTCTAGAGGTTTCTTCTAATAGGATTGCCAAGTTACCGCCAGCCCGGATTCCAGATAGGATTATAGAAAATGTTTTATCTATCTTCTCTGACTTGATTCTTTTAGACATAGCACTTAGTGCTAACTCAACTGGTTTGCCAGTAGAAATATCTTTTCCTGCTTGGAGAATTTCTTTGTCTAATGGGGCGAATTCTGGACGACTGCTAAGTAGCATTGCCCTGTCCACAGTCATCCCTGCTCGTAGATTACTTGCTACCAAACTTAGGAAGTCGGGGAAAGAGGTTTCTATTTTTTTTACTCTTGCTGCTTCTGATAGACTTTTCATGAATTTTAACGTATAGAAGACGGTTACGAACCCGATTACTAATCCGATTACAACGGAAAGAGCAGTCTTATAAATTAAATATCCCGATATCCCTATTAGGATAGATCCGATTGTAGAGCTTACCATTTTTTTTCTGTTGGACAGCACTTCTTCCCTCGATGTTTTAGATTTCATAATAGGCTTGGCCTCTTTGATTTAATTATCCCAAGAAACATTATTTGGAAAGAGACGACCAAAACGAAAAATCCTAAGAAAAGTCCCATGGTGAGGTTTTTCTTTAGTCCGATCATAGATGCAAGGACTGTCATAAAGGTCACGGAGAGGGCTGGAACGATTACGGAGATTAGCATATACATCATAATGAGTGGATTTAGCTTGCTCCCGTAATTTTGAATTTGAATCATTTGTTCTTCGTTTAGGGTTTTTATATTCTCTTCTATTATAGACGACATATCACTGCCACTGTCTAATCCGTTGCTGATTTGCCAGAGCGTTCTTTTGAAAAACACCGAATGACTTTTTGCACTAATATCTGCTAATACAGTGGACTCTGGTTCTCCCGATCCGACTCTTTTAACCGCTTTCTTAAATTCTGCACTAAGCTCACCATAATTGGAGATAGAAATATTGGTTAAAATGTCGAATAGCGGGATTCCGGAATTTAACTGAATTAAAATATCTTCTAAAGCGAAGATTAGATTTTTTTCTATTTCTTTTTCTCTTCTGGATACGAATACTCTTGGATATGCCATCTGGCTAAATGCGATAGAAGTGGCAAAGATTAAAGCAAGCCCAAGGCTATAAACCCAAAAAAAATGAAGTTTCGTAAATATAAGGATGGTGCTGAATACAATGAAAATTAAAAGAAAGGTATTTACAAACGATCTCAGGACTATTCCAAGATATTCTTCCCTGTTTAGTTTTATCCCTATTTCCGTGAGGTATTCCTGAAGTATGGATTTTCTCTTGTGATGAAACTTTGAAATAAAGAATTTGGATCTTGACTTTAATCTTTCGAGGTTTGAATCAGCGAGGGGGATTCTGAATATTACCATTATTTCTCCGAGAGGGTTTCTTTATCTTGGAACATTTGGACGTTGTTGGACTTTATTTCTTTCATTAGCCCCTCTCTGTTAGAATAATAATAATCCATGATTTTGCCAATTTCGGATAATTTTCTCAGTTTATTTTTTATTAACCACGTTAAAATATCTTTTTTTTCTTTGAGGTTTTTGTTAATTTCGACCATTGTCATCCCAGTGTTTCTGGAAATATCCTCGAAGAATCTAGAGCTTTCTCCGTGTTTAATAATTTTGTCGCTTTCTGGAACCCATCGATAAATAATATTGGCGTCGGCTCTGTCGCTTTTTACGTTGAACTCTCCTACTTGGAATACTCGTCGTATTCCTCGTCTTCTGTCTCTAAACATTACGACATTTAAGTTCACGGCCTCGAGTAGGTTTGCGGGAACACTTAACGGTGGGTTTACTAATCTGGAGACTGTTTCTGCTGAAGAATTTGCGTGCATTGTGGCATAAACCGAATGCCCAGTATGCATTGCTTCGAACATTACCATTGCCTCTTCTTGTCGACGCATTTCTCCCAAGACTATTCTATCTGGTCTCATCCTAAGTGAATTAACAAGCAGGTCCAACATTGTGATTGCCCCTTTCCCCTCTGGGTTCGGTGTTCGTGTGACTAACGGTGTCCAATACAAAAATTCTGGTAACATTAATTCTCGAGTATCTTCGACGCTTATTATTCTGTGATTTGGCGGAATGAAGGGCATGCAGGCGTTTAGGATTACAGTTTTCCCAGATGCCGTTCCTCCTGAAAATATAACATTCATTTCGTATTCGACGGCGAGCCAGAGTAGTGAGGTGACATTGAGGTCCATCGTTTTGTTTCCGATTAAATCTACAACGGTGTAAGGGTCCCTTGCGAATCGTCTTATCGTCATGGTGTTACCTTTTGTGCTTATCGGGTAGAGAACTGCATTAACTCTATCTCCAGAAACTAAATGTGCATCCAATAGGGGACTTAAAACCGTAATTTGTCTGCCAACTCGTCGTGCTACTATGTTTGAGTAATTGATAATTTCATCTTCCTTTTGAATGCTGAAACTGGTTCTTAGCCACCCATATTTTTTATGATAAACACGAATAGGTTCTTTTGCCGAGGGTATTACAATTTCTTCAAGGTTGGAATCATTTACCAAAAACTCTATTTCTCCGAGTCCTAGCATGTCTTGCATTAATTTATTTACTAAGACCTCTTTGCTATCCTTCTTAATAGTTGGGACTTTTTTTTCAAGTGCTCGTCCTGCATCCTTGACGAATTTTTTCCGAACGTTTTCTATAGCGCTGGCGTCTACTATTTTTCGCATTCCAATATTTGTAACACTGAGAAGTTCATTTCTTACATCTTCTAGTAAGAGTCGTGTTGCGATGTCTACCTCCGGAATTTCCAAATCATAAATAATCGAGATCCCTTTTTTTCTTATCCTAACTGTTACGTCCATATTCCCTTCGGATTTTATTAAATAGCTTTCGAGAATCTCATTCCCGTGGAGAGTTTTTGTTTCAGAAACATTTATTTTTTTTATTTTTGTCTTTATACCGCTTGCGGGTTTCCTTCCATCTATCGCAGATTTTATTGTTTTCCCGAATGCTTTTTCTGCCTCATCTCTTTTCTTTTGTGTGGTTTTTTTATTCATTTATTCTTCTTTCTTTTTTCCCTTTATTTCGTTTGATTTTTTGATTAATGATTTTAATAATGTTCTAATTTTTCCTATTTGTTTTGGTTCCTTCTCCGAGTGTGCTTCTACCGAATTACCTTTTTTTATTGTTATCGTTTTTGTATTAGTGTTCTCTCTATGCCCTGTATCTTGTTTGTTGGTTTGAAGGGTGTCGTCTTTGGCAATTTCTAAGATGGGAGATCCAAATCTTGGGTAATGAATTTCTGCGAGATTACCGTCTTCTAGTATTTTGGCCCAATTAAGTGCCACTCCTTCTTCTATTTTGAATATCTCCTCTATCTCCTCTATGCTCATTGTTTTTTTGTGTTGTAATGTTTTATATAAAATATCAAGGTCTGTTCGTGATCTTTTGTTATCAGTTGTTGCTATGTATTCTTTTATTATAGGTTTTGGCTTTGTCCCGAATTTTTTGGATAGGACAAGGATTAATATCAACACAATTATCAGTAATGTTATTTGCGACGATGCGAATATTTTTTGACCTGTGGAACTGTTTTCGTAAAAGGCGCTAAAGGTGGTAGAGATGGATTCTTTATTTATGTCGTGAAGGCTGTTTCCAGATTGAGAATACAAATAGGAGAAACTTGCAACAGCCAACAGTATTTCTATTATTATTCCCAGTATGAGAATACCACTTCTTTTTTTCATAACGTATCTGAGTGTGTTTTGAATTTTATAAAGATATTGTTTTAAATCAGTAAGTTTAAAAAGAAAATTTCTTTTTGAGAATTATAAGTTTCGTAGGCTAAAGT
>CAYRXX010000018.1:10401-13293 GCA_964428375.1 Candidatus Woesearchaeota archaeon
AGCTTCAAAGAAGTTCCATAAATCCTACGTGACAAAAACAGGTCCCGTAGGCTAAAGTAGCTTCAAAGAAGTTCCATAAATCCTACGTGACAAAAACAGGTCCCGTAGGCTAATGGCAGACCTTCTCGCTTACACCGAGATGACCCAAGTTCGATCCTTGGCGGGACCATTTTAAGATTGCTCAGATGTCAATTCCTTTATTTGTGATATGAACGCCTCGACGGTGTCGTAGTATTCTCCGAGTTTTTCCATATTAATGTTCGTTTCTCTATGTGGTTCAACTATTTTTAGGTTTACGTTTTTTCGGAATTCGCCAGTTTTGACGTGTTTTAAGTTTGGGATTCTTTTGAAAAAGATATAAAGAGGAAGGACTTTTTGTATTGGTTCGTTTTTGTTGAAGTATTTTTTAATAAATTCAATTCTTTCTTTTGGGGTGACCGGTTCGCATGGGATTGAGCCTTTTTTGCATCCAGCGTCGAGGATGGAGTCGAATGAAATCTCGATTAGGCTTTTCCATCTCGCTAATAAGTTTAACATAACGTCGCAGGTTTTGGTGTATTTCAAACTCACATACATTAGATGGTCTGCGCTCGTCTTTTCTTTAATAATTTGTTCGTCCATTATTTATTTACCAAGCAATAGGAATAAATAAAATTGCCTTTTTATATCTGTCGGAAATTCTCGATAACATTCTTGACGGAGTTTCTGAATTGTTTTAATCGTGAAAGTTTCAAAATTGTCCATTTCTCGTCGCTGAAGAGTAAAAGGCAACTGTTTTTTGTAAATTCTACCTTTGCAGATTCTTGGTCCTTTTTTATTTTGAGTATTTGTATTATGTTTTTTAGGGTTGTTTCGTCCATGTATTTTGGGCCTATTTTTTCAACAAACATTTTTAATTCGTCTTCGACCTTGTCTCGAATTAAAAATGTTTGGATGATTTTTTCAACAGATTCCGATAATTCTCTAATTGCTCCGATTAGGATTCTTTTTTCTGGGTAATCTTCGTAGGTTCGAAACATACGGTTTGCGATAGACAGGTGATATTTTGCTTCGTAGTAATTTATTCTCCAGTCCATTAAATTATATTAACTATTATCTTTTTAAATATAGTTAGAATTGTATAAAACAAAAGTATAAAAAAGATAAATGGTAAAGAAAATCATGAAGGGGAAAATGTTTTTGTTGTTGCTGTCGGTTTTTTTAGTAGGGCTTGTTTCTGCGTTGCCAGTTTATTTAGCTCCGCTTGATGGAGGTGGACATTTGCAACCAGATATGGTTTTTAACTATACTTTTAATTTTACTACAGAAGCGAGTTGTTCAGGGGTTTTAATTTCGAATAAAAGAGTTATCACTACGGATTCTCGTGGGATGGGATTTGTTGAGTTGAATCTTTCTGGACTTACAGAGCGTCCTAATTATCTTTGTAAATATAGGAATGGTGTTTTGCGACGGGTTTATAATTTTTCTGATGTAGTTTTTGGAAAAGTTTGGGCGAGTGGTCTTAATGTAGCTGGGGATGCGAACGTTAGTGGGAATCTTGATGCTAAATATTTTGTGGGGGATGGTTCTAAATTAACAGGATTGCCGACTGCTGGGAATAGTTCGTGGAATCAGAGTTTGGCGGATTCTCTTTATTATGGTGTAGCGAATTCTTTTGGATTTTATAATTCTACTACGCTTGGTTTTTTATCTCAATTGACGAATAATTTAGGAATTGGTAATTGGTCAGCGGATAAATCTTATTATGTCCCTTATGCAGGAGCGGACAGGGAGTTGGATTTGGGAAATAATGATTTTAAGGTTGGGTCTGGCTTATTTGTAAATGGGACGAGTGGTCTTATCGGTCTTGGTACGGTGACTCCCTCAGTTAGGCTTGATGTTTCTGGTGATGCTAAAATTTCTGGAAATTTGACTGCTGGGCGTCTTTCTGGTGATGGCTCTGGTTTGACTAATTTGAATTTAGATGGGCATAAGTCCAGCTTTTTTATGCCTTTAAATAAATCTGTTGTGGGTGATTTTGATTTTAATGGGGGATGGACAAGTGGAGGGCTTTCTATCTCTAAGGGAGATTTATACGCACAGACGCTTTATGTTTATAATATAACGTCGTTGGGAGTGAACATGTTGAATGTAAACGGGTCCATGGTTCCAGCGAGTGGGTTTGATAATACTTTTGATATTGGGAATTCGTCATTAAGGTGGAGAGATGGTTTTTTTGGTAGGGATGTTTATGTCGGTGGAGATTTGGATGTTGGTAGTGGTGGATTTGTTGTGAAGTCTGGAGACGTAGGGATTGGGACTTCGACACCTACTTCCAAGTTGAATGTTGTCGGGGGGATGAATATTTCTTCTTCTGGGACGGAGGTTCGGGTTGAATCTAATGGGGATGTTAATGTGTTTTTAGGGTAGGGGTATTGAGGGCTCTTTTGTCTTTGAAGAAGAAAGGAAAGAATGTTGTTGAGTTTTGCGCACTCTGTTTCGTCGAATTTCTTATGTCTAACTTTAGGGTAGGCAATTCCCACATTCCCAAAAATCAAAAGCCTTAAAACCCAAGCCCGACTTCTCAATATATGAAAAAGGCATTGGTTTTGTATTCGGGGGGGTTGGATTCTCGTTTAGTTGTGCGGTTGCTCCAAGGTCAAGGTTTTCAAATCACGGCACTTTATTTTGCTCTTCCGTTTGGCTGTGGTTGTTGTAATCTTTCTTGCAATTTTAATTTTACTCAAAAAGAAAATGTGAAGATGGAAATTATTGACGTGAATAAAGAGCCTTTTTTGTCTGAGTATTTAGAGATTTTGAAAAATCCGAAATTTGGAACGGGCTCTGGAATTAATCCATGTAAGGATTGTAAAATTTTTATGTTTAAAAAAGCGAAGGAATATGCGGACGAAC
>CAYRXX010000019.1:0-12937 GCA_964428375.1 Candidatus Woesearchaeota archaeon
TGAGCATTAACAAGATGGGATGGGATTAGAGGTATTTAAACTTTTTGGGAGTCTGAATCAGTTTCCCGTGCCGAGGGAGCACCTTTTTCACATTTAAAATGATTGAGGATATGAAAATATTTCACAAGACGTATGAGTTCATTAAATGGCTCCACGTGGTTTTGAATAGGTTCCCAAAATCGGAAAAATATACAATGGCACAAAAAATAGAAAACACTTCGTTGAATTTTTTGGACAATATAATCAGGGCGAACAACGACTTTGATAAAAAATCATCTAATAAAAAATAAGACGAGCCCGAAAGACATTCTCTTCGTGACTCTTGATTCTCTTAACCTCTCGGATAATTCCATTAGCGAGTTGGTCGGGGCTTATAGAAAAATTCACAAAAAGGGACCTTCTGATTTTTTTTATCTCTTTTTGGATGAAGTCACGTCTAAGGAAAATTTTGAACAAGAACTAAAAAACTTATATGATATTGATAATGTAAAAATTATTTGTTCGTCGTCGATAGCTACTTTAATGAGAGACAAAAAGGCATTTCTTACAGGGAGAACTAAAACTATTGAAATTATGCCTTTGAGTTTCGAAGAATTTTTGGAGTTTAAGGATGTTAAAATTAAACGGGCTGAGAAAGAAAAAATGGCGGGATATTTTGAGGACTATATGAGAATTGGTGGAATTCCTAATTATGTGTTGCACGAGGACGAAGACTATTTGAAAGAGTTGGTCGAGGGTATTATTTATAAGGATATAATTGCCCAACACAATATAACTGCGAAGAAAGCCGTGAAAGAATTATTTTATTTACTCTGTAATCGTGTCGGGAGACCAGCCAGTTATAATAAGCTGTCTAATTTGTTAAAGATTTCTGTGGATAGCGTGAAGCGATATATTGGCTATTTTGAAAAGGCGTATTTGTTTTACGAAGTTGAGAGATATTCTAATTCCTATAATGAACGGGTTACCTCTCCGAAGAAAATTTATGTCGGCGACGTCGGCATCAGAAATTTGGTTAGCGGGTTCAAGGACTTGGGGGGTTATTTATGAGAATTTAGTTTTTCTTAAAATCAAAGACAAAAACCCTTCCTATTATTTGAAGAATTCAATTGAGATAGATTTTATAACCAAAAACTTTATTTTGGAAGCAAAGTATGGACAGAAAATTGAGGGGAGGCAGTTGAAATTATTTAATGAAATTAAGTCTAAGGAAAAAATAGTCGCCGATGGTTATAAGTTTTTTTAGAGAAGAAAAAGAAATGAAGCGGTTTTATATTTTGCTTGTCGTTACTAATAGTAGAACTACCGACTTAATAAACTAAAAAAATCTCAAGTCTTTTTTCTCGTCGATAAAATGGCGTTACGTCCGAAGAGGCAAATATTCTCTCGATTAAACTTGGATTTGATTTTCTCAGATATGCAATTCTCGGCGAGATTAATTAAAAGCCAACGGTTAAAAGATATTAAGAAAGAGTGGATTAAATTTTGCCTCATTTGGCGAATCAACGGAATTATCGAGTTTGGGGAAGCATATTTAAACCATAAAAACTCTTATTTATTAAAGAGGAATTTATATTCGAGGTATTTCAAAAATGTCGTGTGAAAATATTTTAAAAAGAAGGTGGATTTTTCTGACGATAATAGGTGCAGTTTTGCTTTTCTCGACGATAAGTTCCGTTTCTGCTTTGGATTATTCTACTGGGCAAGGGGTGTATGGGATTTTAGCAGGAGGTGTAAAAACTGGGGCACTAAATCTCACATTCCAAGTGCGAAGTTGCAATAATTCTCTATGTTCTGGGGAAAGTTTCGTTGGACCCGACGGAACATCGTCTACATACTTCACGAATTCGAGTTATAATTTATTAAATGAAAGCGATAATCAATATTTTCAATATAGGGCATTTTTCACGACCGAAGACCAAAATTATAGCCAAATGTTATTCAATGTTTCCATAGGCTACACTTATCTTGATACAACAACGCCGCTCATTTCGTTTGAAAATCCAACACCAGCAAACGATTCGGGCGTTTCAAAAAGCTTCCTTCTTAACGCATCGATAACCGAGCAATATATTGAAAGTGTAATCTGGGATTGGAACGGCGTTAATACAACATATAACCCGACGGACAATGCGAGTTATTTCAGCGGTTCCGCACCAAACTGGACTTTTAACCTGACACAGGCGGGGTTAGTCGTCGGACAAGCTTACACCTACCAACTTTTTGTTTCGGATTTCGCAGGGAACACAAACTCCACCGAAGAGAGAAGTATTAAAGGAAATTCGGCTCCGACTTTCGTCTCCGTGGATAACACGCCAACCTCTCTATCCGACCTTGACCCGCACGTTTTAATAAATATTACGGCAAACATCTCCGATACCGATTCCAATTTTGATTCCGCCATTTTACAATATAAAAATTCCACTTCCGACTGGATTAATGTCACGATGAACAATTTGACGATAAAGGGAATCTACACCTTAATGAATGCGAACTTTACTCCAAACAGCGAGGGAAACTGGACATATAGAATTTTGGCCAACGACACGCAAGGGGCTTTAACTTTTAGCGATAATAAAACTTTGAGTGTTTTTTGGGATTGCACTTGGTCAGTTTCGCCCTCGGTGTTAAGCGAAGTGATAGGCTTTTATGAGGATAAACCGATTGGAAATATAACCATAATTAATACGGGAGATAGTGAGTATAGCGACAATAATTGCTCAATAACTTTCACGACAAGCTACAACGGATTTAGTTCTGCTTATTGGTCGTCGGACACGTGGTATTCTAATAACAGAGGATTCCAGATGCCAAATTCCATAATTGTTAATGCATCGTCTAATCGGACATTTCAGGTAAATGCGAGTTTCCCATCGGCAGCGTCTCCGTTTACTGAGAATCCTGCGGTGATATTAACGGCGAGTATAAATAATTCTGAAACTGAAGCTAAAATAGCGACGGTTTCTTCAACTATGATTGTCTCTCCACCAAACCCATTATTATACCAAAAAATAACAGATTATCCTTCAACATATATTTGGCTAACTCCTAACAGTTTCAGTTTATCTTCCTATGTAAGAAATCTCGGCGGAGACGGTAGCGAGAAGAATACCGCTTATAATGTTTCGTCGAATTGGACGTTGTCATCTGATTTATCCTCAAGAATTTCTCAAGGGAGTGTAAATCATTTCTATACAAACCTTACAAATAGCTCAGAACAGAGCAATGACCTAACAATTTCCCTTACCCCCGAAAACATTCTGTCTATGCCAAAAGGGACATTTAATGTCACACTATACTCGCACGGTTACGATAATAACTCACAACTAATAGTTAATTCTGGAAACCAGACGACGCTAAATAATACAATTCAAATTCAATTCCTGTGTTACGATGTTAAGGACGGTTATTGTGTAAAAAGTTGTGGTGTGGGTGTTGATCCAGATTGTGTAGCAACTCCAACATCAACGGTTGGTTCTGGTGGTGGCGGTAGTAGTGGTGGGTTTGCAGCTAAAACCGAAACAGCGAGGACATCCGCTGATTTACAGTTGATAAGAGGGAAGCAAAAAGAATTAAAGATTCCCTTTGAGAACAAAAATTATAATAAATCTCTAACAAATCTTCATTTCGAGGTTATCGGAGATATCGCCAAATATGTCAAGATTAGCCCACAGAGAATTTCCTCCCTTGCTCCACTGGAAAAAATAAACCTGACATTGACAATTCTTTCCCCAACATACATTAATTTGGGGACACAAAAACTAACAATTATTATAAATGGGAAAATGGGTGCTAATAATTATCAAGAAACCAAAACTCTTACTCTCGAAATTCACGAATTAAGCGGAACGGAAGCCAAACGGCTTTTGAAGGAATCGGAAACATTAATGAGGCAGTTCAGGGACGCAAACCTGTCATACGATTATTTGACGAATCTCCTAAATCAATCCAAAACTAAAATTAAAACCTTTGATTACGAAGCTGTTAGAGATAATTATAAAATAATAAATGAGCAAGTTTCCACCGCCATCAAAACACAGAAGATTATAAATGAGCTAACTCGCCTTATCTCCGTCGCTAAGCAGAAAGGAATTAATGTCCAAGATGCGTCCATTGAGTTAAAACTGACAACTCTCTCTATGAATAGGAAGGAATTTTCCCAAGCATATTCGAGAGCTAAGGAAGCACAGATGGCGTATGCACTTGAAGTTAAGGGTGAAATGGGAAATTTAGGTTATTATTTGCAAAACTATCCTAAACAAATATCTTTGGCAACTCTCTTTATTATTTTCTTTGGGTTTGGAAGTTTGAAAATTAACAAATTAGGGAGAATTAAGAGGAGAATTAAGAAACTTAAAAATGAGGAATTAATGTTAGGACAGCTTATTGAACTTATCCAGAAAGAAACATTCAAAGATAAGAAGATGAGTATGGACGAATATGATGTTGCATTAGAACAGTACCAGAAAAAACTTTCCAAAACAATTGAGGAATTAATTGAACTCGAAAATAAGAGAATTCACATCTTAAAATTTTCAAGTAAGAATAAGGAATTGCTCGACGAGAAAGAGCAATTAACCAAATTGATTAAACAGCTTCAGGGCGATTATCTTAATGCTGGAAAAATCGAGGCTAAATCTTACGAGTTAAGGTTGAAAAGCTATGAACAAAAATTAACTGATATTGAGGAGGCATTGGCTGTGTTGGAGGCAAAACACGCACTTAGAAAAAGTTGGAAGTTTTGGGATAGTCTAAAAATTCCGAGGGAGGATAGATTATGAAGACAACAAAAATTGGGTTATTTATGGCTATAATTTTATTGTCGTCTATGGTTTTGGCGGCTAATAATAATTCGACTGTGGCGTTTAAGTCGCTTGAACAGGCGAGGCAAGACCTGACGGAGCTACAAGCTAGGCATATTCCGACGAGCAGAGCGAATGAATCGTATCAAGAAGCATTGCAACTTTATTCTGCACAGATGGCATTGGAGAAATTGAACGAAGATGCTAATTTCGGGCTGGTAATTAAATACGCTAATGATGTAGGAAAGATAAAGAAAATTGCAATTAAAGCCGATGACGAGTTGGGAGTTTTTAAGGAAGTATTTGCATCTGCAAACAAAAGCACTAATTTATCTTCCATGTATGATGACTATGATACAATTATTTTATCGTTTAATCAAGAACGTTTTGAGGATACCTCCAAGTTGATTGACACGGGTTATAATACTCTTTCCCGTGTGCAATCGAGTCAAACCACCTTAAACTTGTTTTACGCCTCGACAACTCAAACGATAGAAATTTTTTTTAGAACGCATTGGAAAATTATCTCTGCTATTTCTGGTGGTATTATCTTTCTTTTGCTCGTCTTTAGAAGTGCAATTTCGAAGTTGGGAGCGAGGAGAAAATTACGAAATTTGGCAATCCAGAAAGAAACCCTCGGAAAACTTATTAAGAAGCTACAGACAGATTATTTTATCCGAAAAAGCATTTCGGCATCTTCTTATCGGATTAGACTTAAAAAATTCGAGAATATGATTTTAGATATAAATAGACAAATCCCGATGGTAAGAGAAAATATCGTTAAACTTGGAAAGATAAAAGAAGCATCTCTTGTTAATTCTTCAGGAAAAGAAAAAACTGAGGAGACGAAGTCTGTCAGGAAAAAGCGAGGACGCCCGAAATCTAAGTAATTAAGGAATAATCTCGGGTCCAAAATATTTTTCATAATTAAAATCAGATTTTGTTATGATTTTGTTATTAATGTCTTCGACAATCTCTGGGAATTTTTCTATTATCTTGTCTATATAGAATTTTGTAGAATCACAAATCAAATCATCTCCTTCTTTCGGCCAAAGCGAAGCCTTTCTCCAATACATGCATCGCCCACCACAAAGTTGTAGATAAGAGCAATTTGCACATTCCCCGACGTCAAACTTCTTCAAATCTTTCGGCTCTGTTTCTATTGTTCCTGCCTTAAAATCCTCAATATTGTTCATAATAGGACACGCCTGAACATTCCCGCCAGTGGTAATAGCATATCCTTTATATCCTGCCCCGCACCGAAGATGATATTTGGTTTCTTTATCGTCGGGATTTAAAAGCGATTTCACTATTCCAAAAAATGGATAGAATTTTAAGACTTCCCCAGTATGAATTTTATCCATCCAAAAATCAATTAGCATAGACACGGAAGCATTATATTTTTGAAAAAAGTCTTCTATTTTCACTTGTTCAAAATCGGTTTTATAAAACCCGACATCCAGTTGCCAATGGATAGCATCAAATAGTCCTATTTCCAAAATACTTTGAACGTTCGTGTAAATGTCTGGGTTGTCCTGTGCGACCGTCATCCTCGCAATTAACTCTCCCTTGTAGCCATTCTTTTTCATTAGTTTTAGGTTATTAACTATCTTATCAAAGGTCCCAACTCCTCGGTAATTGTCACTAACTCCCTTATCTCCATCGATTGAAACGAGGATTTTCGTAATCCTATTCAAGTATTTCGGCTCCAAAAGGTTTAACAGAAGTCCATTGGTTTGCATCCGATACGGAACATTTATCTCGTCCATGATTTGCTTTATTTTATTTATTTGAAGAAGTGGTTCTCCCCCGTAAAATATAAGCACAGCTTCTGGGTCTTTTGCAATAAAGGTTTTCAGCTTCTCAATATCGACGCTGAAGGTGCAAGGCTCGTTGAAATTAAAAGTAAATTTTTTATCTAACCCGTTGTCGAATTCTTCCATGGATTTTCCATAACAGTATTCGCATTGCAGGTTGCATCTCTCGGTTAAAATAAGATGGTAGTGCATTGCTTGCCATTAGGGGTTTTATTTTTATTCATTTTCTTTGAAAGGAAAGAGGGTTTAAATTTTTAACTACGAAAGAATTTCTGCAGACGAACTATCTAAATCTGAAAATAGCAGTGATAATTGTTTCTGACTGATTTGTCCTTTTTTCAACGTCGATGGTGTTGTCTTGCTTATATTCTTCTATTATCTTGAGTGCCTTATCTACGTTGTCTTTACCCAGTGCATGAATTTTTAATTTTTCAGTACCATATTTTTTTAATCTATCAATTTTAAACCTCACCTCTTCGCTAAACTCATCATAAGATTTGTGCCGATTGATAAATACCATATACGGCAAGGACTTCACAATTCTCTCTACTTCTTGTTGATACAGCACAATACTAAAATCTTCTTGCTCTATCATATTATCATACAGTTCTCGGAAATATCCTTCGAAATAGTTTCTCGTGACCAAATTACAAATATTATTTCCAAAAGATGGATACTTCCAAGCGATATCCTTCTTTAATTCACTTATGTTTTCCTCTTTTCTCCAAGAATTTCTGACAACAATAGAAAGCTCTATCGCCCTGAACATCTCGGGATTCAATTTACCTTTATAGAATTTTAATAAGCCCTCGTCGGCATTTGTTGGCAAATTGCTTTTTAGTTGCTTTGTTTTTTCTTCTGATTTATTTAATAAGAATACTTCATCCTTGCTTTGGATAATAGCATCTATTATCTCCCGCTTAATAAGCCTTTTTTCTTCGTCGGTAGCTTTGCTTACATCTAAACTCAGCCTCTGCCCATCCCTTAATTCTAAAATATTATTAACATTCTTAGAAAAATCAAAAAGTGTGAAATTATTATTTGCAAAAATGTCCCTGAATTGTCCTCCAAAGAGTGTTTTTAATATATCGAAAATGCTCACTCTAGCTTTTTCGCTATTTCCATCAGAGAGAATGCATCCGATTTTACGAAAGCCTCAGAACCTCTCATTACTCCCGCCCATTCGCTTATGTGTATCTCTTCCCCCTTTGTAGTCAGGACTTTTTGATTCACATTTTCCGTCTCGACGATATACCCTTCATCGTCGATGGTCTTTCCAAAAAGTTCAAGGATATCGGATTTCGACTCCTCAGTAAAAGTTATTCGACTTAGTTTCATAGCAAATTTCCTCCATTATATAGCATAACGGAATTCTATCTTTATTGAGATTTCGGCTTTTATTAACTTTTGTATAAGCCCCAGCAACGCAGTTTTTTATTTCCTTTTGAAATATTATCCCTACGAGCCAGCCTTAACTACATTTTTAAAGACGACTCCCGAAATTCTTGTATGAAGAAGATAGAAAAATTGCTGAATTTTGGCTTGATTAACATTGACAAACCCACGGGACCGACGTCGTATTCCGTTTCTGAATTTGTAAAGCGACAGTTAGGATTGAAAAAAACTTCACACATGGGGACACTTGATCCAAAAGTTACGGGAGTTTTGCCTATTACTCTCGGGCGGGCATGCAAATTAGCGGGTTATTTTATCAAGCACGACAAAACCTACGTTGGTATTTTAGAAACGCATTCTAATCAGGACATTAAAAATTTACAGAAACTAATCGATAGAAATTTCACTGGGAAGATAAAGCAAACTCCCCCACATCGCTCTGCCGTAAAAAGAGAAGAAAGAGAACGGACGGTTTATGAATGGAAACTCACCGAGGCGAGTGAAGACGGACGTAGTTTTCTTTTTACGTGCAAAGTGGAAGGCGGGACATATATAAGAAAATTATGTTCGGATTTGGGGGAAATGATTGGTGGGGCACATATGGGCGAGTTAAGGAGGACTGAAGCTGGAATCTTTGATGAATCCACTCTTGTGAAATTGGATGAATTTGAAGAAGCTGTGAAAAAATGGGAAGATGGAGATAACGAGCATCTAAAAAAGATAATAGTTCCGGCGGAAGATTGTATTAAGAAAGTTTTACCCGTAGCGGAAGTTGATAAATCGGCACTAAAATCATTATATGTCGGGAGGCCATTACTTTCAAGTAATATTATAGGAAAAATGCCCGCAATAAATAAGGGAGACAATTTTGCACTCTTTTGCGAGGAGATGTTTATCGGTATTTATCGACGTGGAGAGGGTAGTATTATTTTTGCTAAAAGTGAATTTGTTTTTAATTAATGAGATTATTGCATCATAATTATATTTAAATAACGCATGCCCATTTTGTATAGATGGAAGAAGAACCTGCCAATAATATGAATAACGCGATAAACCAAGACGACTTCCTGTTAGATGCAAAAGAATTCTTTGAGATAAATCGTAAAGAAATAGGAAAGGTTGCCAAGGCGGGAGCAAAAGTCGTTGCTATTAATTTTGAAGATTTTTCTGCCCACTCTCCAGAATTAGCTGAAAATCTAATTGATAGACCAGAGGAAACAATCCAGCTACTAGAACTTGCGCTGGAGGAATTAGAGTGGGCACCTAACGATGCGAGGGTGAGATTCACCAGCATGTCTCATCAGCAAGAATTGTATATTAGAAATATCAGGTCGAAACATTTAGGGAAAATGATATCAATTGAGGGGATTGTCAGACAAGCGAGCGAAGTCCGTCCTTTGGTTACAAATGCCAAATTTGAGTGCCCGTCCTGCGGAACAATAATTTCTGTTTTACAAATTGATAAAAAATTCAAAGAGCCAAGTAGGTGTTCGTGTGGTCGTAGAGGAGGGTTTAAGGAAATTGGGAAGGATATGGTGGATGCACAGGTTCTAACAATTGAGGAGGCGAGTGATAATTTGCATGGAGGAGAACAACCAAAGAGAATGACTATTTTTCTTAAAGAGGACTTAGTAGACCCGAACATGGAAATGAGAACAACGCCAGGGAGCAGAGTTAGGGTAATTGGGATTTTAAAGGAGATTGCAATTTCTACTGGGAGTGGGGCAGTGCTAACTCGTTTCGACCTAGCGATCGAATCCAATAATATTATTCCACTAGAGGAGAGTTTTGAAGATATTGACATTAACGAAGAGGACGAACGAGAAATTCGAGAATTGGCTGCAGATCCAAAATTGCTCGACAAAATGGTGGATAGTATAGCTCCATCAGTATGGGGGCATAAAGATGTAAAGAAAGCATTGGCGTTTCAATTATTTGGGGGGGTTAGAAAAACACGTAGCGACGGGACAAAGATGAGGGGGGATATTCACGTTCTTCTAGTCGGTGATCCAGGTGTTGCAAAATCGGTTATGCTCGGATTTATTTCTGATGTTGCCCCCAAAGCTCGATATGTTTCTGGAAAGTCCTCCACAGGGGCTGGTCTAACTGCAACGGTAGTGAAGGATGATATACTGAAAGGATGGGGGCTTGAAGCTGGAGCGATGGTTTTAGCGAATAAGGGAATTGTTTGTATTGATGAGTTTGATAAAATGGATGAGGAAGATAGGTCCACGATGCACGAAGCGATGGAACAGCAATGTATGTTGCCTGATTTCAAATTAATGTTGTCCGACGGCACCAGTGTTAAAATTGGTAAGTTTATCGACGACATAATAGAAAAAAACTCGGATAAAGTTTATGCTGGAAAAGATTGCGAAATAGTTCCAGTTTCTAATGTTGAACTTTTATCCACGGATTTTGACAACCATTTTCCAATTCAGGCAGATAGAGTAAGCAGACACGTGGCCCCAAACAACTTTATTAAAATAGAACTCAGCAATGGGAGAGAAATCAGCGTGACTCCTGAGCATCCTTGTTGGATTGTAGATGGAGGAAAGATAAAAACAGTCCCCGCCGAGAAATTGAAAGCAGGAATGTTTTTTCCTATACCGTCGAAGATTGACATAAAACCTAAACCTTTTAAGAAAAAAAATGATTACCTATGCAAAATTCTCGGTTATCACATTAGCGATGGATATTACGAATTAAATCGTGGCAAAAAAAATGGCATCCAATTTTGGAATAATAATAAAACCCTCATAGAGGATTACAAAAATTCTATTGAAAAATATTTCGGAATAAAGGCAGGAATAACTACACGGGGGAATCAGTTTGCCGTGAGAGTTGTTTCTAAAAACGTCGTCGCTGAATTTGATAAACTGGATGATTTTTTGATAGGCAAAGGCAATATTAAAAAAATCCCATCCAAAATAATGTCCCTTCCAAACGAGAATACAAGACATTTAATTAGGGCATTATTTGATGGCGATGGAACAGTTGTTTTCCAAAAAAGAGGTGAATATCGGGCAACTCTCGTCGGAGAAAACAGAGAATTGTTAGAACAGATTTCCGATTTATTATTAAGATTTGAAATTCAATCCTCAATTTTTCGTGATGAAAGTTCAAAAGTTTGGAGACTGGACGTTAGCGGACAAGAAAATTTGAGAAACTTTTTGACCAATATAGGTTTTTTATCTGAACACAAAATGGAGCAACTGGAAAACTATTGCGAACAGCCAAAAACGTATAGAACAATTAAAGACTTGATTCCTGAATGCACAGATAAGATAATCGGGATTTACAAAAGACTTGGAATATCTATAAGGAAAGAACTCGGGCACTCGATTGATTTGGGAGTTGAAAAACAGAGATTGTATTTACAGAAATTAGTTTTAGTAGCAGAAAAATATTTGAAAAAATCGGATGAAGATAAGGTGTCAAAAGATTTAGACAATCTAAAAAAACTCGCTTTCGGATATGCTCGGTGGATGAAAATTAAGAGTGTCTCTAAAATCAAAAATGATGGAATTCGTTGGGTTTATGATGTCACCGTCGAGCCTCACCATACTTTTATTTCGAATGGGATGATTTTACATAATACAGTAACAATTTCTAAGGCGACTGTCCAAGCAACATTGCGTTCTCAAACCTCTGTTCTTGCTGCGGCCAATCCGAAGTTCGGGCGTTTTGACCCCTTGCAATCGATACCTAAGCAGGTAAATCTTATGCCAAGTTTGCTTTCACGTTTCGATGCCATTTTTATAATGAGAGATATCCCCACGAGGGACAATGATGAGGCAATTGCAACACATATATTGCTAGAGCATAAACAAGCGGCAGTGCATGATGTAATTGATAAGGATTTGTTAAAAAAATACATTTCTTATTCAAAACAAAAATACAATCCTGTTTTAGGAGACGAGGCTATAGCTGCGATGAAAGATTTTTATGTAGGACTTAGGAATTTGCCTCAAATAGGAGACGGCCCGAGCAAGCCAATACCAATTGGAGCACGACAATTGGAAGCGATGGTTAGACTGGCAGAAGCCTACGCCAGAATGAGATTGAGCGAAAAAGTAGAGAGTAAAGATGCTGCTGCTGCTATAGAATTAGTTAAAAGTTATTTATTACAGGTTGGATATGACAAAGAAACAAAAACATTTGACGTAGATAAAATAACTGGGAACTCGGCATCTTCAAGAAATAAGATAGGGACGGTCCTCGACATGCTAGAACAATTAGAAAAAAAGATGGGGAAATTGATTCCCTTGGAAGAATTGACAAAGTCTTTAGACGGGAAGATAAAAGAGTCTGATATTGATGAGATTGTTGGGAAGTTATTACGGGCGGGAGATTTATTTCGTCCAAAGCGAGGTTTTATTCAAAGAATGTGAATTTGGCATGTAATATAATCAGGAATAGTGAGGTCGGTCTTTAGTTAAAAATGCATAGTAGATATATATAAAAAATTTGGTGATAGGAATAGGATGCTCTGTAAAGATTAATCATTGACATATTTCTTAGTTCCAAGGAGCATGCCCAAATTGTATCAGTAAGTCACAATCCGAATTCGGCAAATCACATGCACCGAAACAGTCCCCTAACCAAATCAAAACATCAGCCCCAGATTTCTTTTCGATATAATCAACCAAGACCGGGCCCCATGGTTTCAACCCGTCGGGGAGTTGTAATAAAATAGTTCTAGCGTCGTCACTTTTAATTTTTTCTACAATTCGCTCCAATTCAAGCTCATAGGTCTTTTTTAATTCTTCTAGTACATATTCCATCTTTGACTAATTGCCCTTACTCTTAAAAACCTTACGAATGCTACGGACTGACTTAAGAAAGGTGGATTGGTTTGGAAATTTTCCTACCCAAAACTTTATATAGCCACTTTTTGACTTATAATCATAAGTGGAGTCC
>CAYRXX010000020.1:0-12899 GCA_964428375.1 Candidatus Woesearchaeota archaeon
AAGGTTGGGGCTGTGAAAAAGATGGATGAGGTTTTGGGATTGAGGTTGTTTGAGAAGGTTAAAAAAGATATATCTAATGTAAAGATTTTGATTGATAAAAGGATTAAGGCTAAGAAAAAAAAAGATTGGGATGAATCTGATAGATTGAGAGATGAGATAATAGGTGCTGGATATACTTTGGAAGATAATAAGGAGGGTTTTGCTGTTAGTGGAACGCAGATTAGTGTTTAAAATGAATATTGAAAATATTAAAAACGGTATTGAGAATGCCACTATAGCCGTCGCTACTGTCAATTCTAAAAATAAACCTCATGCTATTGCGATTATGTATGCCAAAGTCAAGAATAATAAAATTGTGATAACTAATAACTATATGCATTCTACTATCCAAAATTTAAAAGATAATCCTTATGTTTCTTTGGTTTTTTGGAAAGGGGAAGTTGGATGGAGAATTAATGGAAAAGTAGAATATTTTGAATCTGGAGAATGGTTTGATTTTGTAAAAAATATGCCCGAGAATAAAGATGAACCTGTTAATGGTGCATTGGTTGTTGAGGTAGAAAATATTACGGAGCTAGGATGATTAATATTTCCAAGACTATGAACATCCTCAAAAAGAAATATCCGAGGAGCACCACAACTCTAAACACAATGAGGGGAAATGCTACCCCGTTTGAGATTCTGATTTCCTGTTTGCTCTCTTTAAGAGCGAGGGACGAGGTCACCGACGTAGTTTCCAGGGATTTGTTTGCCGTTGCTAACACGCCAGAGGATATAGTGAAGTTACCGATGGCGAAATTGAAGAAAATTATTTTTAAAAGCGGGCATTTTAATAAGAAGGCGGAGACTCTGAAATCTGTTTCGAGAGATTTAATTAAGCGTTTCGGTTCTAAAGTTCCTGATGTCTACGACGAGCTTGTTTCTATGAAGGGGGTTGGTCCGAAGACGGCGAATATAGTTTTGGCTTTTGCTTTTGGGAAATTGGTTTTGCCGATTGATATTCATTGTCATAGGATTCCTAATCGGCTTGGGTGGGTGAGAACAAAAACCCCCGAGGAGACAGAGAAGGAGTTGATGAAGGTTTTGCCTAAGAGGTTTTGGAGAGAATTTAATTCTGCGTTTGTTCAGTTTGGGAGAGGTATCTGTTCTCCAGTTTCTCCTCGCTGTTCGGAATGTCTGGTTAGAAAATATTGTGATAGGATTGGGATTGAAAAGAGTCGTTAGTTTATGCTACTAATTTTCGAATTGAGCTGATGTGTTCCGCAACCTCTGCACCCTTTCTCGTTAGCTTTATTATTTTGATTCGCCCCTTTTTTTCGAAACTTACGAGTCCGAGTCCTTCGAGACTTTGTAGGATTTTTACAGCATGGGAATAGGTGCAATCAACTTCTTTTGCCAGTTGTGATCCGTATTTTGCTCGTGAGACTTTTCCTAGTGCAATCAGCATCATCGCTGGTTTTCTTCTGAAAAATAAATCAAAGTTTTCTGCCATTGTATTGGGTTGGAAGTATATGTTCCAATGTATATGTTATAGTGATACCTGCTTATAAGTTTTTCTGCGTAATTTCGTCCATGAACAGTAGGGACAGAATTTTGAGTTAGTGACAGAGAATTTACTAGTGGTGACTATTTTTTTAGGCTATTGTATAAATCTAAATATCCTTTTGCAAATAATACGGTTTTTGAAGCAATCGGGTTTATCTTACTTCTTCCATCTGTCAGTGATTTTTTGAATATTATTTCTGGGTTTTTTGACATGATTGCGTCGACGATGTCTTTCTTATTTACAATAAATTCTATGTCTGCGGAATTGCTTAGTCCTTTTCCAGTTGTGATTTTGTCGGTTATTACAGAATAGAAGGTCTTGTTGCCTATTTTGATATTTATAACTGGGTTTTTAAGTGTCAGCGGATTTTTGTGTAATTTCCATGCTCCGATTTCGTTCAGTAAGTATGTTATAAATTTCGGGGTTATTTTTATGTCGTCGTATGTCGTCGTTTTTAATTCGGTGTTTTGTGTCGTATTTGTTATTTTAAATCCAGATAGTGGGTTTGATATCTTGGCTTTAGTCGTCTTGGAAAAGATTAAGCCATAGATAATTCCTACGCTGATTAATAAAATTAGAGAAAGGATTACTATTTTAATAATTTTTTTGGGGCGTTCTGCCTTTTTAATTATTTCTTCTGCGTATTCTAATTTGTATCCTCTTTTTTGAAAGCCTCTAAATATTTCTGCTTTAGATTTTTTCGCTTTTAGAGAGTTTTTCACCATCTCTATCAACTCTTTTTCGTCCATTAATATTTTCGGAGAGATAGGTTTAAATATATTGTTGAAGCTTTTGTATTATGTTAGATATAAAGTTTGTTAGAGAGAACGTCGACGTAGTTAAGGAGAACATGCGACGGAAGAATAGGGAAGATTTGGAAATTGTGGATGATGTTCTGGGTTTAGATACGGATTGGCGAAAATTAAAATTTGAGGAGGATGGGTTGCGGTCGAAGAGGAACAAGATTAGCGAAGAGATTGGTGAGTTGAAAAAGACTGGTGCGGATGCTGATGATAAACTAGCAGAGGCGAAAGATATCCCCGTTAAAATTGCTGAGATTGAGGTCAAGAGAAAGGAGTTGGAGAAAAGAATTCGGGAGATTATGATGAAGATTCCTAATATTATGGATAGTTCGGTTCCTCTTGGTAAGGATGATTCTGAAAATGTTGAGATTGAAAGATTTGGTGATCCGAAAGTTCCTGATTTTGAAGTTAAACATCATGCGGATATCGCTACGGCGTTAGGTGGGCTTGATTTAGAAAGTTCTCGTCGGACATCTGGGCATGGGTTTTATTTCCTTAAAGGACAGGTAGCACAGTTGCATTCTGCCATTTTGACTTATGCTAAAGATTTTATGGTAAAAAGGGGATTTGAATTATGTATCCCTCCGTTTATGATTCGTAAGGATATTGTCGAGGGTGTTCAGAGTTTTGAGGAGACGGATGCTATGATGTATAAGGTTGAGAACGAGGATTTGTATTTGATTGGAACGAGCGAGCATTCGATGATTGGAATGTTTAAGGGGCAGACTCTGAGAGATAAGGATTTGCCGTATAAGATTACTGGGTATTCTGCTTGTTTTAGAAAAGAGAAGGGTGAGCATGGAATTGAAGAAAGAGGAATTTATAGGGTTCATCAATTTGAGAAACAAGAGATGGTCGTGATTTGTCGTCCTGATAATTCTTTTGAACTTTATGACGAGATGCTTGGGGCCACGGTTGAATTTTTTAAATCCTTGGGGGTACCTGTTAGGACTTTGGAGATTTGTTCTGGGGATTTGGGAGACCTGAAAACTAAGTCGGCAGATGTTGAGGCGTGGAGTCCGAGGAGGAAGGAGTATTTTGAAGTTGGGAGCTGTTCTAATTTGACTGATGCTCAATCTCGAAGATTGGGAATTCGGGTTCAGAAGGGTGACGAGTATTACTTTCCGCATACTTTGAACAATACGGTTGTGGCTTCTCCGAGAGCATTGATTGCGGTTTTGGAGAATTTTCAAAATGAGGATGGGAGCGTTAGGGTTCCAGAGGTTTTGGTTCCGTATATGGGCGGGGTTAAGAAGATAGTTTCTAGGGGTTGATTATGCTGGGATTGCTACGGAAGATACGTTGTAAATTCTTAAATGGTCGCTTTGATTGTCCAAAATTAAGTTGGCTACTGCTGGGATTATATATTTTTGCGGATTGTTGTTTGAAAAATAGATATAATCTACTACCGATTTGTATTGGACGATTATATTTTGGTCTGTGAGTTTTTGAGTATTGACAAGAGACTCTATCCCGTTTTTGTTCGCAGACAGATTTCCTTCGAGTCTCATTAAGAAATCTGGTGCGGAGGTTGATGGGACGTAGAATGAATTTTCTAAGTGGCTTGTTAGGTTTGTATAATTTGTGCCAGTTACAAAGATGCTGTAAGGGGTTTTGTTTATTTTATTTAGAACCTTCCCCGCCGTGTTTATAGAGTAGAGTGGGTCGTTGAAATTTTGTATCGGGATAAATACTTTTATGCGCAAGGTTCGATTCCATTCTGCAAGATTGTTTTTATCCTTTATTATCATTGTAGTGTTAAACATTATCTTTATGCTCCATGGGTTTGTTTGAGTTATAGATATTGAGGGATTTAGAAGAGTTATATTGGCATTGATTTGTGCCGCATTGGCGGACAAAAACTTTTGTAGGCTTGAGAATGTTGCATCGTCCATTAAACCTTCGTGTGTCCCGTTTAGTGTGCCATTAAAAAACAATTCGTTTAATGAGGAGGTCGTGTTTGGTATGAATGCTCCTGTGTCTATAGTCTTTTTTTCCATGAGGAATATTGCACGGTATCCTGAAATATATATTTGTCGAGGGAGGTTTTGTTCGGTTTCTCCTACGAAGTTGTTGAGAGTTGTTATTCTGTCGTTTATGGGTGAGCGATTTTTGAAAAGTGTGTATGTCATGTAAGAGGTTGCGAAGAGTGAAAGGATTATGATTGTTACCATTGTGAACAAAACCCCTTTTTTATTTATTGCCATCTTCTTACTTGTACCTCCGTTGAAAACAGAAAAGGAATTCCTCCGAGGTTTGATGTTGTAATTTTTAGGTCATTGGATGAAAGGTCGACATCGACTTTTCCATCTGAATTAAAGTCTAAAAGTTTTAAGAGATTATATACGGCTATCTGTGCTGAGTCGGTTGCGTCTACACAATTTGGATGTGTTCCGCAAAAGGAGGATGTAGAGTATTCACATTTTTCTGTTCCTGAATAATTTTGTGGAATTTGGATTGTTAAGTTGTAGTTGTTGAATTGTATTGTCCAGTTGCAACCATTTGCCGTTGCTGATACTGAGGTATATGAAGCGAGAGGTTTTAGGATGGTGTAAATTATTTTGTCATTGATTGAGCCGTTTGTGAGGTTGTTTGGAGATAGCCCGACTTTTAGTGTTATGTTGTTATCTTGTGAGGTTGCAGATATCGGAATGTTGATTGAATATGGGTCTCCTAATTTTAGGAAGTCCACTTGATAATCACTCAGATTGTAAATGGAATTATTATTAACCACTATTGTGGATGTCCATTGCGGTCCAGAATATGAGACTGCGGTTGCTTTTAGGAGCGTGGCGTTTTCTGGGATTGTGAAATTTGCTGTGCCTTCCGACGAGAAGGGTTGTTCTATTGTTGCTACGAGTCCCGTTGGTGGTGATGGTTTCGTGTAGGAATACTCAATATAGGAATCTGGAAAAAGTTCGGAGGAGAAATTTCCCGAAACATTGACGGTTTGTTCTGAATAAGAAGTCTGGATTAACTCGTTTGCAATGTTGTGGTAAATGTCTGATAGGTTATCGATTGCTAGATAGAAACTACCTCCCGCACATTCTGCCATTTGGCTCAGGGTGTTGGTGTTTGCGTCAGCTCCGAATGCGATGGTGTAGATTTTTATACCGTAATTATTGTATGCGTTACATGCTGATTGGATTGCGTCCAGATTTGCATTTCCAGTATCTTGTTCTGAACATTGAACGTTTGCGTCGCCATCACTCATCACTACGATTGAACGAAATTTGCTTGATGTTGAGTTTGCTAAAAGTCCAGCTACGGCTTTATTTACTCCGCAACAGATGCAAGTGCTCCCTCCTGCATTCCATGAGGCTACGTCGTTTTTTAGAGATGTTGAATTGTTTGAAAGTTGATGGTAGTCAGCTGGCCATGCTTTACCTGAGTATGCCGTTAGTCCTACTCGGTTTTTTGAGTTGTTTAGTATCATATCTATAAAAAGATCGTTGGCGTCTTTCGCGTCTTGAATTTTGTTGGTTAGAATTCCCCCACAAGAATTACATGTTGTTGTACTAGCACACAAATCTGAAGTATACCAACAGCACCACCATGGGCTTGTTCCAGAGCATGATGCGCTCATGCTTCCAGAAATATCTGTCGCTGAAAACACGTCGATTGCTCTGGAGTTGTTCGTTAGATAGCTTGTATTTCTCATTCCGAATCTTATAGGGGTTGTTCGTTCTCCTAATTCTGAAAAATTCAATAGAGAGGACAGTGTGGAGTTTGATATTAGGACTGGAGCGGTTCCGTTTGATGATGCGTTAAAAATTTGAGTTTTCCCAATAGTCAGAAAGGTGGGCATGGAATTATTGAAATGAAGGGAGATGTTTAGGTTAGTGAGATCTCCTGGAATAGAAAGCCCGTCGTAAAGGTTTATGATTCCCTTTATTCCTGGGAATTGATATTTATGTTCCTCTCCGTATGAGACGTTGCTGTTGTAAGTTATTTTTATAAAACCTCCTGAGATGTGAAGATAGTCTCCCTTTATTTGAATTGTATTTTGTCCTGATGTAAAGAGTGTTGAATTTAGAGAATATTTTACGGGAGTAAAATCGTCGGGAGATGATTGGAATGTTTTATCGATAACACCATTGATTAAAACAGTAAAATTATTGTTTATTGCTAACTCTATATTTGCGGAATTTATTTTTCCTTGGTAGTTTATTTCTACTGTAATATTCCCTTCTCCGACATATCCTCCAAAGTAGGCATATTCGGATGCTGATGATGTGGAGAGCGTCGCTCGTGTTGAAAATCCAGTTATTCCTGTGCCATTTCCCCCAATTCCGCTTATGGTTTGGCTGTCTGTGAAAATGGTTTTTGCATTATTGAAAGGGGTTATGTTCCGTGAAGCTAATAGAGTATCCCCATACCATATCCCTATATTTTCATTCTCTGGTATGGATTTTATAGATTCTGCTGCTAATTTTTTTGCGATTGATATATTCGTTATGTATAATTCTCCTATTTCTTCTAAGACGGATTTGGATGGGTCGGTTATTTTTCCCTCTGCTATTAGTTGTCTGGAATAAGCGTTGTCAAAGTTGCCGACGGATAGTGAACTTAAAGAAAGAAGGACGTCCGAGGTTATTTTTGATTTTTGATGGGAGTGTCCAATGATTGGGGAAATGGTGGTTACCGTAATTATGATTATTATTAGTGCTATGAGTGCATCCAGTGCGAAAAATTGTCCTCGACGTGAGATTACTCGTTCCATACGTAGAGGTAGAAGGGTGTCGTTTTGTTTTGATAGATAACGAACCTTGTTATTTTAATTAGATTTTTAGCGTTAATATTGTTCTTTGTTGCATTAGGTTTGCCAATTCCTTCTACTGAGATAGAGTCGATTGTCATGTTTTTGTCTAGGAAAAAATAATAGTCGTATCCTGTGTCGAATAGATTCTTGGTTTTTGCATATCCGTTTTGCGTCAAATCAATTTGGTATAAATTTTGTAACTTCGTTTGGTTTAGGCTGTTATTGGATAATAGTCCGGGGGTGACGACATCGGAAATATTCCAATTTTTTGGATAACCTTGCGAAAGTAGGTTGTTGGCAATAATATTTCCGTCGTTGGAAAGGAGTCCCAATGCTTCTCGAGACTGGGCGGGTTGGTTGGCGGAATAGATAGAGAAAACGACTATACCGACGAGGAAAAGAGTTAGTCCCGCCATAAGGTCAAGGCTCCAAACTTGGGCTTTTCGGTTTTTTTGTTGTGATTGGAATAGGTTCGAGTTCATTGGTTGAGGTAGATTTGTCCTCCTATTTTTTTAATTTTGTTTTGGGTCTTATTTATGTTTCCTATTACTGGTGGTATTGGGAGGGTAAGAGAGTATTTCCCATCATTAGTTTTAATATAGACTACTCCCGAAGTTAGGGTTATGCTGTATTGCATGTTTCCCGCCGTCGCTGGGATTTTGAATTTGCGGGAATACCCGTCGCTGGATTTTAATGCTAAATTTAATTCGTTTTGGACTGTTAGAGCTATTTCTTTTATTTCTATATTTTGATGTTGGTCTATTTTGGATTGGTTTTCTTTTTGGATTGCCAATAAAAAGATTGCCATAAAAAACATGACGGATCCTACTATAACCATGAATTCTATGGCTACTTGTGCTCTTTTTTTAGTGTTGTTTTCTTGTAGCATTTTATGTTTGAGATATTATCGCATTGGTTTGGTTAGCGACTATGACTATATTTTTTATTCCAGATATGGGTGTTATTTTTGCTGATATATTTTCTGTAATTGGTACGTTGGAAGAGTAAGAGACTACGTTTTGTCCGCTGGTTAATCTGTATGCGATGGTTATCATGTTGTTTTTGATCGTAACATTTTGGACGTTTTCGGGTAGGCTTGCGGAGATTGTTGATTTAGATGGTGCTCCAGAATAAAATACGGATTCGGAGGTTGAGATTATTTTGGTTGCAAAATTATTTACTTCGGTTGATTTAATCCTGTCGTTGATTGTGTTGCTGTAGAAATAACCGACGCCGAGTATTCCGATTACAACAGAGGTTAGGAACCCCATTAGTATTAGGAGTTCCATGCTTGATTGGGCAGATTTGTTTTTTATCACCATTTTAATTTAAGTGGGACCGTGTTAATAAAGTTGTTGAAAGTGTTAGTTGCCGTGGATGGAGAGAGGAAAGGTGGTAGAATCTCGGGTTTCAACGCTTGACATTCCGAGGGTTGTTCCAAAACTTTTTCTTGCTATTTCGTCGACGAGTTCTCGTTTTTTGTATCCAAAACTGGCCATTTTAATTTGGCATTTTGCCTTTCTGCATATTTTTATATTTTGTATAATTCTGGCAATTTCTTTTGCTCGTTTTTCTCTTTTGGATTCTGAGAGTTTCTTCATGTTTATCACAATGGATACATTTTTTTTTGCAAGGATTTTAGCGACGACGTGATTTATGCCAGAGTCTCTTTGTTTCAAGCTGTCTATTTTTTCTTTTCCTTCTGGCGAGACTAGGTAATCAACTTTTAGTGTTTCTGCTATGCGTCGATTGAAATTATCCTCTCCTCCTATAATCGCGATTATTTTTTTGGTTGTTTTTAGCGACTCTATGATTCGTCTGGCTTCCTTTTCGTCGGATTCTATTAGGTACCCGTCGCAGTTATCTTCTTTTGAGATTTCTGTCTTGGAGAAAATTTTTTTTAAGAAAATTGAGTTTTGAGTTTTGAATAAATTTATGTCTTTCATTTTGTGATGGTTGTGCCTATGTATTTTTTATTGTTTAAGATGTTGTCTAAGGAATTTAATGAACCGATAATATAAGTCGTGATTTTTTTCTTGGAGATTTCTTCTGCGGCGACTAAATCTAATACAAAATGTTGTCCTGCTTTATATTTGATTTTTTTTGTAAGTTGTAGAAAATATTCCCAACTGATTTCAGGTATAAATTTTGCGTTTTTGTTTTTGTGTGGGTCTTCTGAATATAGTCCTTTCACGTTTGTTAGATTAATGAATTTTGCCTTGAAAAATTCTGCTATTTTTGCCGAGGTTCCGTCGCTGGTATTTTGGTCTTCCCATCTCAATGCTCCACAAAACACAATCCTGTTTTTCCGTAGAAGGTTTTTTATTTGTTTCATGTTTTTTGGGAGTTCTTTGTTGGCCTCTTTTTCGAATATACTCATCATTAAGCGAGCATTTAAGCGGGTGATTTCAATTCCTTCGAGGGATTCTTCCCTTTGGCTTTTTTGGAATTTTTGTATTGCAGATATATATCTTCTGGCTGTTCGTCCCCCTCCACAAACTACTACAAATTTTTTGTCTTTATGTTTGTTTAGTAAATCTTTAAACTTTTTTATGAAAATTACGTCGATGTCGTTGGGGACAATTCTCGATCCTCCAAGTGAAATTACCCATGGTTTTATCATTAATTTAAAGAGCTAAGAGATTATTTAAGATTATCTTGTTATCGGACTGTAAATAAATTTCTGTCATGGACATCGAAAATTCCTGTGCGAACTCCGCAGTCTATCCATCCATGAGCATAATTCAGAGCGGCAAAGGCATTTACCCAGTCGTCATTCTTTTGGAAATGTTTTGCATCTGAGAAATAATTTGATGCCATTTCTATAATTTCTTTTGCCGTTTTCTCTTTCCCGTCTATAATATGTTTTTTTATTTCTATCAGCCCACGTTCGGTTAGATTAAAATATCTTTTTAACTTTTCTTCTGTTATTTCGTTTTCCATAAGGGTTGATGGGAGAATGCTATATAAATTATTCTAGTAGTCCGTAGGGAGTGGTTTTTTTGATGACAAATCTGGAGCCGATTGTTTTTGATATTATGGCATTAATTGAGAATCCTTTTACGCTCGCTCTGAATACTCCTTCCATTAGTGGGATATGGGTTTCTTCGGCTATCTTGTCCAATATTTTTTCTATGTCGTCGGAGGACAAGACGATACGTGTTTTTTGTCTTTGTCCCATTCTAACAATCATTAGTTCTGCCCCCTCTCTTGTGCATTCTATTGTGGAGACAGAGGGGTCGTTCAGTAGTGGGGTTATTTTCTCGTACGCATCTTCTTCGTATGTCGTTGGAGGTCCTTGGTCTTTTGGTATCTGCGGTTGTCTCTGTGGTTCTTGTCGGGCGATTACGGGTGCTCGGATTTGTGGGGCGAATTGTAGTGGGCGTGGTTTTAGTGTGGGGTGTCTAATTGGAATTCTTTTGAGGACTGCGGGGATTATAGGTTTCCTTTTTGGTATGGATGACTTAATTTCCATTGAAAGACGCATTGTTTTTTCAGATATTTTTGGAATTAAATCGGTGTCGATGACTGGTTTTTCTTGGGGCTTATAGTTTTGTGTTTTTATTGTTTGAATTATGGATAAAACGAAATTCCGAATTACAGGGTGTATGGATGCGATGGATGGATTTTCATTCATTTTTGTTTCCTTTTTTTCTGTGTAAGAAATTTCATTATGAGATTGGGAGGGGTTTTGGGTCTCTTGCTATAGGAGGTCGTGTTCTTTCTTCTGTTCTCGATGAATTAAATTGGGAAGCATCTCCTCTTCCTCTTAATTTTCCTTCCATTAAGACTAGTCCTTTTGCGATTGTTTTGTTTTGGTTTAGAAGTGAATCAATCTTTTTTAGCATTTCGTCGTCGTCTGGTTTTCCTCCAGAAACGAAGTTTTTTGCACTTTCTTCGAAGACTTGTAATAATTTGGAGATGTTATCTGATAATGCACTAAACTTAATAGACATATTTGTCATCGCGTGTTGTAGCCCAACAAAGTTTTCAATTAGCAGTTCTTCTCGCTCTTTTGCCGTCATTTTCCCCTTTGTCGTCGATGATTTTTTCTTTACTTCTTTTAGTGGGTGTTCCTTGACTATGGTTTTTTTATTTCCATCTTCGTCTATGATTTCCGTGGTTGTTTTTTTCATCACCTTTTTTGTCATGTGAAGGTGAGGTATATATTATTTATAAAAGTATTGGGATGGGCTCAGGAGGAATCTAACCCCCACCTCCCGGGCTGGAGCCGGGTAGACTGACATTATCCGATGAACCCAATGGAATTAGGTGCAAATCTTAACTTTTAAATCTACCCAAATTACGCCAATTTTTTCATTTCTTCAATTTCATCTGAAGAGATTGCACAGCCTTTGAATTTTACAGAGTAAAGCAGTGCATCTATCAAATCTTTTTCTTTTTTAGCGTCGATTAAATTTTTTTTGTAGGCAATAAATAATAGTTCTGCTGAGCGTATAAATTTGAATTTTTTCAATTCATTTAATAGCTTTAGGTTGGAATCGAGAGGGATATGTAATTTTCTTTCCATCATTCTTTCTAGGTTATTTGGTGCTTCGGTTAGCATTCGGGTGGTCCTCTCGTCTATAACGATTACACATTCTTCTTTTGATAGAGATGCAAATGCTAGGCAGGCGGTTTCTCCACTATGGATAATGGAAATTTTTTCTCCGGTGGACTTAGTTCTCAATACTCCGTTTGCAATTTTTAGGATTTTTTTTGTTTCTCTATCGAGTTTGTTATCGGAGATTATTTCGCTTGACATTGTGAAAACTCCTTTCTCAATTAGATTTCTTACTTGTAGTGCTTCTAGTTTGAATTTCTTAATTTTCATTGGTCTATCGACTACTTCTTTTTTTACTGCCGGAGTTATGATGAATTTCCCATCGAAGATTTTTTCTAGTTTTTCTACCACTGGAAGCATCCCGTTTAATGTTAAGGAAATTATTGGTCCAGCGTCGAATATTAAGTATTTCATGGTTTTGTGTCCGATTTAGTATTGTTAAAAATATTCTCTGCTATTTCTAGTCGTTTGTTTTCTGGCATGGAGATTGCGATTTTCGAATTGCTAATGTGAGATTGTCCGATATAACTTGCTAAATCCCAGAGACTTATTCCGAGGAGCTCTGCTGTTTTTTCCGAAGAGAGTCCATGTTCGTATATCTTGAACGCCTTATTTATTTCGGCCTTTCGAAAAATTTCTTTAATGTACCTCCCTAAATCTCCATCTATTTTGTTAAGAGAGTTTCTTATTTTTCCTAAATTTTCTCGGGTTTTTTCTATGTTATTTTCTTTTAGTTTTTCTATTGCTTCCCCTAAGTTTTTGATTACTGAATTATAAAACACATCCCATCCGTCCATGCTTCGATAGTGTTCTCTCTCTGCGACTTTACTTAGGGAATAAACCAAAACGGCGATGACGACATTATCAGCATCTTGAGAAATGGTTGCTGTGTGTATGGTTTGATTTGAAAGATTTTTTAATTCATTTATCATGTCTTTTTCAATAAAATCTTTTGTCTCTTGGAGGATTCGAAGGACGTTCTCAATCTCTTTCATCTTCTTAAAAGGTTATAGGATTATATAAATTTACCTAATTTTTGCAATCATATTGCTTAGTTGCTTCCACAATTTCTTCTATAGTAGTTCCTTTTTGTTTGAATTCTTTTGGATAGTCAGCTATTGCGTTTTCTATTGAGATTAGTTTGCCTTCTCTAAAAATTGCAATATTCCTGATTTTGTTCTCACATCTCACATATCCTTCCCATTTTTCTGTTGAGAAAGTTTT
>CAYRXX010000021.1:0-11775 GCA_964428375.1 Candidatus Woesearchaeota archaeon
TGTAAGGATTGTAAAATTTTTATGTTTAAAAAAGCGAAGGAATATGCGGACGAACACGGAATTGATGTTATAGCGACGGGCGAAGTTGTCGGGCAACGTCCGATGTCGCAAATTCCGTCGGCGATGAAGATAATTGATGAGGCACTTGGTTTTGAAATCTTGAGACCTCTTTGTGCTAAGGGGCTTCGGGAGACGTCTTTCGAGAAGAATGGCTTAGTAGATAGAGGTGAATTGTTGGATATTTCTGGGCGAGGGCGAAAGGAGCAAATTGAGTTGGCGGAAAAGTTTGGTATCAAATATCCTTCTCCCGGTGGCGGTTGTTTGCTTTGTGAGAAGTTACCCTCGTTAAGATTGAAAAGATTGTTGGATGAAAATTTGATTAATGAAACAAGTTTGCCATTAACTATCATCGGGCGACATTTTTATAGGGACGGAGTTTGGTTTGTCGTCGCGAGAGACGCGAAGGAGTCTCAGATAATTGCGAGTTTTGAAAATTGTGTTTTGGATGAGATTGGTAAGCCTGCGGTTTATTATTCTGATGTGGAGGGGAAGTCCGTCGCAATTAAGCTTCAAAGTGCTTATTCTAGTGGGCATAGTGAGGACGAACGAAGTAAATTCGGAGAGTATGTAATATGACTACGGATGTTAAGCGAGGGGAAGTTGTATGGAGATTTACGAATCAAAAAGAACTTAATAAGTCGGAGTTCATAAGTTATTTTGAGAGGAAAATATTTCGGACGGTTAGAAGTTTTGAGATGCTTCCCGTGGATAAGATTTTTATTCTTAAAAGGTCTAACGATTTGAACACAGCTGTTCTTGGGCGAGTTCTTAAAGGGAAGTTTCAGGTTGTATTTGGGAAGGATGTGAATGTTGTGTCGGATAATCTTTCTCAGGTTGCAGAGGATATTTTTAGGCAGGTTGTCGATGGTGATTTTCATTATGTAGTTTCAGAGGTGGCACCGTTAAGGTATCTTTCTGATAAGGAGGTTGAGCTTTATGCAAAATTGAAGAATATCGAGGGTTCTCCTCGTGAACGTGACGGAGAGATACAGACACTTTTTAGTAAGTTTTTTGTAAAGAATCCAGATTTAGAGTTAAATATTCTTAAAGCACAAACTCAAATAGAGAATATAGACGCATCATTTTAGAGACTTTTGTCTCTTCTTTTTATTAATTCTTTTAGTTTCTCGGTGTCGCTGGAGTGGTCATTAATTTTTTTTACTATATATGTAGAAGTTGCGCTTATCTCTTTACTCTTGCTAACGCTTAAGTCTCGTATCAATTTTTTCCGAATTGTTTCGCTTATGATAACTCGTTCGGAATCCGTATCTGCCATTCTTCTCGTGAAGGAGATAGTGTTGCCTATCCCAGTATATTTTAGTTTTCCCTTGTTTCTATTTGCGACGAGATCTCCAGCATGAATTCCAATTCCGAATTGTATTTTGTTTTCAAACTTTTTATTGTATTGTTTCATGCTTTCTAATATTCTCATTCCTGTTTTTACCGCAAGTATTTCGTTTCTGTATGTTCGTGTTATTAGTGGGACGAATAGAATAAAGACATAATCTCCTCTATGGTCAATAACGCCCTTCCCCTTTGTTTTTTCCAAAATATTATTTAATTCCTCGATGGAAGATTCTTTTAGCTCGTTGTAGTTCTTGATATTCATTGCGATGACGGAGGATGGATATTTTTCTCCTTTTAGCACTAACGCTGATTCTGCGGATGTCGGTATTTTGTGGGCTTGGCTTGTTGAAAATTTATGTAAAGAGGGGGCTGTCGTGTTACTTCTTGGGAATATAGAGGATTGAGGCTTAGCTTCTTTATTTTTCGTTTTTGGGTTGTCTATTTGTTGTAGGTTGTTTTTATTCCCCTTTAATTTGCTTATTAGTTTTTTAGTCCATCTCTCTTTGCCATTTATGGTTCTGGTTTTCCTGTATCTAGCGAATAGAGTGATTCCTAACCCTCCTAATAAAATAATTAAAAATATCCATATAAGTGAGTAGTTCCTGAGTATTCCTGCGGATTTAAAATCGTTAATGGAGACGGTGTTTCCTGTCAATAAAATTTGACGCATCACCTTGCTATCTCCATCCCCTACTACTACATTATATTTGCCATTTGGTGCTGTCAAGCTGAATTTTCGAGTTTCTCCGACGGCAATATTGAGGTCTAACAATTTGTTCTTTTGCCCAATATTAATATTAATAGTTTTATTATAAGGGGTGTTTCCGATATTCTTTATAACTAGAACTGGTCCTTCAAATTGAAAGCTTGCTTTTTGCAATGGCTTCATTTTAAATTCTCGGTCTTGAGTTAGTTTGTTGAATTGTGCTGTAATCTGCCATGTTCCTGCACTGGCGTTAGTCGGAAAGTTCATAGATGAGAAACTTCCAGTTTGGATTGTTTTGTCTGTGATCTTTTTTTGTGGGGATATTATTTTAATCAAAATTGTTCCGTTCATTTTGACTCCAGCTTGGTCGAAAACTTCTGCTCCGATGGTGTATTTTTCCCCTGGGGTTGCTACTGAATTTGATAGACTTAAAACTAGTGATGTCGCTACGGAGTTTACAACGTAAGATAATTTCGTGTGTTTTTCGTTAAGGATTTTTTTATTGTTTTTGTCATATATGTGTAGGTTTAGGCGATAAATTCCCGATTCTGCTGTTTTTGGGATTGTGAAAACAATTTCTGCCCTACCGTCTTTTATTATTTTTTTAAAAGATGTCGCGTTTGTTCCTTCCACGATTCCATTTAACATTGCTCCGTTTGCTTTTGTTGCTTGAATTTTTAAGATGACGTTTTCTCCTGGGTTGTAGGATGATTTGTCTATGGATGATTGGACGTCGATGTTCTTAGTTATTTTGAAGCTTTTGGTCGCTATTGTGCTGGCTCCGAGTGATGCTACCACTTGGCATGTTCCAAGAATTTTTGTTAGGTTATTTATTCCTAAATCGGTTTGATCTAAGACTTCGTATGGGATAGAATAGGATTGCTCTTCTGTTGTCGAAAATGCCCTCGCTGGGAGTTTTACTAGATTAATGCTTTCGTTTGAACACACTAAATTTATATTTAAGTTCCCGCTTCCTGCTCCTTTGATTCCTGTCAGGCTAATGTAGAGCTTGTCTCCTAAATTATAAATGCTAGATGGCTGGTTGATTGAAATGTTCGCAAAAACTCCAGACGAAATAATTAATAATGCGAAAATAATAATTAATTTTTTCATTGTTGAATTAGTCCATCCCCCTATATAAATATTATTAAAGTTCGGATTCTGGTTGGTTGTGATAGTACTATTACTATGGCAGAATGGTGACAACAGAAAAGCTTATAAAGAAGTTTGTTAGAAAGTTATATGGAACTAAATTTGTCTTTTAAACAAGCTTCGGAAATTTATGAGGTAATGGTTTTTGATACTTGTGCTATTTCTGGATATGAGCCTGGGCATGGTTGTCCTCCAGTGAAGGATATAGCGGTTTTCCCGTATGTTTTGCAAGAGAAAATGAATAAGGGTTATCCGTGTGTGCTGCCTAGAGAAGTTGAAAAGGAGTTGCGAAAGTATAGGACCAGTGATGCGAGGGTTAGAAATAGTGTCGAGGGGGTAATTAGGGCTTTTGAAAAAATGAAGGGAGAAGGATTTCTCGGGATTGACGAGTCGGTGATAGCGAAACAGTCCAAGATGAGTTATCCGAAATATGCGCAATATGGGACTTCGTTGCAGGATATTAGTGTTCTTGAGCATGGGATTTCCTTTTTAAGAGCGAAGATACCGACGGCGATAGTTTCTAATGATAGAGGACTAATGAAAGCGTGGAGGGACTATCAAGAACAAGCGAATGTTTCTCCTGCGCGTTTTGGATTTCTTCGTAGGAGCGGGCTGGATAGTTTCGAGTTTCAGGTTTAGTTTATCAACAGTTTTATAAATTAGTTATAGATGTAGTTATATGGTCGAGGCGAAGGTAAATCCGTATGATGTTGAAGGCGAGGTTGATTACAATCGGCTTATTCAATTTGCTCAGGTAGTTTCTTCGACGTGAAAATCAGGATTCGGATGAGAGATTTGACGAAAATAAAAACAAGAAAGGATGAATTCTCCTTTTCGAAAATATGTTTACCCTTCAATAATGACTATAAGGACGAAACATTTAAAAACTTCATATATCCTTTTTACACATGAAAGATACTCCTTTGGTTGAACAATATTGTAAAATTGCTGGTGCTTTAAGACCTATGATCGAACGGGTAGGAGACCACGAAAAAAGAATATCAACAATTCTTCCGCACTATCAAAAGTTTCTTGATAAATTATCTGAGGAAGGACAATTCGCAGTTTTGGATGAATTAAAATATTCCCATAAGAGAGCAGAACAAGCAGATCTTCATTTAAATTATTACGGAACAAAGGCAGATGCCCGAAGATTTGAAACTATTGAATTCCCATCTGTACATCCACACGAATTAGGCGATGTTGTAAATATGTCACCTCTTGAAAAATTTGCTTCAATATCAAGTATATTGAGAGGGGTTGAATATGATTCTCTCGGGAAAGTTCGTAATATCAATAATCAAACATATTTTAAAAAAATCGGAGCCATTCTTCCAGAGTATCAAAAATTTATAAACGAACTGAGAGAAAGGAGGTCAAAACTTTTTAATGAATTTTGGTTTCCTCAGGTGGCTGGACTTGATTCTACATATGGAGTGGCTTGGCCGGAATTTATGTCGCTGATGAGTGTTGGACCACATAATACATATGTGAATTCAAGAGGGCAAACCCTGAAACAATCTGTTAACTGGGTCCTTTCTGGCGGTTCAGAACAGGGTGGAATTGTTGAGCTTTTAGAGCCTGCAAAATTCTACCGACATTGGGAGGATATAAATTTCACAGAACACATCAGTTTTGAAGAAGGGAAAGAAGACAAACCAAAAACAACTTACTCCTCTGTAGAAGATGTACTTACTGACCCAAAGGAATATGATGACTGTGCTCATTTTGTTGCGATGAAGACGAGATTAAATGGATTGCCCATCAACGAAGGAAAATCTTTTGAAACTCCACTGGCTTTAAATAATTGGTTCGGAGATAATTCTATGATTCATATCACTCAAACACCTTATAATCCTAGTTGGGATATGTAGAAATCTTCTTAAATTTTTGAATATATTGTGTTTGCTTTTTTTGGGATTATTTAGTAATGGGAAGAAGTTAGTCCTAACTGGAAGAAGACTACCTAAAAGGAAAATAATCAACTATTCTTTAACTTTATATTTCCAACCAAATGCATTAAGGGGTAGTTTAAAATTAGAATGAGGAAACTTTTCAATAATCCACCCAATAAAAGTATTTGAATTAGGTCCAGTTAATTTGTATGTTTTTCTTAATGGATATTTATAGGAATTATTTTCAATAAATAAGGCCATTTTTTTAGCTACAGAATTTTCACCACCGCTTATAAAATTAATAAGCTTCCCATTAAATCTGGGATAACGTCTCCACCAAAATTTGTTCATACCCTCGGTCGGTTTAAAAAAATTTTTTGAAACCCCGATTTTATTTGGATGTGGGTTTTTATAAAAAATACCAAATTCCCACCTATTGAGTTCACCTTTTAAATTAATCACAAACCATCCATGTAAAGCAAAATTTAATGGAAATGGGACTGGGGATACAAATAAAAAAGCTTGATACTTATCGTTTTTAACGAGTTTCATAAAATCATCTTCATTCATAATAACTAATTAAATTAATTCTTTAAGTGTTTTTCTAAAGGGGCGGTTTGTGTATGAAGAAATTTAATCTTTCTTAAATCAATCCCATCAACAGTTTTATAAATTAGTTATAGATGTAGTTATATGGTCGAGGCGAAGGTAAATCCGTATGATGTTGAAGGCGAGGTTGATTACAATCGGCTTATTGATGAATTTGGGCTGAAGAAAATTGATAAAAAACTTTTGAAAAGGATTGAGGCGATTGCGGGAGAGGTTCATCCGTATCTGAGACGGGGGATTTTTTTTGCACATCGAGATTTGGAGAAGGTTCTTGATGCTTATGAAAGAGGGGAGAAATTTTTTTTATATACGGGTGATGGTCCGAGTGGTCCGATACATCTTGGGCATTACGCTGTTTGGGAATTTGCGAGATGGTTGCAGGAAAAATTTGATGTTGAGTTGTGGTTTCAATTTACTGACGACGAGAAGTTTTTGTATAAAAATCTGACGTATGAGGAAATTCAGGAATGGACGAAAGAGAATATGAAAGATGTTATCGCGATGGGTTTTAATTCTGAGAAAACGCATTTTTTAATTGACACGAGGCACGCTGGGATAATTTATCCAGAGGCGATTAAGGTTGCGAAGAAAATTACTTTTTCGACGATAAAATCTGCTTTTGGTTTTACGGATTCTAATAATATCGGGAGTATTTTTTATACGGCGATGCAAACCGTTCCGTCATTTTTGCCGAATGTGCTGAGCGGGAAGGATGAGTATTGTTTGATTCCGATGGCGGTAGATCAGGATCCACATTTTAGAATTTCAAGGGATGTCGTCGAGAAACTCGGGCATAAAAAACCGTCTATTATCCACTCAAAGTTTATGTCGCCATTGACAGGAGCAGTGGGAAAGTCAAGCAGTTCTAATGCAGATAAAACAATTTTAATGACGGATTCTCCTAAGACGGTTAAGAAGAAAATTAACAAGTATGCGTTTAGTGGCGGGAAGGATACTGTCGAGGAGCATCGTAAGAAGGGAGGGGATGTTGAGGTTGATGTGGCGTGTCAATGGTTGAAGTATTTTGAGGATGACGACGAGAAATTGGCGGAGATTTATGATAAATATTCTAAGGGTGAATTGTTGTCGGGAGAGGTTAAGGGGATTTTAATCGAAAAGATAAACGGGGTCCTTGCTGAGCATCAGCGTCGGCGAGAGGTGGCGGAAAAACAATTTGATAAATTTATTTATAGTTAGTCTTGGAATTTTGGATTAACGTCTTCTTTTGGCATGTATATTTCTCCATCTTGTTTCGCAATTTTTTCTAATGCTCTGGTCTTTTTGACTTTGTTTGCATGAAGTGCGTCGTAAGAAAATTCTGTCCAACTCACATCTGAGGCGGGCAGGGAGTGTCCGTTTTCATCTTGCTGTTTGTATATGTCCCAAAGCATGGTGCTGTTGTAGACTGGGACTTTTACTAGTGTATCAAATTTTTTGTTATAATTAGGTGCTGGGGTGATTGCGAGATATGCGAGCCCAGCTAATCCTCCCGTTGCTAATAGGATGTTTTTTAGTTTCATGAAGGTTGTTAATTTTTTAACTATTTAAAGTTTTCGTTTTGAGACTATTGTTAAGTAACAACGTTTGTGCTTGATACGACGGTGTTTGATGTTGTCGATTGTGCTTGTACTTGTGTTGGAGGTATTGCCATTTCTTCGACGCTGTGAGTTGGTATTTCTTTTGGGGTCTGGGTTCTTGGAATTGGTATTTTTTCAATATGTTTTTCTTCGTGAATGTCTCCCATCTTTCCCAAGACTTCAATTCCCTCGTCGCTGATTTGCATTCCCACAACTTCTCTTTTATGGGCGGTTCTTCTCATCTTTACAATTCTCACGGCTCGGTCACCTATTCCTGCTATTGGAGACTCGTAGAAGATGCTTACGGAATCTGATAAAAATTTTAAAATATCTGTTTTTGTCCATTCGCTTCCACTTGATAAATTCATTTCATCTCCCATGCTTTCGTCGGCTAATACAGTAGTTACTTTTAATCTTTTCATCAGGTTTGATAGGTCGAAAATAGTTTGTCTTATTTTTCCTTGCTCATTCAAATTTAGAGCTAAAACTGAAACTGGGTCAAAGCAAATTCTTCTAACATTATATTTGGAGATTACCCTCGTTAATTCTTTTTTCAGTTCTTCTATCGAGGTTTGCGGGGCGAATCTCATAAATTTTATCTTTCCTTCTTCGCTTAATCTGGAAAAGTCCCATCCATGAATCATTGAGTCGCTGAGCGTGTCCACGATGTCTGGCTCAAATGAACAGTAGAGTCCGTTTTCTTCGAATTTTGTTGCTCCGTTCCAAAGAAATTGTAGTAGAAATGTGCTTTTCCCTGAGCCTGGGCCTCCGACGATGAGGTTGTCAGAATTTCTAATAAATCCTCCGTCGCAAAGTTTGTCAAAACCTACTATTCCTGTCGGACAACGATCTATCACCCCGTTCATGTGAGTGGGTAGGTAAAGAATTATTTAAACCTTTAGGCTGCAAATACCCTATTTTCATAGAGTTTGTTTACTTCTTGTTTTAGTTTTGGATGCGAGAACTTCATGCATTCCTTTATTCCAGTGACGTGGTCGTATCTTCCGTCTCCAGTCCTATTCTCTGACGTTATGGCTTCGTAAAAATCTGCTAATACAATTGCTGTTACATATGGACTGATTGCAAACCCTAAAACTTTCCCTGACGAATCGCTTAAGTTTTTTGGGTAACTTTTTAATCCTTGTTCGGAATGGTGTCGGACTGCGATTTCTGCTATGATTGGGAGAGTTTTTCTTATTCTGTTATAGGAATATCCTGGATGTTTATGCATTTCGTACCAGTCGTCTTTATTAAAGTTATCTGATTTGTATAGAACATCTCTGGATATGTCCATTTTCCCGTTGTCGTGGAGTAGTCCTGAAGCTATTGCAATTTTTTTATCCAGTCCGAATGTCTCTGCGATGTTCAGCATTATCTTGCCCACGTTCATAGAATGCATATAAGTTTTTAGATCAGTTTCTCTTTCTTCTTGCATCTCGTCATAGATAAAAGATTTCTCTCTTGTGCTAAATCCAAGTTCATTTAAAATTCCCATCAATCCTCCGTTGAATCCCGAGATTTGTCTTCTCATAAAATTCTATGTATAAATAGTATATAAACTTTTCTATAGTCAGTACTTAGTAGTTACAACAAGATTGCAAATAGTTTTATAAGTTGTCGTTTTTTATTAAGTTTATGAAGACACTTAATTTGCATTGCGATTATATAAAATTTAAGGCCTTAAAAAAAGCTTTGAAAAACATTGATGAGATTGCACCTAATCAAATACTCGAGGGGGAGTCTCGGGAGTGTCTTGTTGTTTTGGTTGCCGTCGAGAAAGGGGACTCGTTATTATCTTCTGAAGAGCTGGTGGAGTCTATAAAAAAGATTGCGGGCGATGTTAAGACGGAAAATGTGGTGATTTATCCTTATGCTCATCTTTCTTCTAATCTGGCGACTCCAGAAGTTGCTGTAGGTGTTTTAGACAAGGTAGCGACGGAGCTGTCTTCTATGAATGTGGTTCGTGCACCTTTTGGGTATTATAAATCCTTTGAGTTGAAAGTTAAGGGGCATCCACTTTCTGAACTTTCTCGTGAATTTAAATCGGTTGAGAAAGTTGGGGATATTTCTGATGAGGAGATTGCTAAGCTTTTGAGAACAATTTCTAAATCAAAACTGGATAACTCTAAGCTTGCGGAAAATGATCACAGGATAGTTGGGAATAAAATGAATTTGTGGAGTTTCAATAATGTTGCACCCGGGATGGTATTTTGGCATCCAAAGGGATTACATATTAAGAATAAGCTTATTGAGTTTTGGAGAGAGCTTCATCGCGAGGCTGGTTACGAGGAAATTTCTACTCCGCAGGTTATGGATAAAAAGCTTTGGGAAGTTTCAGGACATTGGTCTAAGTACGGAGAAAATAATTTTAGGACGGAATATGAGAAACGTGATTTTCTTGTGAAGCCGATGAATTGTCCGGGTGGTATGCTCGTCTATAAAACTTCTCCGAAGACATATAAGAATTTGCCGTTGAGGATGGGGGAGATTGGAGTTGTGCATAGGGTCGAACTTTCTGGGACATTGGGTGGGCTTTTTAGGCTGATTCAATTTACTCAAGATGATGCTCATATTTTTTGTGCCGAAGAACAGCTCGAAGATGAGGTTGCCAAAGTTATAGATTTGATAAAGAAAGTTTTTAGTCAGTTTGGTTTGGAGTTTGATCATGTTGAGCTTTCTACTCGTCCAGAAAAAAGAGTGGGTTCGGAAGACGTCTGGGATTTGGCAGAGAAGACGTTGGACAAAATTTTGAAGAAATCTGAGATGAAGTATGTTGTTAATGAGGGTGATGGGGCTTTTTATGGTCCAAAGATAGATTTTCATCTTAAAGATTCATTGGGTAGGACGTGGCAATGTTCGACGATACAGCTTGATATGGCACTTCCAGACAGATTCAATCTTGAATATCAGGATAAAGAAGGGAATAGTAAAAAACCTATTATGTTGCATCGTGTGATTTATGGTTCAATAGAAAGATTTATCGGAATTCTTACGGAGCATTTCAATGGGAAGTTTCCGCTTTGGGTCTCTCCTAATCAAATTAAGATTATGACTTTGAACGATGATGTTAAGGGGTATGCTCAGAATATTTATCGGGAGTTGTTTCGGGAAGGTTGGCAGGTGGAATTGAATGATAAGTCTGAGTCTATGGGAAAGAAGGCGAGAGATGCACAGATTCAGAGATTTAATTATATGATTACCGTCGGGGATAATGAGGAAAAATCTGGGAAAATTGCTGTAAAGAAGTTGGGTTCTAAGGAGATTAAGATTATGACGTTGGATGATTTTAAGAAGGATATTCGTAGGGAAGTTTTTGAGAAAGAGTTATAAATAAGAAAGGGTTCTTTATTGTATGACTTGGTCTAAGGTGTTGTTGATTTTTCAGGCTGTCGTGACTTTATTGCTTGGTGTCGCTTTCTTCTTTCAACTTGCTCATGTCGGATTCTCTAGTTTTTCGGAAATCAAGGGCACTCTTGTCTCTCAGAATGTTTCGACTGGAAATCCGTTGACGCCTAAGAACATTAGGAATCGTTTTACTATTGCTGCATATTTTCTTTTAAATATTGGGCTGATTGAGCTCATAATTATTTTCCGTTTGATTAATTAAGTCTTTAAAGTCTGGTTTTTTGTATTGGTATGGAAATTAAAAAGTTACTTGGGGAAGTTATGGAAACGTCTGCGTATAAAGACTTTAAAAGTGAAAATTCGGATTCTTTTTTTTCTGCTGTTTTCGCGATTTTGGATGTGAAGGGGCAATCTAATCAGATTCAGTTTGATTTCTTTTTGCCTTCGCTAAAGAAGATTGCTTCTTTTAATCTCGGGGTGTCGGGAGTGAATATTTATGATGATGAGATTAAAAACATGAAGCCTCAGTCTGTGGACGTAGGAGTTGATATTAAGGATTTGGAGGAGGTTTGTGGCGCGGCGATAAAAAAGAATGGTTCTATGTTGGTTCCTACAAAAATAATTGCAATATTGCGAGATGGAATTTGGAATTTGACTTGTATGGATGAGGCGTTGGGAATTGTTAGGATTAAGGTTGATGCGGATTCGGGGAAGGTTGAGGATTTTAGTAAGGGGAGTTTGATGGACTTTATGGGGATTAGGAAGTAGTTAGTTTTTTAGGCAGGTGTAATATTTTATTGCAGAATTAATGCCGGCAGCATAGGGAACAGTGTCAGACCCTGTTCCAATCTTAGTGAATCCATGAGCACAGGAGCAGGTAGAGAAACGGTTTATGGTGTTCTTCAAACATTTTGCTGGGAAAACTGCGTTTGTATTTTGGCAGGACCATCCTGTGCTGCCCAGCATAGGAAAAGAGAACATTTCGCATTTGCCGTATAATCCATTTTTTGTGTATCCGGTGCTTGTGCCTCCCCCCAACGAGCTCGCCCACTTCCCCGTCTTAGCAATATAAAAATCGTTCGCC
>CAYRXX010000022.1:0-3290 GCA_964428375.1 Candidatus Woesearchaeota archaeon
TCCAAAGTTTTCATTTGTAGTATTACCCGCAAAAAATCATTTATAAACTTATCGTCAATTTCCTTTTTTGCAACGGTATAACATAATTGCGGAGACTAGGATTATTACACCTATAATTATCCCTCCATAGACGTCAGTTGCCCAATGAACACGAAGATAAAGACGAGTAAAGGAAATTATCAGCACAAGGAAAACCGAAAGCACCGTCGCTAAAATTTTATATTTGTCTTTCACTAAAAGATAAACCACCATCCCAAAAAATACAACAGAAAAAACCACATGACCACTTGGGAAAGCATAATCAGTTTTAACAATTAATGCCGAGGCTGGACGTGCGATTTTAAAAATATTTTTAAAAAATTCTATTATAGCTGCAGTTAAAACAACGGTAGAAAAAAGAAAGAACGCTTTGAACTTTTCTTTTTTAAAAAATAATATAACCGAAATTATAACCGAAATAAATAAAAGCAAAATGGGATTAGCGGCAGCGTCGACAACTCTCGAAAAAGAAGTCAGAACAGGGCTTTGAATACGTTGTGCTAAATGAAGAACGAAAAAATTTAATGACATACTAGATGATATACTTTCTAATATTTAAAGATATACACTAATTTATTTTACCATGCCACGCTCTTAGCTTCTCTTCGGAGATATTGGAAGTCTCCAACCAATTCATAAATCTCAATAGATGATTCAATCTGGTCATCAAAATATCTGATTTGATATTCCCGTTCGTTCTTTGGATTAAAAACTTCAATTATCATCTCTTTTGTATTCCCATGATTTAAAAACAGATATTGTTTATCTACTTTCATCTCGCTACCGTTAATAAAAAAGCTATCTCCCTCACAGACCTCTGGTAATGCCTTACTTTGTTTTTCTATTTTTAACATTCGACAAAAAGAGTCTGAGAATTTATAAAGTTTACCTACGGATATTGTAATATATTCGCAACTTTTCAGCCTTCAGGGCCATGTCTAGCTCCCCCATAAAATTTCTAAATCCGCTAGTCCTATCCTCCTCATCAGAAAATCTGGAAAAAAAACGCCCTTCTTCTTCGGGCTTAATCACGACTCTACTTCCTGGGATAATACTGTATGGAGTTGTCTTCCATGACGTTATACCCTCGACGTATCTTAATAACTCATGATCTGGAGCCGTTCGCATTAGATCTCTAGCCCTATTTCCACAAGCAGCTTGGACACAATACATTTCGAGCATATTTTTTGGAAATGGTAAATCTGCCATGATTGTAAAGAATTTTTAAATTTATAAAGTTTATCACTGTTCTTGAAATGAGAAATAAGCTCCTAGCCTTCCTATTAATTAGCTAAATCTCTCTGAATTAAAAACGCTCTTTTAGCAATCTCTCCTATGTTCTCAGGATTGCGTAACTCAAGGCTCCTAAACATCCTCTTAGCTTTTTCAATTTTACTCGATTGTGCATTCTCGAGACCTGAAAAATTATCCACTTACCTTACCTCCATTTATTTTTATCCCTCTCTTCTCCAGAAGTTCCATAACGGCACTATCCACAAAATTCCGCTTTGACGGAAATTCAACTCTAATTTTTCTATCGGAAATATATTTTTTTACTTCCTTGTCCAACCATCTGCTAACTCTAACGGCAGTGTCATTTCGTGTAATTTGTCTGGTTACCATAAATATACCAATGGTAATCTTTAGTATATAAAACTTTTGGTTAATTTAAATTATAAATTACTAAGCAGTCTTTTTGAACTTCCCCCTATATTCAAAGGCCATTCATGCTTATACTCAGTAAGACTTCCCAGCATAGACGACAACGGATGCCTTCTTCCCACAAATTGGACAAACCCCAGAAGCATTCTCTGTCAAATCCGCCCGACTTCCCATTACACGAGCCTGCAACTCCTTTTCCACAAACTGTGCACAATCTTCCCCGTCAGCGTCGGCAGAACAGAAACTAAATCGTGCAATCTTACCAGAGTCCAAAGCCACTTTAATCTCGTCCTTATTTTTACAATCAACAATTTTATCACTAAAAAACTCATCGGCTCTTGATAATAATCTCTCATCATACTCTGCCCCAAGATTTTTGATTTCTTCCGACAAATTACTTATTTTCACAAAAACTTTCTCGCGGATATCTCTAATAAAAACAGTCGCCTCTCCAGATTCTAATTCCTTCTCGCCAAATTCAATCCTGAACGGAACGCCTTTCATTTCCCATTGGAAAAATTTCTCGCCAGGTCTTTTATCCGAGTCATCAATTTTAACATCAATATCTTCCTTTAATAAATTCATTTTTAAACTGCGGACAGCGTCGCTAATTTTCTTTTCAGATTTTTCGCTATGGAAAGGAATTATAACAACTTGATATGGTGCGATTGTATATGGCAAAACCAACCCGTTGTCGTCGCCGTGAATAGACAATACCGAAGACAAAATTCTTGACATACACGGTCCGTAACAAGTAAGCCACGGCGTCTTCTCTTTTTCTTTTTCATCAACAAATTTAACATCAAACGCTTTGACAAAATGCTGACTAATTAAGTGAGTAGACGGAAGTTGAATCACTTTCCCATCGGGCATAATTGAATCCGAACCGACGGTGAATTCTGCTCCTGGAAATTTATCCCACTGTGGTCTCTTCATCGGCAAAAACGGAACGCCAAAAATTTTATGCATAACCTCTTCAGTCATCTTAATATCGTCTTGAACTTGCATCTCAGCTTCTTTTTTCGTGGCGAAAGCATCGTGCGATTCAATCCAATAAAATTCCCGAGAACGAATTAACGGACGCGTCGCCTTCGTCTCATTTCTAAAAACATTCGCTCTTTGATAAAGTTTCATTGGCAAATCTCGATAACTCCGAATCCATAAATTATACATTTCATAAAATGCAGTTTCACTCGTCGGTCGCAAGGCAAGTTTATCATCCCCCTGTTGTTTGTCTAACCAAAAAACCTCGGGAGCAAAACCGTCAAGGTGATTTGATTCTCTTTTAAAATTTTTCTCTGGAATCACCGCAGGGAAAATAACACTTTCATGGTCGGTACACCTAAGAGCGGATTCGTAAAGTTTATACATTTTGTCAATTGTCCTCGCGCCCCAAGGTCTAATCACTACGAACCCCTTCACCCCGTATCTCAAATCCGTAACCTCCGCCTTGTTCAAAATTTCGGAATACCATTCAGAATAGTTATCTTTTTTTGAAATATTAAAAGTTGTTTTCTTTCCCATCGCTATAATTAGTCTTACTTATTTTTAAACCTTCGCAAACTCACCCGACGCTGAGGGGCTACATC
>CAYRXX010000022.1:3390-11440 GCA_964428375.1 Candidatus Woesearchaeota archaeon
CAAACTCACCCGACGCTGAGGGGCTACATCAGAAGACTTATATATTATGTAGACGTACATATTTTATGACCTACACTGAAATTAAAAAAAGAAATAATAAAAAATATTATTACAGGGCGAAATCTATTAGAAATAACGACAAAGTATCCAAGGAGAGAATTTACTTGGGAGTAAATTTGTCGAAGAGCAAACTATCTGAAAAAGAATTGGAAGCAGATAAAAAGCTTATAAAAAAGAAATCCCACGATGGCTTGAATAAAATTAAACCAAAGATAATCAGGATAATTAAAAAAATGGGGATTAAAAAGGCCGGAATTTTTGGAAGTTATGCAAGAGGGGAACAAACAGCGTCGAGCGATGTAGATATTTTAATTAAACCGACCAAAAAGATTGGGTTTTTTGAAATTGTGAGATTGGAAGATGAACTTGGAAAAAAGACAGGGAAAAGAATAGATTTGCTTACCTATGGCACTATCAATAAATCATTAAGAAAAAGAATACTCAAAGAAGAGGTTAGAATAATATGAAAAAAGAGCCATTAATTCTTATAGGACATATCATAGAAAATATTGAAGACATAGAATTATTTACCAAAAATACCGACGAGAAAAAGTTTTTGAAGAATAAGGAGAAACAAAATGCAGTCATAAGAAGTTTAGAAATAATTGGAGAGACGGTAAAAAACATTCCGCAAGATGTAAAAATCAACTACCCTAAAATTCCGTGGAGAGAAATCGCAGGGACGAGAGATAAAATCTCCTATCATTATTTTGGCGTGGATTTAGAATTAATTTGGAGATTGGTAAAGAAAAACTTACCTAACTTAAAAAATCAAATGTTAAAAATCAAAACGGATTTGTCTTCTGCAATCATTTAATGACGTATAAACCAAGTCGCCGAAACACGATGCCTTAAAATATCAACGACAGAATCCTCCGCCTTGCCGATAACAAAACCCCTATTGTCTCCAACGACTTTTTTAGCAACATCCAATTTGCTTTTCAACCCGCCAAATCCAAACCCATCATCTCTTGATAAGTTATCATAGTAATCAACATCAAATTCTTCTGACGTTAAAACTTCTACCCCATTCTTAATTAACGCCCCTAAATCCGTCAAAATCAAAAGAACATCAAAATTCAACTTATTCAAAATTTCTCCAGCCAAATAATCATTATCTCCAAAAGAAAGCTCGTCTGTAACTGTCACATCATTCTCATTAATTATCGGGATAATCCCCCTCCCAAGAGCGTTGTATGTTCTTTTAATATTCTCCAACCTTTCAGAACATAAGTCATTCGAGTTCAACAAAAATTGTGCGACATGTAAATTAAATTCCCAAAAAATGTCGGAATATTCTTTCATTAATTCAATCTGTCCCACCGCAGCCTGAGCCTGTTTTGTCCCAAGGTCGCCATTTTGTTCCACAATATTCCTACCACATCCAACGGCACCCGAGCTAACAATAACAACTTCATTCCCCATCTTCAAAAGTTCAGACACTCCTCTCGCCAACTTACGAATTACCCCTCGCTGAACTTCCTTATGAGCAACATCGAAAACTACCCGCGTCCCCAATTTAATTACAATTTTGGATTTATTTTTTCCCATCCCTGAAACTTAACTATGAAGATATATAAGATTATTGAAAGCCGTAAGACAAATCCGCAACGCCTAAAACTTTATAAACTAAAATTAGAACTAATTAGTATGAAAAGAAGCTCAAGGCGTTGGAAGAAAAAGGGACAAATGCGTTGGAAATGGCAACGTAAAAGACTGAAGAAAGAGAAGAGAAAGAGAAAGCTTAAAAGAAATAAGTAAGATTTTTAGAGAGTGATAGGAAGCTGAATGAGAATAAAAAACTATGTAACTAAAATACTCAATATTAAAATAAGAAATCTTTTAGCACATAGAGGAGCTGAAGAAGGGTGCACAGCAAGATACCCATGTACAAATGAATCGCTTCATGCCGTCGTAGCAGGAATAGAACCAAAAAGAACCGACGTAGTAGTATCTGTAGCTGGATCCGGAGATGCCCCATTCGCTCTTGCACCTTACGTAAATAAAATCTACGCCTTAGACATCGATGCAGCTCAAATTGATTTTATGGAAGAACAAATGGAATTTTTAAAAACACAAAATTATCATAAATTTTTTAGAGACAAATTGTTAAAAAAACATTACACCACAGACGGACACGAATCCCTTTTTGACATATCCACAGAGCACCTAATAGAAAGAAAAAAATATTTTAAACCACGGATTAAAGACGTCGAAGAATCCCTATCAAAAATAAAAATTATCGAGGCAGACCTTATGGAATTTATGTATTTCCTACAAAAAAAATCAATAAACAAAGTTTATTTATCCAACTTGCTTGAATGGGAAAGAACGGACATAGAACGAATTGAGAATCTAGTTGAGACCGTTAAAGAGGGAGGAATTATATATGATTCAAGTAGAAATACCAATGGACTACAAGAAATGGTAAAAGCAGGAAAGTTAGAACTTAATCATAAGAAAAGCAAAATTGCAAAATCACTTCAAGAGCAAATAAACAGCAAGACATACGAATGGGTGCCCACAGTATATAGAAAAACAAAATAAAAATCAAGATGGCACACGTCATAAGAAAAATCAGTTTAGACCTAAGAAAATACGAACTATTAGGATGGGAAATGCAAAAGGGGCTTTTAACCGTCTCGGCAATGAGAGAAGGAATAAGATTAGGACATAACTTCCCAGCTGTTGATATTGTAGAAGTCGATGAACAAACTTACCAACTCCTAGTCAGAGGTATATTCGCTTGTTCAACGAATTATGGAGGACACAATAGAGCGATATCCCACTACAAAGAAAAAAGCCCATTAGTCTGCAGCCTATGGAGCAATCACATAGCGACACCAAAAGACTTTAAATTCAAACCGATTAGGCAAATCAAGCTAAACGGGAAGGACAAACCTACCCAATTAGAACAGGCTCTATCTCACCTCCCAAGGGAAATAGGAAAAAATCCATATACAAAATACTGCAAATATTATCCGCCACAACAATCCTTATAAAGTTGAATTTACTTTTTCAAGAATGGCTAACAATTTCAGCTCAGAAATGTGGACAGAAAAATACCGACCACAAGTTTTCGAAGACATGGTTGGACAAGAAGAAATTATCAAACGGGTGAAATCTCTTGTAAATTCTATGAACATCCCACACCTCCTCTTCGCTGGTCCAGCTGGGGTAGGAAAATCAACAATAGCTCTAATTATTGTAAAAAAACTTTTCGGAGCAAGCTGGAGAGAAAACTATCTAGAACTAAATGCCAGCGACGAACGAGGGATAGATGTCGTAAGACAGAAGGTTAAAGATTTCGCAAGAACTAAGGCACTTGGCGACGTCCCATTTAAAGTTATATTCCTAGACGAAGCAGACGCTCTAACAAGAGAGGCACAACAAGCTTTAAGGAGAACAATGGAGAATTATACGTCAACATGCCGATTCGTAATGAGTTGCAACTACTCTTCTAAAATCTTAGACCCAATCCAATCACGAGCAGTAGTTTTTAGATTTCAATTACTAGGCAAAAAAGACATAAAAAAAAGAATTAGTTTAATTGCAGAACGTGAAGGATTAATGATTAACGATGCTGGATTTGATGCACTATACGAAGCCAGCGAGGGAGATTGTCGTAGAGCAATTAATTTACTACAAGCCACAGCCTCTATAAGCCCAAACATCACGCCCGACCTAGTGAATACGATTGTTTCTAAAGCCAAGCCCTCCGACGTAAAAATTGTCTTAGACTACGCTCTAAGCGGAGATTTCATTAACGCAAAAAGCAAACTCTTAGATATAATGCTAAAAGAATCCATTTCAGGACAAGATGTTATTAAAGCAATCCAACGAGAAGTCTGGAACCTCCCAATTGACGACGGGCTAAAAGTTGCACTAACAGAAAAAACAGGAGAAGCAGAATTCAGATTAGTAGAGGGAGCCGATGAGTTTATCCAGCTAGAAGCATTACTCGCGGGCTTTATCAGAGCAGGAATGGGGAGTGTTAAAACAATGGAAGAAGATGCACAATGATAGCTTCAAAAGGAAGTTCTATTGAAACCCTATTCGACCTGGAAGATTTTTTACACGGGAAAATACGAAAACCCACAAAAATATCTATAATAGGCAACGACCTAATCAACGCAAAAAGATACTACCAAATCCTGAATAAAATGAGGGAAAACGCAACAAGCATTGTGGGATTTTCATACCTACCAGCAGTTGAAGTTAGCAGAAGAATCACCGGGATAGATGGAAATATGCACAGAGAAATAGTAACCTTTAATCAAATCAGAGACTTTTGCAAATATATTTCCGAGGCCTACTTGGCATGAAAATTTTTATTGCCTGTAGCAAACATTTTTATTCAGAAATCAAAAAGATAGCCAAAGTTTTAGAAGAAAAAGGACACGAGATAACCTACCCGAATTCTTATGATAAACCTTTTCAAGAAGAGGAATTTAAATCAATGAGCAAAGAAGAACATATTAAATGGAAAGGTGCGATGATGAGAAAAGATGAGGATAATATTAAACCTCAAGATGCTATTCTCGTTTTAAACTTTAAGAAAAATGGAATAAAAAATTATATCGGTGGTGCAACTTTTTTGGAAGTTTATACGGCGTGGAAGATGCGAAAGAAAATATTTTTTTATAATCCACTACCAAACTGTTCTTTTACTGACGAGTTGGTTGGAATAAACCCAATTGTTATAAATGAAGATTTGAATTTGATAAAATGATAAATCAAGAAAACATTCCATGGAGTGAAAAATACCGAGTAAAGAAACTCGGAGACGTTAAGGGGCAAGACTTAGCCGTCGATAAAATTAAAATATTCTTAAAAAATTTCCCAAAAAAAAGAGCAATCATTTTACACGGACCTCCTGGAATAGGGAAAACGAGTTTAGCTTATGCCTTAGCGGGAGAAATGAAAGCTGAAATTTTAGAACTAAATGCATCAGACTTTAGAAATAAAACAAAGATTGCCGAAATAATCGGACCAGCTTCCCAACAAGCAAGTTTATTCGGAAAAGAAAAAATAATCTTAATCGACGAGATTGATGGAATAAGTGCGATGAAAGACAGAGGTGGGCTAGCAGAACTTTTAGGATTATTAGCCAAAAGTGCATTTCCCATTATAATAACCGCAAATGATATCTGGGACAAAAAATTCGGACTATTAAGAAAAAAGGCTGAAATTGCCACTCTAAAAAAAGTTGATTACAAGATAGTGTTAAAAATTTTAATGGATGTTTGTGAAAAAGAAAACGTTGTAGTCACTGGAGATATTTTACGAGGAATTGCGATTCGGGCAGGGGGAGATATTCGAGCAGCACTAAATGATTTGGAAGTTTTATCAAAAATGGATTCAGATAGCCTAATGCGAAAAATGGGAGACAGAGATCAAGAGAAATCTGTTTTCGATGCATTACAGAAGGTATTTGAAAATTCTAAAATTGACGATAAAATGCTCCGAATTTACGACGATGTGAATATGCCAATTGATGACTTATTCTTATGGATTGAAGAAAACCTCCCAGTTGCATACAAGGGCGAAGAACTATGCCTGGCACTAGACAGACTAAGTTTAGCAGACGTCTATCGGGGAAGAATCAGACGCCAACGACACTATAGATTTATGGTTTATGAATACTTTTTGCTCGGGGCAGGAATTGCCACCGTAAAAAAATATGATAGAAAAGGGTGGGTAACATACAGAAAACCAAGCAGAGTCTTAAAAATTTGGTTACAGAACCAAAGAGCAGCCAAGAAAAAATCAATATGCCAAAAATACGCAAGGGAATGTCACATCTCGCTTAAAGGTGCAATGAAAGACTTCTTATTACTCAAATTCATCTTGAATAACGTCAATGTCCAACAAGAGTTAAAGCTATCAGAAGATGAAATTGTATATCTAAATAAAGCGAATAATTAGAATACTCATAAAATCATTAACCATTAATCCTAATTCCAGAACCCCTGTAAACTAAAAACTATATATATCACCACCAATTCCAACTCAATAAATTAAAACTCTCTTAAAAAAATTAAGCTCCACAACCAGCAGCAGCGTTATTTTGAGTTGTAGCAGTTCCAAACCCAAACCCTGGAGAAGGCGTTCCGGCAGTAAACTTAGTATTACACTCCGAAGGCGCAACCTTAAATGCCGAGCAGATTGTCTTCATTAAAGAAGAGGAGTCTCTTCCCGAAGAAGCCTGCACACCATTAACAATCAATGTTGGGGAACCAGCTACCTTATACTTCTCATTCTCAGCCTTGTAAATATCAAATCTTGGAAACCTTCCATTTAACCAAGACGACTTGTCATTAAGATTAGCCATCACATTAAACTTCTTATCTGTTGTAGCAACACATGAGGACAGATTTGATTCATCAATATTTGTCTTGGACAAACACCCTTTCGTATCACCAGCTTCGAGGAAACATTTCAGATAATTCAAATATTTGCTGTTCTGTTCTGTCTCTATACAATATTGCCTAAGCTCTTCAGGAACCTCTCCTTCTGAAGTATGCATTGAATAATAAACGAATTTGATGTTAAAATCTATCTTATCTCCCAGAAGCTTCACAACTGGTAAAATTCCTTTCTCCATCTGCGTTCCATATGGGCAGTAAGCCATGACAAATAAATCTACTTTTGGCTTATCTGTCTTAGGAATATTAGTTGGAGTAGGAGTAGATGATTGAGATGTTTTTTTAGCAGCAGTTGTAGTAAGAGGGACTGGCTGAGGAACCAATGTTTTCCCATCCTTAGTTACATAAACAGGAACCTCCTGAGACTTTCCATCTTTACCCTCTATAGATAGAATAATTTTATACAAAGAACCACTATCAGAGGCATTAATCAACTTAGCATTTGCACCCTGCGAAATAGCAAACTTCAGCACATTCTGTCCAGCTTGATTAGGAGAAACAACCGCACCTGTAGCGGAAACATTCAATATTACTATAAGAGAAATTACTAACAAAACGGAGAGCACAATAGTAGAAACAGCCCAACTGTTACCCTTTAAAACTTTTGAGAAATTACGCCGTTTTTTATTACTCATGAAATCACTAATTTAGAACTATTTATAAATGTTTTGTATTTGTATATCTAATGGACATAGAAAAAGAAGTTGCAAACACCGTCGAGAAATACAACCTCATAACAAAAAAAGACAAAGTAGTCGTAGCTCTATCCGGAGGAAAAGACTCTACTAGCGTAGTCTATATTTTAAAAAAATTAGGCTACAATGTTCATGGGCTGATGATTGATTTGTATTTAGGAAAATGGTCCGATATTCACAGAGACAACATGACGAAATTTTGCAAAGAAAATGACATTCCCCTGACGGTCGTTGATTTAAAAAAAGAACTCGGACAAGGAATATGTTTTATAAAATCCGTCTTGAAAGAAAAAAAGAATTTAACTGGATGCACAGTATGCGGAATTACTAAAAGATGGATTCTAAACAAATGGGCGAAAAAACTCAACGCTGATGTTATCGCAACTGGGCATAATCTCGACGATGAAGCACAAAACGTTTTAATGAATTTCCTAAAAGGGAACATCTTACTTGGCACAAATTCGGCCCCAGCGACGGGAGACGGCTCTGGAAACGACAATGGATTCGTTCAGAGAATAAAACCACTTTTTTTTACCCCAGAAAACGAAATTAGAAACTATTCGAAGAAAAAAGGATTTGAAATTTTGTATGATAAATGCCCGTGTGCCTTCGGAACATATCGTGTTGACACAAGAGAATGGATGGAAGAAATCAGCGACGAGAAAAAATTATCTATCGTTAAAAACTTTCAAAAATTAATACCGTCATTAAGAAAAGAAAACCCGAGAGAAATGAAGAAATGCAAAAAATGCGGAGAACCGTCGAGCGGGGAGCTGTGCAAGTTCTGCGAAATTGTATCTAATTTGAATTAGCATATTTGAGTATAGAGTTTTTTATAAAGGAAAGGGTGTTTGTTTTGAGATGGAA
>CAYRXX010000023.1:0-11137 GCA_964428375.1 Candidatus Woesearchaeota archaeon
TGCCGTTTGTTGAGGATTTGGATGTTTTGGAAGCGATGTTGGTGAGGGCTCAGGAGCAGTCTCATCTTACTTGGAGGGAAAGGAGTAAGCCTTATTCTGATTACGACTTCTAAAGATTAATAAATACTCATTGCTGTGTTGTTTTATGAAAAACTCTATTGTGGAATTGATTGTAAAGGAAACTGGATTGGATATTTCGGATGTTGAGAATTTGATTGAAATTCCACCAAAAGATGAAATGGGAGATTTTGCTTTTCCTTGCTTTGGCTTGGCTAAGAGTATGAAGAAGTCTCCTGTGATTATTGCAAGTGAATTGGCTAAGAGTTTGAAATTGCCTAGTGATATTGAAAGGGTCGAGAGTGAAGGGGCATATGTTAATTTTTTTGTCGATAAGAAAATGATGGCAGAGAGAGTCCTCTCTTCGGTGAAAAGTAGGGGCTTCGGGAAAGGGAAAATCGGAAAGGGGAAAAGTCGCTTGGTGGAATATTCGCAACCTAACACGCACAAGGCATTTCATGTCGGGCATATAAGGGGAACGTCCTTGGGGGAAAGTTTGTCGAGGATTTTCAAGGCGTGTGGAGAGAGGGTTGTTCAGATGAATTACAGTGGAGACACTGGGATGCATATTGCAAAATGGATTTGGTGCTATGAGAAATATCATTCTAGGGACGGATTGAAAAATGACGAAGCTTGGATTGCTGGAATATATGTCGAGGCGGTGAAGAGACTTGAGGATAATAAGGAGTTTCAGAAAGAGGTTTTGGAAATTAATAAGAAGATAGAGAGTAAAGATGCGAAGATTAATGAGTTGTGGAAAAAAACAAGAGAGTTGTCGATTTCGTCGTGGGAGAAAATTTATTCTGAATTGGGAGCACATTTTGATGTTAGTTTTTTTGAGAGTGAATTTGAAGCAGATGGAAAACGGGAGTCACTTAAGTTGTTAGAAAATGGGATTGCGAAAAAGGACGACGCTGTTTTTATGGACTTGAAAAAATACGGGCTTGGGGTTTGGGTGTTGCTGAGAAAAGATGGGACGGTTTTATATTCTGCGAAGGATATCGCACTTGCGTTGAGAAAATTTAAAGATTTCGAAAGTGATAAATATTTGGTTCTTGTTGGAAATGAGCAACGATTGCATTTTCAACAACTGATTAAGACACTGGAATTGATGGGGCTTGAAGACGAGGCTAAGAGATATGAAGTCTTGCCGTATGGGATGGTTAGGTTTCCCGAGGGTAAAATGAGTTCTAGGACTGGGAAGAATGTTTTGTATTCTGAATTTTCTAGGGAGGTCTTTGGCATTGCTAAGAGTGGGCTGAAGGAAAGAGGTTATGACGGTGCTGATATCGACGAGAGAGCCATGAAAATTGCGATTGCTTCTATTAAATATGCTATGTTGAAACAGGACCCAACTAGGACGATTATTTTCGATCCTAAAAAGGAGATTTCGTTTGAGGGCGACACTGGTCCGTATTTGCTGTATTCTTATGCGAGGGCGAATTCAATTGGTAAAAAAGTTAAGAGTGTAAAGAAAGTTATCATTAAAGAATTAGAAGGAAGTGAAGTTAAATTGGTGAAAAAACTCGGGGAGTTCGACGGTGTTTTAGAAAATGCTTACAAGAAACTGGCACCGAACTTAATTGCTAATTATGCGTTTGAGTTATCGAAAGTATTTAACGAGTTTTATCATTCGTGTCCAGTTTTAGGGAGCGAGAAAGAAGGTTTTAGATTAGCGTTAGTGGATGCGTTTAGAATTGTTTTGGATATATCATTGGATTTGCTCGGAATTGAGACCCTAGAAGAAATGTAGTCTTACTTAGTTATGGGAGAGTCTTAAATCTGAAATTGTAAATAACCCAAAATAAGGTTAAGATTAAAATCGCTATAAAAAGTAGGTAAAAACTTAGGTCTATTGTGATGGTTTTTGGCGCAGTGCTCATTAACCCGGTTACCATTGTATCAAAATCTGAAGCGTCTTTTACTCGGAAAAATTCTCCCCCTGAATTGAATGCCAAGGATTTTAGAACGTTTTCGTCTACTTTGGAAACAGTTCCCATTTTATTTACTCCCCCTTTATCTGTTCCGACAGCAACGGTATCAACCGTTAATCCCTTCCTTTGTATGTAGCTTATAATTCTGGGGACATCTCCTACATTAAGTTGCCCGTCACTTATTAGAATTACTGATTTCATTTTTTTGCTTCCGAAAAGTTTGTCTGCTGAGACTAAGGCGTTAAAAATATTGGTGCCGGGGATTTTGCCGTAATTGACCTCGTTTATTGCCATCTTTGTTTTGAGCTTGTTCTCTGTTGGAACCTGTAATACAACCGCGTTTCCCGAAAAACTTAGGACGCCTACGCTAACTCCGATTGGTAGGGCATCTAAAAATTTCTCGGCTCCAGATTTGGCGGCTTCGAGCCGATTCGGCAAAAGGTCGTTGGAGGACATACTTGAGGAAGAATCAATAGCTATGACGTAAGAAAAAATAGAGGTGTTGGCTGTGAAGGATACCCCCGTTCCTGCTATTGATAATATCAGCAGAATTAGGATGGCTAAGTTGATGTAAAGAGCTAGAAAGTTTTTTGAAAAAAACTCTATATCATAAAAACGCTCCATTGCTTCAAAATTAGAGAAAACTACTGCCTTCTTTTTGTTATAAATCATGGCGGCGAAATAAATAAGAATAAAAAATGGAACCAGTAAGAGTAGGAATAATAACTTTGGATAGAGAAAGACTAGTTGCATTTTATGCTTCCTCCGAGAAGATGCGAACTTTTCATACTCGCGTCCCCCTTGCTCTGCTTTTTAGAAAGCTGGAAACAGCGACGACAAAGTTCTTATCAGTCGTTAATTCTAATATATCTATCCCTGATTCTCTCATGGCTTTTTTTACTGCTGTTTTTTGACTTTGAGCTATGTGTTTGTATTTCTCCTTAGCGAGATTTGAGTCTAAAATCATTTGCCTCCCAGAATATGGGTCTTGAACCGTAAGTTGATAATTTGAATCTGGCAAATCCTCGTCAAATTTATCTCTAATCATAACCGCTACGCTTTCAAATTTCGCCCCCATTAATTTTAAGCTTTTAACCGCACTTTTCTTTATTTTTATAAAATCTGACACTATTATGAAAATTACGTAGGGAGATTTTACTTCTCGCAATGCTTGTTCAATCGCACTCTCAACATCAAAGCCGCCGCCATAGAAACTGGAATCTCCTAGGAATTTTGTAAATAGTCCGAACTGGTTTTTTGAATTGGATGAATGTAAAAACTTTTTTGTTTTATCGCTGAACATTACAAGCCCTATTCTGTCTCCTGAATTCAATATTAGGTGCCCTAACGACGCTACGAACTCGGCTGCATATTCTGCTTTTAGTTTATCTCCAGAGCCAAAAAGCATACTATTCGAGACATCTAATAAAAAATATACATTCAAATTTCTTTCTTCTATGTACCTTTTTGCTAAAAGCTGGTTTGACCTCAAACTTGCTTTCCAATCAATTAGACTTGCGTCATCGTCGGGATTAAAGGTTCTATAAGAATCAAACTCCAAGCCCTTTCCCCTGAAAATGTTTTTGTATAAAATCTTCTTTACTGGGAATTTTTGCATTGCATTATTAAATTCCGTAATTGCTCGAGGGAAATTTACAATAAGTTTCCCTTTTTGCGAGTTTTCTGCCATCTATGGGACGGTCACTCTGCCGAGGATTTGTTTTATTATTTCGTCTGTAGTAATTCCCTCGGCTTCGGCCTCATAATTTAAAATAATTCTGTGACGTAAAATGGGATAGACTACCTCTCTGACATCTTTTGGCCCTACATAATCCTTCCCTTGCATCATCGCCTCGGCTTTAGAAGCGATGTAAAGTGCGATTGAAGCTCGTGGTGATGCTCCGTAAGAAACATATTTCCCCATCTCCCAGTTTTTATTCCTACTCTCTCTTACTATTTTAACAATATACTCTTCTATGGCTTCTGATGTAAAAATCTTCTTTACTTTTTCTTGTAGCTGTATAATCTTTTCTGGGTTTAGAACTGCTTTTAGAGTAAAACTGTCAAAGGCGTTAATTGTTGTATTCTTGCGCAAGATATCTTGCTCTTCTTTTGAATTTGGGTAGCCGATTAGAAGTTTAAATAAAAAACGATCTATCTGAGCTTCTGGTAGAGTATATACTCCGCTATTTTCTAGGGGGTTCTCGGTTGCCATGACAAAAAAGGGTTTTGGCAAATCGTATGTTTTTTTGGATATAGTAACTGCTTTTTCCTGCATTGCCTCTAAGAGTGCTGACTGTGTTTTTGATGGACTACGATTAATTTCGTCGGCTAAAATAAAATTGGTGAAGATTGGTCCTTTCTCGACGCTGAAACCTTTTTTTGGGTTATAACTCATAATACCCGTTATGTCTGTTGGTAATAAATCTACCGTAAATTGAATTCGCTCCATCTCACATCCCAATATTTTTGCCATCGCCTTTACGATTAATGTTTTAGCGGTTCCTGGGACTCCTTCTACCAGAACATGCCCATTGCAAAGCACAGCTCGTAAAATCCCATGAACAATTTTCTTTTGTCCTACTATTATGTTCTCCATTTCTTTCTCGATGTCTTTTAGTATTTCGAGAATTTCGGATTTATTATTTTTAGCAACCATCACCTCACCTGAGATATTCATCCTCACTAGATTTATTAAACCTTGCCCTCTTGTAAGCGTAGAAGATAAATCCTCCCAAAAATATTATTAAACTTAAGACCGCTATGTAGGAAAAGTTTTTTTCTACAATCCCTTTCATGTCATACCTAATTTGTTCGTTTGCCTTTATCGCATTCTCGCATGCCACGCTTACTTTTTGTGCCATCTTCATGGATTCGTTTACGTTCCCCGCAGCGAAGGCGGCTTTTGCTCGTCGAAAATCTTCTGTAAGTTCTAAGCATTCTGGATTATCGGCTATTATTTTATCTGTGAATATTAGTAATTTTTCAGCCTGGGTATCATTTGTTTTTCTTAGGTTGATAAAAAAGTCTGCCCAATCTGTGAATTTTGGCGAAGTTATGTTGGCGAAAAGTGTTGCTCTATATTGCCCAGCTTTGTTTGTATCTGCGAAGATTTTCATTGTGTAATTTTTCTTTTCTCCTGCTTTTAAAAAATCGAGATAACCAATTCCCAAATCTACTTTTACCCCCTTGGCAAATTCGTTATTATAAAAAACTGATGTGGATAGATTGATACCTCGCAAATCTACGCCTCCCGAATTTTCTAAAGTGAATGGAACTTCAATGTAATTTTTATTTGATATTGTCACCTGTCCTGGTGTAATAATCCGCAGTGAATAGAATTTTAATCTTGTCGTAGATGTCTTACTGGATGTTGGGGTTGAAGTTGGGGTTGGGGTTGTCGGGGGAGCGGTAAATTCAATTGGGATGTTGTCGATTTGAGCAGTTGTAGCCCCATCGCTTCCGTTGATTGATATGTTTTCTGTATGAACGGTTTTGAGAGTTGTGCCAATCTGAACATTCCACCCCCCTGTGTGCGTTATAAAAATGTCTCCCGACGATGGGAGCTTTACAAAAGTAACATTTTGAAGGTAGTATGGGTCGTTAACATCCTCGTCGGTAAAATAATTATTTAGATTTAATTTGATGTTGGAATTGTAGTCCGACTGTAAGAGACTAATATTGGAGATTATTCTTATGGGGGCATTGGTATGAGTAATATTCAGATTAAAGGTGAAATTAGTCGCGACCGACTCTCTTTGCTGTAGCGTTAGGTTGCTTGAGTTTGCAGGATAAACACTGACGGTGAGGTTTTTTAAGTTACCATAAGTTTCATCTTGGAAATTTGGCGTGAAATCCCACGTGATATTACTCCCGTTTCCGAATGTTATTATCGATTCACGTAATGTTGAATTTCCGTAGACGCAATTGGAATTATTTTGGAAAGAGCAAGAAATATTATTTATCCAGAACTCGTAAGTAAGATTGTCTTTTACGGCATGGGTGATTGTAAAATTTAATGAGGATGACTTATTTTCTTTTAGTGAGAAAACCGTGAATTCCGACGGGGTAATTAATAAGGCATTTCCATAAACGGATAAGTAGAACACTTGGGAGTCTGTTAAGTTTCGGCTATCTTTGACGGTGAGATTGTATGCCCATTTCCCTGCGTCATTTTGTGTCATATTGCCTAGAATGGTATTATTTGAAATTGTTAAATTTGGGGCAGAGGAATTTAGTTTTGATATGGTATAATTGAGACTTAGGTTATAATAATCATCTTTGTCGTCGGTGGCATTAATTGTAAGGTTTAGGTTATCGTATATTGTCAGCGATTGGTTTGCAATTGGACTTAAAACTGGGGCTGAGACATTTTCCTCTATATCTAAGAAGAATGTTCTGTTTATTGATTCCCCAGATGCGTCTGTGATATTTAGAACTACTGTCCAGTTTCCGACTTGCGAAATCACGGGGGTGAAAATTGCACTATAGGATGCGCTCTGAGGTAATGGGCTTTTGAATTCTATAAATGAAAAATTAAAAAGTGCTGGTTGTTCCGTGAGGTTTTTAAAAAATGTAGTTGTGACGGAAAGCGATTCGTTATAATAGCTCTTTTGTGAAATGAGAAAATCGTCGTCGTTGGAAACTAAATTGAAATTTACGGTATCGCCTTCCAAGAGCGAGAGATTAGCTCCCTCGGAGATAGTTGCGACTTTGTTATTGCTAAAGGAGAAAATCGTTGGGGGGTCGTCTATATTTGAGATGTTAAAAAGAAATGTTTTTGATGTGTTCATTTTTCCGTCGCTGGCTATTACCGATACATTGTGAAAACCCACGTCGCAATCTATTGGTATAAAATTTATTGTCCCGCTCAAGTTGAAATCCTTTAAGGAGCAAAAAGAATTGGAAATATTTTCATAGTAGAATGTAATGTTGTCTCCATCGGCATCTGAGACATTGGCACTAAAATTATATGAGAAACTTTGGTTTTCGGATAAGTTGAACGAGACGGGCGTTGGGAGAGCTGAACTCCACTGTGGTGGGTTATCAATTGAAATGTCTATTGTGAATATTTGGCTGTCTGTATTTCTTGCGGAATCCGTTACGTTGATTTTGATACTTTGGTTTCCTGTTAAATTGTTGTCGGTTGCATAAGTGTGGTTTATCTCAACCACAGAGGAAGACAATACTCCTGTTGGAGATGATGCATATCCGACTTTTACCCAAGAGGTATTTGATGCGAAGATAAGGCTTTCATTTTTTACACTCTTGTCTTGAATTAAGAAATCGTCGTCGGTGGCGTTAATGGTAAAATTTTGGTTTTGGTAGCTATTTATATTTGGGATATAACCTAACGAAACGTTTGATTCGGTGTAATTTACAAAAAGCAATATGCTGGTGGTTTTTTGGGTTGAAGTATTCGTGTCTAATACCGTTAAATTGATTGTCCAGTTCCCTACGTCTGTTTTTGTCGGCGTTATTGAAATTGGAATTGTGTAAAGGAGCCCCGACGAATGATTGGTTGAGTTTGGGTAGAACCATGTTTTATTGTTTGGGGTGTAAGATGAATTCTGGAAAAGCCCGTAGCTGGATATCTCTAGAGTGTCGTTTTCTCCTTGTGTTGTTATGTTTATTGTGCAATTAAATGTTTGCCCCTCCACTGTTGCCCCGTTGCAAGTTGACGCATCAATACTAAGGACTGAGAAGATATTGAATTTTAAGAGGTATGTTTTCGAAGACTGATTTTGTTCGTAAGTTGTGTTGTCACAGTAGGGAGTTGGGCAAGGGTAGTTTGCTCCGGAATCTCGAACGGTTAAATTTGCCCAGTATGTTCCTACGTCGTCGTGGGTTGGGGTGAAATTGAAAAGTGTTGAGGTGTTGGTTGGGGAGGTTAGGTTGAAAATGTCGCAATTGGTATTAGATGACCAAGTTGCGTGGGTACAATTATTTAGGAAACTTAGATTGAATGCTAATGGGTATTGCTTTTCCTCGTCACTGGCGGTGATTGTGTAGGAATTGCTTGAGCTTTCTACGAAGTCGTAAGTTGAATTTAGGTTGGTGAAAAGTGGGGCATCGTTGGTGGCGTTTACTATGAAGGTTAAGTAGTCTAGTGTCCCGTATGTTCCATCGTCTTTGGCGGAGAATGGTATTTGAAACTTTCCACTCTGATTATTTCGTGACGAGTTTATATTTAAAAAGAAGTCTGTCGTGTTAAACGTCATCCATGGGAATGAACTCAGAGATGAGTAATTATTTAAGACTCCTGTCCCATTATCCCATGTTATATAATTGGAAGTTGTATCAATAACTATTGATAGGGTTCCATTCACATCATAGGTGTTATTACTAATATTATATGAATAATACGTCCCTTCATTGCCGTAGAATGGACCGATAGATGTATTCCACGTTACTGCCTTTACAGAAACCATTGTAAAAATAAGAAGAAACAAGAACGTCATGAACAATAGTTTTTTTCTTTTACAACGACTCATTTTTTCGACACCTCGATAATCATTCTCTTTTTTTGTGCGTCAAATTTGATTTCTATTTTTTGTTTAACTTTTAAATCTAGAGTATCGATGATTGCTTTTGGAATTTTAATACGGTGACCAGTCTGAATAGACTTATCTTTGAAAATTATGTCTGTCATTATTGATACTTTTTATACCCCATTTTTATACTTTTTAAATACTACTAATAGTATTTAAGCTTTGCTCAATGGCTCTCTTTTTCCAAAGGAAAAATAATTTTAAGGAAACGGCAAGTATCAGAATTACTAGAGAAAGAGCGACTGCTTTTAGTAAATTGCTCACTGTTTTAATTGGTGTTTTCTGTTTGCATTTATTTGGGCATGGTCCGCCACAATCTACCCCCAGTTCTTCATTGTCTTTTTTACCGTTGCTACAGCTATTGGATTTATTGAGTGTATTTTCATTTCCTCTAAAATAGCAAACTCGATTTTTTGTTGATTCTATTTTCGCTGTATTATTGTTGGAGCAATTGTTTATATCGTGGCAAGTGGTAGTTTGGAACCCGCAAAGTTTCTCGTCTGTAATGTTCCGCTGGGCACAGAGGTCTTTTTTATTTACATAATCCTCTATGGATATGCTCTTCGAGGCGAATGCTTTTTGGACGCTTTGGCATGGGTGCCAGTCGCTACACTCCCATTTCTCTGTGCATATACTTTTTGATGCTCCGCCACCTGACCCGCCACCTCCGCCACCACCAGAAGAGCCAGAAGAACAAGCAATCTTTTCCACATTGACATCCCAACTATATGAGGTATTAAGTAGCCCGTCGGTTGTTAATATTTTTACTGTGTGTGGTCCACTAACTCCACAACCAAAATTGTAAGTGAATGTATCATTGGATTTGTTCTCTTCGTGTTTTACTTGGCTCCCGTCTACAATCCAATTAATATCTGGGATTGTTCCGTCGGGATCTGAGACGTCTGCAAAATATTTTGTATCTTGTGTCGAAGTCGTGGTTATCGTGCTGGTTGCTGGCGTTTGGTTTGAAATTTCTGGAGCTCGATTGGCGTTTGTTACGGTTAATGTAAAATCATCACAGGCTGATTGGACAGCTGCACTTGCGGGGGCACATAGGCTTATATTGTCTGGGGTTACAGGTAGCCCTTTATCTTTTACGCAAACCCTTAGAGAATAAGTATTTCCCACCTCTCCTGAATTTGGTGTAAAGTTCATAACGCCAGTGTGGAGCCCGATATTAAACAGATTTTCGTTCCCCGCCCATGTTAAATTAAAAGTTAAATTGCCCTCTGCTGTTGTTCCGTCTTCTATATCGCTGACGTTGACTATATGGTAGAAAGTAGAGTTTGCGCCTTCGAGCCAAACGGTTTGAGCTCCCAGAGGGTTTTCTATTACGGGAGGATTGTTTATTTCGATTACCGTTATGTTTGTGGATTTTGTATCTGTGGCTCCTTCTGAATCTGCCACGGAAACTGTTTCGTTATAAACTCCCACGTTGCCCTTTTTTAATATTCCTGAAATTATATTGAAAAAGTTCGTTGTGCCCGTCCTACCTAATGATTCAATATAAAATGGGTTTTTGGGGAAGATGTCTCCGAGCAAATCCTTTGCGTCAGCGTCGGTTGCATTGAATGGGTAACTTAAAGATTGCCCTTCGCAGACAAAAATTTGGTTGTCGATCTTTCCTAAGATAGGAGTAGAATTTGAGACGTTTACGTCAAAAACTACGTTTGAGTTGAACCATACTCCGCTTGTTGATATTGCAGAGAGCGTTAATAAGTTGCCCCCGATTGAGGCGTTTATTGAAGTATTTGGAGTGAATGTAATATTTCGCAAGGAGTAATTTCCTGATGTTAAATTTTTGATGGAATAATTCCAGTGGGCAACGGGAAAGTTTGCTGTTGTGTTTAATTCTATTGTGTATTCTGTTTGTATTTTTGTGAAGTTGTAGGTTTCGTTTTTTGGGGATTGGATTTGGATGGAATAAAGTGAGCAGTCTGATCCTCCGTCGGTGATTGTCCAGTTGTATTCGTTTATTATGTTCTGTTTTGAGGTTAGACCAAGGCAATATTTTGATGTTCCTGCGTCGAAGGTTACGTTGTTTTGTAGGGATTGGTTTGCCCAGCTGATTAGGAGGGAGTCGTAATTGGGGGTGGAAATAGATACCTTGTAAAACATATACTTCATGTTCGTTACTTTTGAAACATTCCAGCTGGAGATGTTTTGGTGGAAGTTGCTGGAGTAAAAAAACATCCCACTCATGTCGGTTACTGATGACGTATCCCAAGTGTTTAGGGGTTGGTTGAAAGCAGAAACCTGAATAGATGACCAGCTCAGGAACATATATCTCATATTCGTTACTTTTGAGACATCCCAGGTTGAGATGTTGCCATTGAAGGAGGAGGCGTAGGAGAACATATAGCTCATGTCTTTCACGCTCGATGTGTTCCATGTGTTTAGGGGTTGGTTGAAGATAGGGGCACCGTAAAACATGTAAGTCATATTCGTTACTTTTGAGACATCCCAGGTTGAGATGTTGCCATTGAAGGAGGAGGCGTATTGGAACATGTAGGACATGTCGGTTACGGAGGAGGTGTTCCAGCCATTTAGGGATTGGTTGAAGGAGGTGGCGGAGAGGAACATGTTAGTCATATT
>CAYRXX010000024.1:0-11096 GCA_964428375.1 Candidatus Woesearchaeota archaeon
CCACAACCCCAACACCGCCCCCGACAACCCAAGCAACCCCAACAAACCCAATAACTAAAATTATAATTTGTACTAATGCGAGACGTCCTCTTTTGTTCATTAAAATCTCAGCCGATTAATCTTTATAAATATTTCATCGACGGATTAAAGTTGATCCCTACAAGGAAAATACAATGTATTATCTGGCAACGCCTTAAGGGTTTTCCCGTCGGTACTATAAAGATAAACTCTTTTGGCATTCACATCATTTTTAGGAGCATCCATAACATATTTCCCGTTTTTCGTTTTAAATCCACGAAGCACCCCAGACAGATGTCCCTTTCCGTCTCTATACTCAAAGTCAGGCATCTCTGGACCATTCCTATAATCACTGCAGATAACCCTTGGAGTATTCTCAATTTTCGTAATCTCCCCCACAGTCATAGGTTTTTGATAAACATTAACTTCCGATTTCCCGGTCTTTGCATTTGCAGAAGAGTTTATGCTATTCGCATAATAAACTAATCCGCTACCCTCTGCTCTGGTCATGGCACTTGAATATGGACTCAATCTAGCAATTGTCCCGAATAGCCCAAGCCCAGCCCGTTGCTGCGGAGTCATATTCGCACATCCCCCTAATCCACAAGACGCCGCTAAGATGCTTCCCACTATCGCCTTTTTGGCTGTATTTTTGTTGAATATCTTATTTGCTAAACCCATGATATATTGAGGGATAAATACTATTTAAACCTTTCGATTGTTGTTATTATTAAGAGGCGACACCTCCCCCGAAATAAAAAGCCTCCTCGAATAAATAGATATTTAAAATAGGAATGAGTGAATTTAAGATGAGCGAAAAAATGAATGGTGATACGCTCTTTTCTTTCAGAAATAAAAGCATGGGGAAAAGAGGCTGGGTAAGAATATTGGAGGCAACAATCGCAGTTTTGATAATTAGCACAACAATGTTAGCGGTTTATTCTGGGCAAGGAACTAAGAATGGTGCGGTTGCAAGTCAGTCATCGACGATACAAAAGCAAGTTTTAGATGATATCTCTTCAAACACAAGCTTAAGATTAGACGCATTAAATGTCATAACCGATCTTCCAGGTGACCCAAGCTACGATAAATTAACCAATTTCACCGACACAAAAATCCCAGTCAGTCTAGGCTATTTGCTTCGTGTTTGTAATCTGTCAACATCAGAAAATTTTTGCAAGATGGACTCCAAAACCTTTATAGCTACTGAAAAAAAGGATGTCACCGTCGACAGTATTATAATCTCAGCAGATATTGGAAACGGGAGCAATGCTATTTATTCCCCAAAAGACGTAAGGCTTTTCACATGGAGCGGAAAGTTGCCGGCAGAATTTTGTAGAGATGAATGTTCAAATGGAGAAACAAAGAAGACATGCTCTGCGGATTCTAAAAAGATTACCACCCAAAATTGCGTTCTAAATACGACCAGTGGGTGTTGGGAGTTCCAAACTAATTCTGGTGTAGCTTGCACCAACGGAAAGTCTTGCACCAACGGAGTATGTGTTGGTGGAACTTATTCGAAATGGGTTTGCAGAAACGACGATAAAACCATAGTCAAAACAGGATGCGTCTATAGCTATGATGATGAATGCACTTCTTATGATGGAGGACAGAAGACTGGGGGGTGCGGGTTTTTTGGAAGTAAGGATTCTTATCAATGCTGGAATTACGCCAAGACCACAACAGCCTGTTCCGCAAACCCAGCCTGTCCCACATCCTATCCAATTCACGTGAGAACAGAAACATGCACTCCTCCAGCGTGTGTCTCAAATAGTTGGAGCCCATCTCCCTCGACAATATGTGCAGGAAACAGCTTCACACAAACAAGTAACTGCGGAACAACAAGGTCTTCGATAGGAACCGAGGATTGTATCGCATCTCTAACGGCAACACCCCACCTAGAGAATACAGTAATAAATGGTGGATCCACCACAGAACACTACGATATTTTGATTAAGGAAACTGGTGGCGTTAGCGCCACGATAAAAACAAGACAAAAGTGCTACAAGGTTGCTGGCATATGTGGTCCATTAAAGACGGATATATACAGTTATCTGGGGGCAAATAAAATTTCCGCCAATGGAAAAATACAATCGTTAAATTCTCAATATAATCACTATTGGGGAACAGTTCTCCCTCACGAGACAATGACTGAAACATTTACCGGGATAGATGGTAATGGACATTCCATATCTTTCAGTTATGAAATGCAAATTTAAAAATTTAAAAATAAAGTTTTGGGAGTTAATTACCCCAAGATAGCGGTCCGCTAGACGTAGAGTCATGCTTCTCTTTCGACGCTGGACTATGTGCTTGACTTGTAGAGCCAGAACCTCCACCATGAGCAACGCTGTAAACCAAACCTGCTGCGGCTGCACCTAAAAAGATGGTCGCTACTGGGTGTCTTTCTACCCAGCTCTCATGCTTTCCATTAGAGGCTTGTTCTGTTTTGTTGTTCTGGTAAACGGGAACTCCGTTGACCGTTGGTGCGTTCATTGCTCCACAACCCGACAAAGTCAGTGCCAAACCAGTTGCTCCAACAGCTACGGCTTTCTTGGCGTGGTACAACAATCCGCTTTTCTCTTCGGTAACCGAAGAACGCGAACTATTGTAGTTTGTGGTGTATTTGTTTTCCATGTTTTTCTATGGTAATCCTACTATTTAAACCTTTTGATTGTTGTAATTCTAAAGGGACGACTAAGAAAATAGGGGCAAAAAGATATATAGAATAAATTTTTATAAAAAATATCAAAGCTTCTTATCCTGACCATTAGCAACCCAACTATATCCATCACTAGTAGAAACACCGTCGTAGTTCGCCTTTCCACCACAATCGCCCAAAGAAGTGCAAACCTTATTTGCCTGTTCTGCCCATGCCTTCTGCAAACATTCTTCTCCCTTTACAATCTTTGTTCCGCCCAAAATTCCTGTCTTATAGACGACCACACATTTAGCATTAGCTTGTCCGCAAATACTTTTCGCACTGCCATCTTCCCAAAATTTCAATCCAGGAGGAAAATTAGGAACACAAATACCATCAGGTCTGTTTGTAGTTGTGGTAGTTGGGGTGGATGGTTTAGTGCTGCTACTTCCACCAAAGATAGAATCACCAGTCAAGGGGCTCGCAGTCGGATTACTGAAAGTATTTGTCTTTGCGGTTGGATTAGAATAAGTCACAGAATTATCCTGAGACTGCCCTCCCAAAATCATCCCCAACACCGACGGTAACCACTTGCAATCCCTTCTATCTATATTTAAACAATCATCTTTCTTGGATTGCAAGACACAATCTTGCCATCGATTTACTCGGCATGCAGCTGTTTCGAATTTACCTGCACTAGTATCAACTGAATTAGATATACAGATTTCGTTTCGATAATCCGCACAGGGCTCTACCTTAACGCTCCCGTCTACACAAATATCTCTATAATATCTAGAACCGACACTGTCCGATGCTACACCCTTGCTCTCGGCACACCACGACTCCCCATTCATTCTTTTATTTCCCTTGCTGTCCACACACTCCGTTTTTTGACAATAATTTTTACTTCCAGCTGGACCACCAATTAATCCCGTGAATGCAGCACACCGAGTTCCCAACATGTAATCACAATTCCCACAATTTACATTAGAACCATCATTTGCCTTGCAAACAGCGTCGGGAGTTGCAACTTTACCATTATCCCAACTTTTAGCCTTGTTGCTAGAATAAACATTTTCTCTATTTCCACAAGAATCTGTCCAATAAACCTTGCCCTGATAACAGGTCGTCCCCGACTCTTTCGCACAAGAAGTTCCCAATTCTTCGGCAGAACAAAGATAGTTTTTATAAAAGGTTTTTGAAGAAGTCAAAGTTATGTTAGTTTGATTTAAAACCGTCACCTTATTCTTGGCTCCACATTCTCCTCTGGTGGTAAATTTACACAACCTTTCACTTCCCTTCTCATACACACACGCACCAACATCTTGAGATTGTGCCTTTGCTATACAATCTATCTCGCTATTTATATTGGGGTTGTAATTATTTTTAATCCCAAAAAAACTCGATAATTTTTTGCATCTCACTAGCGAAACAAACGCCGCTTGATCGTCGATAATACAACACCCCAAACTACATTGTGACAATTCGTTCTCTGGCTTTGGACTCCATGTTCCATTATTATCGTTACAAACTTTCTGCGGGGTATTCTCCATGCAAATTCCTTCTCCAGAATCGTAGCAAGTTCCCAGTTGGCAATATGAGGTCGCATCACAAGAAGTCGGAGCAGAATTAAAACCAGAGTCACATGTACTTTGAGGGGCATTTACGCACCATGCTCCAGAGGTTGTCTTTTCACAACAATAGCTTGGGGCACTACTCGTCGCTGCTGCCGCAAATCCAACGAAGAGGAGGAAAGCAAGAACAAATGAGAACTTATTCATTTCCCACCTCCAAAATCATATCCAGCAGGAAAAACCAAACTTCTCGACGCAAATTCGAGCTTGTCCTTAAACGCCTTACTTTTTAAAATATATATTGTCGTCCCATCTCCCCTTTTTATTTTGTCAACATAGTAAGCTGGATAGTAAAGCATCATTGCGGACACATCAGAATCGCCATATTTTGTTTCGGACTGCAAAATCGAAGTTGCAATCATAGACATTTCGTAAATAGGGCTATTAACTTTCACTTCAAATTTTGCAAATTGTTTTGAATCCACGGAGGTAGGGGCATTTATATTTATCCTAACAATACCAGGTTCTATTCTTATATTATAACTAACCGTCCCAGAAGATACTCCATATCCCTGATTTTTTAGACTATCTAAACTGGCGTCATAACAGGCAGTAATTTTATCACGAAGCAGGTTTTCTAAGTTTTTCCGAAAAACATTTTTGAGAAACGGAACCTGAACGGTGCAAGTTTTATAGTAAGCATCCGTATAGCAAAGATAGGTAACATTCTTACCTTGATATTCATAGCTAAATCCTGGAGTTATAAATCCAGCATTTTCCTCCAATCTACCGATGCTAGTTATCGTTGCATCCTTAACACATCCCTCAAACCCCTTAATCCCAGTTCCTTTACTAGTAAAAGTAGGGCTTCCCCATAAGAAGAAAACCAAGATAGCAACAACTATCAAAATGCCGACAATGATAAAAATTGTAACCTGTCCTCGCTTATAATGTGATGACTCACTCAATTTTTTCAGATTCAATAAACTATTCATCTTAAAATTAACCTTCTGTTATTTATAAAATCTTTCCCTTTCATTATCTGTGCCGTCGTCATAGTCCAACCAACATCGCAGAACATTTAGTCGGAACACTGCCCCCGTCGTCGTTGCACTGTATATAGTATTTTTTTCCTTTTATCACTGAAAATTGAAGCTCCGTGCCAACTCCAATATTTGCACCACTATCCCAGTCAAAGTTGCACCTTTCAGTCGAGAACCTGCATTCTCCTCTTTTGCTTAAAATCAAGTTCATGTAACCATCTTTCTGCCAAACTCTTATAATAGCAGGCGGGACTCTTCGCGAAATATTAAAGGTCGTCGAGTTTTGTGCAAAATCTCCAGTTTCGTCCTCGCATCTTACATAGAGAATTTTCTTTCCCATTCCCAAGTTCAAAACTTGTGAATGAGTTTGACTTTCTCCCGTTTCAAACATTTTAATCATGTTATCATAACCCGAGAAAGAGTAAGAGCAAATTCGGGTATCCCCGCCTCCAGAAGTTTCAACTTTCAAATCCACACTATAAAGAGGGGTATTAGATTTAATCTCTCCAGTTGGAATTATTTTTGTAATTGAAATCTTAGAGAGAGGCTTCTTTAGCTTCAAAACAAAACTTTGAGAATCCGCGTTCCTCTTAGAAGAATTACCCAACCAAGGCTGGTCGCTACATCTTACATAATAATCGGTAGTAGCATTTCCAACTGCTAACTGCCCCGTGCACTTATATCCAAGAACGCTAGACGGAGTTCCAATAGAATCATTACAACTCAGAATATGTGTCATTTCCGAATAAGACTTGTCTGACAAATCCCATCTGCACTGCGAAAGTTCGTTTGTTATTATCGATACATTCTGACGCTTAGCTTCAAATCTTACCATTGTTCCAGTCGTCGGCAATGTGGCAACTATTGCTGGGGCTGTTTTATCAACGCCCTCTTTGACACAGGTTTTTATTTTATAATATCCCTGATTGACCAATCCATACCTATTTTGGCATTTCACAAACAAATTTAATTTGCCACTCCAAACTTTCCCTTTACTTTGTCCATGGCTCGGGTCTGGCAAAACAAAAACCTCAGTATGGTTATACATATAATAATTCCCTCCAGCGTCAAAACTCATTTCCTTAAATGGTTTCTCAGAAATATCAAACCTACACTGCGTCGGTTCTCCGGTAACAATTCCAAATTTAAGTGGTGTGTATGCATCGAGACATCCACCATTATCATTAACTATACTAATCCCGCCATCAAAATTTTTGTAAGTTCCACCCTTAAACGAAACTCCAGATTGTTGCTGAATAACTGGGGCTGTCGTTTTCCCGCTTGGATTTCCACTTATGCAAAGTTCATGGTCGCTACCTTTATTTATTAATTCGCACCCAGCCCCCAAACTTTCACAACGATATGCCGAACAGGGCTTTAGCGGATTCTCATTACACTGACTACAATCCTCTCCCCCCGTCGGTGGTTGCCACGGTTTGCATTCAAATTTTACAGTTATTGGAGGGCAGTCACTTCCGCCAAAAAAAGATGCAATTACCATAATTGCTATACCAACCCATCCAACAATTCCAAGAGCCAACATCCCAGTCATGACATAATAATATCCCAAGGCTGCTCCAACCATCGCTCCGCCAATACTCATTAACATGCTCCCGCCAGAACTTAGTCCTAATTGTTTCGCAATCATTCCCCCGACGACCATCCCAATTGACGCCCCTATTGCCGCACCTGCAAATGCTGAAGCACTCGCTCCCATCGCCCCAGAACCAGTACCCTTAGCGGCTATGGCCTTAGCACCAGCTTCGCCCCCAACATTCGGAAGCCCATATCCAGTTGCAAAACTCTTTCCGAAAACTCCAGTTTTCATAATAGAATAACCCAAAGCCTTCCCAGTTGCCGCAAAATTCATAGCCATCCCAATCCCAGACAATCCCTGACTCACCATGGACATATCCATCCCCTTGCTTGCCTGTGCCGAACCAGGAGCAACCCGATTATCAATAAGCCCCGCCGTCGCCAAATATTTGGAATAATCCTCCACTTTCGCAAACTGTCCATTAACAGGTTTTGACAACGCCACGAGTTTAGCAATCCATGAACTACTCAACATCGGAGAGCCACTAATTCTATAATTCCCAGACCATTTTCCAGCTATATTTGCCGAGCCTCCACAATCACCAAGCCCCCGACAAAAATCATTCATTTCCTGTCCAAACTGCTTACTCAAACAATTTTCATTCGCAACATATTCACACCCACCCCATGTTTTAGACTTTCTAATTACGGTGCAGGTTTGTGTCGCCATGCCACAAAGTGCCGTCGCCGTTTTTTCATATCGAGGGTTATCGAGACTAAAACCAGCTGGATATTTTGGAAGGCAGACATCGAATTTAAACTTATCAGCAATATTAATTTTATCCACTCGGCAATTCAGGGTTTTCGAACACTCTTTTATGTTCTCTTTCCCATTTAAATTAATACATGCTCTCCAATTATTTGCAATACACGCTGCATTGTTGAAAGAAACATTTTTACCATCAGATTCGAATTGTTTTGATTGAACACAGATTTGATTTCGGTAGTCTGCACATGGTTCTACCTGGACAGTGCCCTGAGAACAAACATATTTCCAGTCCCGAGAACCAACAACATCGTTTCCGTTTCCGATAGCTCCGTCGTAGACACACCACGATTCCCCATTTCGATATTTTACTCCATCAAACATGCAGGATGTATCCTTACAGTAAAAATTCCCGTCATCTACTTTGAAATTATTTTTGTCAGCAGACGCGCAAATCCCGCCCCCAAATCGGTTGCAATTTCCACACGTTTTAGAATTCCCATTTCCCTTCCCAACCCCGCACGAGTCCTCTGTGGGTATAATTTTATCCCAATAACTTACATTATTAACTTCCTTCGCATTATAGATGTTCGCCGAGTTTCCACAAGAATCTACAAAATAGACCCCATCTTTCCCCTTTGCACATTCAGTTTGCTTTGTCATTTTACATGATGTATTTAATTTTGGAGAGGTGCAAAGATAACCTTCGGCGAATTTCCCGCCATAAGATAAGCAGTCGGATTTTGTTCCGAATTTGCAACCGTCTTCTCCTATTAAACAAGCTCCCTCCTTTTGGACAGAAGCCAATGCCAAACATTCTCCCTCGTTAATCCCTCCTCTCCAGTCAGTTATTCCATTTCTGCCAAGAGCACGAACCGAAGTATCAATCCTACATTGTCCCCGAGTTTCGAATATTGTATTGTCCCCAAGAACACAACACCCAAGTTCTGCAGCAGGCAAATTACAATTTGGGTCTGCAATCCACGTAGATGGACAGGCAATTTTTAATACATTTTTATCATATATACCAGAAGAGTTATCATAACAACATCCCTTTTCGCAGAATGTAGTATCTGCACATAATGCACCCTCTGCAAACGGAGAATCTTGAATACAATTACTCGGAGTTGCCGTCCCACAAACCTGCCCGTTTTTATTCGCGAAACAACACCCAGCCCCCTTTGCTTCGGAAGAAATCGGGTAACTTTTCCATGTTTCGTTTTCGATCAACTTTACACCCTCGAGATTATCCATGAATTCTTGCATTGTCATGGACTTTTTTGTCTCCGCAGAAACCAAAGGAAAATTAGAATTTGTTAAACCAATAAAATAAGCAAAAGCCACAAGCGAGACAATAGTCAATACCATCTCGATGCCCGCAGCGAATTGCATACCTTTTTTATTCATTATATTCCTGGTGCAAAAGCACAGCTCCTCACGGCAAATTTAAATTCATCTCCAGTTTTACGATCAGTAAGCTCATACATTTTACTCCCGTCGTAATCGATTCTCCTAATATTATATTCTGGATAAAGTAGCATGTACCCATTATATTCAAAATTGCAAAATTGGGACTCACTATTAACTATTATTCTGGCTATCTGAACAAGTCGATAAAGAGGGGATTGGACTCTAATTCCAAAATCATCGAAAGATTGCGTTCCACCTTCTCCAGAAATCTTGATATTTTTTCTAAGATGAACCTCCACGTATCCTGGCAAGAGAGTTATTGAATAGGATGTGCCACCACCATTAACCTCAAAGCCCCGTCGCTGGAAGTCCTCCTTCATAGAATTAAAACAGGTTTGAACTCCAACACTGGTATCTTGTGCAATTTGTTGTGCAATTTGGGATTCCAGCATCGGGTGAGTATTATAGCATCCTTGATAAAAATCAGTTTGAAAACAAAGGTAGTTCCATTCGTCTCCATTATAAGATATCGCTTGAGATGGAAAAATTTCTCCTCCATTTTTAAGCATTTTTTTTATAGAAACTTTGACTACATTACGAACACAACTTTCGACAACATCTCTTGGGTTTAGAGAAGTGTGGCGGATTACGCCAGCCTTTCTTTCAGAAAAAAAGATTGTCCCCAAGATTGCGACGACAACCACTATGCCAACAACAATAAAAATACTAACTTGCCCACGGCGGTTTTTCATTTTACACCCCCAGTTTTTGCAAGTAATTCTATCGCCACTTCAATAATATGAGATTTGTTTCTAAATGTTCCTCGTCGTAATAAAGCCCTAACTCTCTTAATAGTCTCTTTATCAACGCTTGCCGAAATCCTCTCTTTCACTCTAAAAAAGGGCATACTTTATTTATATTACTTTCTATTACTGAGTAATACATGGGAATTAGAAACGTTTGTTTGTCACATCAGACATATCATACATTTTCCCTCGACGACCTTTTTCAACAGCCTGATCCAAATGTCTCAAAGCATTAAGATTTCCGTTAGCATAAACAGTCCTATGATTAATATTATGATCTATTTTCACTTCCCCAAGTCTCTTTTCAACTCTAAACAAAACATTCCCATCGGGAGAAACTCTCGCAACCCCATCACTGGCATGCCTACTAAGTTTTGAGTTGTCTGTAATATAGGATTTGAATACAGGATTAGATTTTATAAAATTGCCAACGTTATAAAATATATCTGAGGTTATTCCCTGATTCCTATTATTAAAAGCATAGAGTTTATACCTGTGCCAACCGTGTCCCTTTAACGCAGATAGAGGAACTCCCAATTTTTCCTGATCTTCCATGTCTCTTATTTTCACAATATCGCTTACCTCAAAAGGAACTCCGATTTTCTGGAAATATTTAACCATTGCCTTGGCCGTCCCACTCGTGTCTTTCTTTCCTTTAAACTCCTCACAAACGTCCACTCCCTGATGACTTTCCCTAAGATACAATCCATCACCATTGTTCTTTTCCCATGTCCCCGTGTATTCATCTGCAAGTTCACTAATAACCGACTGGAATGCTACAACCTCTTCTGCCATATTCGGTGCAACCACAGCAGGAATATTCGAGTTTGTGATTAGTTTTTCTAGTCCTTCACTATCCCCACCAGTCGTCATCATGGTAAATGGCAAATTATGTATACAATACACTTCCGCATTTTCATTAACAGCACTTGGGACAGTGCAATCAGTAACCAAAAGATCGGAATTTTCCATCCCTTTTAAAAATGATTCTCTATATTTCGCTGGAATTGGACGGATTTTTTCTCCTAAAATTTCATAGTCGGATTTTGTATTTTTTCCGACAAACGAAAAAGGAAACAACTTAAAATCCGAAGATTTTATTATTGCTTCCGACGCTGCTCTCGCCATCTTGCCCGCTCCATTAACCATAACAAAGGTTTTCGCCATTTTAAAAAAATGAAACTCATGTTTATAAGGATTTATCGCCCACAATACAGTATATTACAAAATCACTTTTAAATTAGAATAATCAATCGTTTTCAACCCTCGGAGCCAGAACAAACCCAATTCCCATTTTCTCTC
>CAYRXX010000025.1:0-10551 GCA_964428375.1 Candidatus Woesearchaeota archaeon
GAGAAGTGGGTCTTGTCCGGAAAGATATAAATCCCAATTTTATGAAAAAAGAATTAATACACTTTCAGCAACTACGATGTCAAAGAATTTCGGAGATTGGAAACTTTTCGCCAGCTCTTCGGGACATTGCATTCTGGCTCGGTTTTTTCTATGAAAAAACTCTATTAACAGCGAGGAAAAGTTAGGGAAAATAAATCCTTCGGATTTACTTCTCATAATCGCAATGTTATGCCTAATTTCTAAATATCTAAAAATAAAAACGGGGCTTAAAAATTAGAATAATTTGGAATAGAGAGTTTTTATAAAAGTTTATCTTTATCTTTTAATGATGGAACTAATTAGTGTTATAACACCTTGTTTCAATATTTGTAAAGATGGCAGATTAGAATATTTCAATAGAATGATGGAAAGTGTTCATAAACAATCTCATACAAATATTGAACATATAATTATTGATGGCGGCTCCACCGACTGCACATTATCAATTTTAAAAAAATACAAAGCAAAAGGTTGGATAACTAAATTAATTTCAGAGAAAGATAAGGGCATCTATCATGCTATAAATAAAGGAATAGAACTCTCCAAGGGAGCTTATATTAATATTATGGATACCGATGATTATTTATTAGATTTAAATTATTTTAAAACAGGTGTCCAAAAGTTAAAAAAATATGATTTTATCCATGCAGATAGAATTATTAAATCAAGAAATAATAAAGAAGATTATATTAAAAGAGGAAATGAATTAAATGCATTTTTTAGAATGCCTTTTAGACACCAAACTATGATTGTATCTAAAAAGGTTTTTAATGAGTTAGGTTTATTTGATAAAAATTATAAAATTGCCTCAGACTACAAATGGATTATTAACATGTTATTGTCAAATAAAAAAGGTTATTATCTGCCTAAATTGGTTGTTTGTTCTTTAGACGGAGGTGTTTCATCAAACAGGAAAAAATGTATTGAGGAAGTAAGTCAAATATTATTTGAATCATATGGTAAAATATATGGTTTAAGTTTAGATGAATGCAAAACGATATATTTAAGAAAAATTTCTTTTGGTTTATTAATGAAAATCTTGTTTAACGTTAAAATCTGGAAAATAAGAAAATCGTTAATTTATTGTTATTTTACACAGATTAAAGAAAGCAAAAGTATTTCAGGGTATTTAAAAAAATAAAAGTGCCCCTTTTAAATTTGTCTCGTCTCCAGCCTAACAACGTCCTTCAACTACCCCTTTTCCCAGTCCAATTGAACCCCAATACTTCCATCTTAATCAAAAATTCCTTGAACGATAAATCGTCCTTAAAAAAACAAATCCAAATCGTCTGCAACATTTGTTCAAAACAAAAAAGAAAATATCTAATTTTCATATCCTTACTTTTACATTTAATTTGCGCCTCGTCCTGAACCCGAAACATCGTCTCAATCCGCCATCGCTTTTTATAAGTCACGACCAAATTCTCCAAAATTTTATGCCAAAGTGGAATCAAATCACCACATTATATTTAAATAGAAATCGAACGTTAGATTCTTATGCAAACAGAAAATACCAAATTTGCCCATTTGGCGGATTGCCACCTTGGAGGATGGAGACAGGAAGAATTTCAGAAGCTTAATTTCGATTCCTTTCAAAAGGCTATTGAGATTATTATTCGAGAGAACCTGGACTTTGTTTTAATATCTGGAGACTTATTTGACTCTGCCTACCCTCCTATCGAAATTTTGAAAGAATCATTTGCGGAATTCAAAAAGCTTCACGATGCGAATATACCTGTATATTTAATAGCTGGGTCTCATGATTTTTCAGCGTCGGGAAAAACGTTTTTGGACGTCTTAGAGAAAGCTGGGTTTTGTAAGAATGTTGGAAAATTCGAGATTCAGGAGGACGGAAGAATTAAACTCATTCCTACATTTCATAAACAGCTTGCTATTTATGGTTATTCTGGGAAAAAGTCTGGGATGGAGGTGGCTGATTTACGTAGGGTATACCTTGATTCTGTGCATCAGTTTTCTATAATGATGATTCACACTACCATTAAAGATGTTGTCGGGACATTGCCCATAGATTCCATAGAAAAAGAGTCGCTTCCTCTTGCTAACTACTATGCGATGGGGCATATCCATAAGAGGTTCGATGAGCAACTTGCTAATTCGAGATATGTGTATCCTGGACCCACCTTTCCTAATAATTTTCAAGAACTTGCTGATCTCCGACAGGGTAGTTTTCAAATAGTTGAAACTGACGGTGGGAATATCAAATCTCAAAATATTAAAATACCTACAACTGAGGTTGTTGTTGCGGAAATAGAAATTACAAATGGGATGACGGCCACTCAAGAAATAATCTCTAAGGTTGACAAGCTCGTACTTGCAGATAAAATATTGCTGTTGAAATTGACTGGCACGCTAACTCAAGGGAAAACTGGAGATATAAAATTTGGAGAGATTGAAGATTTTGTAAGAAAGAAGTCTGTTTTTGCCTTTTTAAGAAATATATCGTCGCTGAAACTTCAAACGTCGGACTTCCAAATTGAGTCTAGTCCCGAGGATAATGTTGAAAAAATTGAAGACCAGATTTTACGAGAATATTCAAAAAAGAATCCTACTGATTTTAATAAATATCTCTCTGGGCTAATGTCTACTCTTTCAATGAAAAAAAAGGAAGACGAGAAAACTGCTGCTTATGAGGATCGTCTTTTGACCGAACTGCGAGGTATACTTGGGTTGGAGGATATTCTATGATATTCAAATCTTTAAACTTAAAAAACATTAGAAGCTATGAGAATTTGTCTCTGACCTTCCCTCATGGTTCCATCCTTCTTGCAGGGGATGTCGGTGCTGGTAAAACGTCTATTTTGCTTGGGCTTCAGTTTGCACTTTTTGGGTTACAGCCAGGGCAAAGAGGAATATCGATTTTAAGACAAGGCGAAGAGGCGGCCTCTGCTCGCTTAGAGATAGACATAAAGGGGAAGCAGGTTCTTATTGAGAGAACAATTAAAAAATCAAAATCTGGAGCGATAAGCCAAGATGTAAATATTATCACGGTAGATGGGGTTCGCGAGGAACTTTCAACTTCGGAAATGAAGAACAGGGTGATAACCTTATTAAATTACCCGAAGGAATTTGTCAAGAAGTCGAATTTGCTCTATAAATTTACAGTATACACACCACAAGAAGAAATGAAGGCCATCGTCCAAGAGCGTCCCGAAATTCGACTAGACACTTTGAGATATATTTTTGGGATAGATAGATATAAGCAGATTAAGGAGAATGCGCAGATTTTTTTGCAAAAGATTAAGGAGGAATGTCGCATTAAGGAAATTTTGGCATCGGAGTTGAATCTGATAAAGGAAAAATCCAACCTTGAAAATGAGAAGCGTATTGTTTTGACGAAAGAGCTAAATGATTTAAATATAGAATATCAAAACATAATCCTCGCTAAAGACGAGGCAGAGGAAAAATTGTCTTCGATGCAAGGCCTTTTGGATGAGAAACGAAATCTGGAGTCTGAGTTTGAAAAACAGCAGATATTGATTCAGAGCAAAAAGGATATGGCCTTGAGGATGAAGAGAGAAATGTCATTAATGCAGAGACAAACTCAGGAGAAGATTTCTTTTTCTCAAGAGAAATTAGATTCTGTTTCTGCACTCTTAATGAAGCATCGGGAAATCCTTGAGGATAAAAATTCCAAATTTTTAAATTCTGTCTCACGAGTCTCTGTTTTGGAGTCTAAAAAAGAACGACCGCTGGAGTTGAGAGATAAGGTGGTTTCACTGGAGAATTGCCCGACATGTTTACAAAAAGTGGGAAGAGACCATAAATGCAGGATAGAGAAACAGACTCAATATGAAATAGAAGAAATAAGTAGGGAACTTGTTGAGGAGATACAGCGACGACAAATCTTAGTGGGTGAGATTGAGACTCATAAAAAGCTAATTCGTGATTATGAATCGGATATGTCTACGTTGCAACAAGACAGGATAAAATTTGAGCACCAGAAAACAATAGAAACCAAAATGAAGTCCGATGCTTTTGTCTTGGATAGGATATCTAATGAGACTCTTGAAATGGAATCTCGATTAGAAGAATTGCGAGCTAAAATTCAATCATTTTCGGAGACACAAGAGAAATTTGTTGTCGCTAAAAAAGAGTTTCTGGATATTAATGACCGTGCTAGAACGAGAGAAATTAAAATAGCGACATCCACGAAGGAACTAGAAATTTTAAAGATTAAACTTCAAGAATTGTCAGAAGAAATTCAGAGCAAGGAAAAAATCAGAGAGGAAGCGAGTTATTTACAAGGACTTCATCGATGGATTCAGGATAAGTTTTTGACGATGATAAACATAACAGAAAAAAACGTTCTTGCTAAACTGAGGACGGAGTTTTCCAACATCTTTTTTGAATGGTTTTCAACGTTGGTTTCGGATTCTCTATCTGTTCGACTCGACGAGGACTTTACTCCGATTATTACAAACCAAGATTATGAAATCGATTACGAGTTTTTGTCTGGGGGCGAAAGAACAGCCACTGCTTTAGCATATCGTCTCGCACTAAACCAAGTCTTAAATTCGATTTTCTCTCAGATTGAAACGAAGAATATTCTCATATTGGACGAGCCTACTGACGGATTTTCGACAGAGCAAATTGATAAGATGCGTGATATTTTTGAACAGTTGAAAGCTGAGCAAATTATTCTGGTTTCGCATGAACAAAAGATTGAAGGGTTTGTTGATCATGTTATTAAGGTTAAGAAGGATGGGGCATCTATGGTTGAGAATAGTGAAGTTGGCGGGTTTCTGAGCTCGTCGGCAGAGAGAGAACAATATTAGATGGTAATGAGTTGTATTTTTAGGCAATCAATAACTTTTTAAACCAAAAGAAATATTTATAGTTATGGAAGTTAAAATAATCAAAGAAGAAGAAGACGTCTTGGATGTAGAATTGTCTAGCCTGACTGTCGCTGAAGTTTTGAGAGTCTATCTTAATAAAGAGGGTGCAAAGTTAGCTGCATGGAAGAGGGATAATCAGAGCTCGAATCCTGTTTTGCATATTGAAGGGAATAACCCTAAGAAACTTTTAAAATCTGCGATTGCTTCACTAGAAAAAGAAATAGATGGTGCCGTTGAAGAATTTAAGAAGTTGAAATAGATAGTCCTATCATGGAAATTCTTTTAACTCTCTCTACTCTAAATCTTTATGATAATTAATCCTAAAATCTCTGCTGGATCTTACGAGCTAAATAGATTTCTCCACGGGGGATATGAAACAGATATTATTACGACAATATATGGTCCTGGCGGGTCTGGTAAATCAAATTTGGCAATCATCCTCGCTACTTCACAAGCACGTAAACAAAATAAGGTAATTTTTATAGACAGCGAAGGTGGATTCTCTAGTGAGAGGTTTAAGCAGATTCATGGTGGGACAAAAGAGGAAGTTGAGGGAGATTTGCAGAATATCTTTTTATTAAAACCAACATCGTTTCAGGAACAGGAGCAGTCTTTTCAGCAAATGCTAAAATATGTTAAGCAGGAAGATATCTCGGTTATAATTGTCGATTCAATTGCAATGCTTTATCGATTAGAACTTGGCGACGCTATCCAATCTGACGATTCTAATAAGATATCTTTTGTAAACCGAAACCTTGCGAACCAGCTTCGGACACTCAACGAGATTGCGAGGAAACAGAACATTCCTGTTATTATTACTAATCAAGTTTATTCAAGGTTTCCGCAAAACAGCGACGATAAAATGGAACGTGGCGTTTCCATGGTCGGTGGTGATTTGCTAAAATATTGGAGCAAGTGTTTGATTGAACTGCAAAACCATCACGGACGAAGGAAGATGATTTTAAAGAAACATCGGAGTTTGCCCGTTAAGGATTTGATTTTTGAGATTGTTGGGGCGGGGATTAGGAAGAGGGGGCTGTTTTAGATGGTGGAGAATGCATCTATTTTTAAAGTGAGAAAGTTTCTGTAACTTATGTTTAAGGAGTTGTATCGCAGAGTTAGGAATAGGGATGTCCCTGTTTTTAATTTAGAAGTTGAGAGAGATCGAATTTTCTCGGAATGTAGAAAGGTTGATCATACTGGTAACTGTATCGGAGAATTCATCGTCTATAACTCTGGGAGACTTGAGCATGGAAGGGATAATAATTTGCATTGCTTCACGGCGGATATTGGATATGGGGATGATTATCTCCATCTTAATGGAAATGTAATAGGGATTAATCACAACACAGAACCCCCTTCTTTGAATGCGAAGTTTGAAATTCCCCGTTTCACTTTAGGTGGATTTTATGCTACACATTCTCTTCTGGATAGGGAGAATACCCTCGTCACTGAGATACAGAAGTTTAACCAAGAATTTGAATTCAATTCAATTGCGAGATACGATAGAACGAAGACCAAGCTTTTGGAAAACGCATATAGAAAATATGTTTCGGACCAATGACTATTTTGAGTTGAAGTCTGGCAATGAGAATTTTTTCTTTTCGACGGTTATTGCTATCTCCCTTTTTCGTTTTAGCTCCCTTTCTACCCGAGCGTCTCCTATATATATCTCGCTTTCTTTTACAAGTTCATCATGATGAATAGATGTCCTGTGACGATTGGTAGTCCAAGATTTTGTTGCGAATGATGAAAACGCAAAATGAGAGAAAATGTCGCGTGGGATATTCAGTTTACCATCGAGATGCCGACTCCATCTGCTGTTTTGGAATATTAAAGCTTCTTCAACTGGAACGTAAAGTTGCCTGGTGTTTTTATTGTGAGTGATTTTTATTTGTCCAGAAATCTTCCCTATTTGTTCTGGTATTCCGCCGTATAGGGACAGTATTTTTTTGCTCATGCTATTTTTTATGTAATTAGCAAATACCCTCACTTTTTCCACCGTATCAAAAACAGTAGTAAAATATTCCCTTTCCTCTTCCCTGCCGTTTTGTGTGAAATAGTTTGGAGTGCCTTTCCCGTCTATGCGATAACCGTGAAAGTGGTTAATGCAATAATCCATAATAGGGTCGGATTCTATTCTTTTCCCTCTTGATAAATCTGAAGCAATTTCTACTTCGAGTGCACGCCTTAGCCTTAATAGTGCGTTGGAAGATTCTGTCGCCGTTTCTTTTGAGATTCTCGAGACTATGTTGTTTATTGAATGTAGCTCTCGAACTTTTTCCTCTATGTTCATTAATATTAAAAGGGGACTGAAGTTTATAACTGTTGTTGGTTTTTCGTTGAGTTGATTTTTGTGGTAAAATTGTGTAGAGGGACTCCATTAATTATATAAATAGAAAAGATTTTTAATTGTAATATGAAGCAAGTTTATGATAAAATTTGGGAATTAGCAAAACCCTATTATAAAAAAGGTCGTCCTATGGATATTAATCATATTGAATGGATGATGAAAGATGCATTTCTTGTTTGTCAAGAGGAACACCTTGATGATTCTTTACTGCTCCCATTAGTTATATTGCATGATGTTGGTTATGCAGAAGTGCCAGAAGATAACCCATTTAAGTTAAATTTAAGAAAGGCCCATATGGAAGCAGGGGCAAAAATTGCCAGACATATCTTAGAAAAATTAAATTATCCTGAAGCACAAAAAGAGAAAATAGTTTATTATGTTTCAGTTCATGATAGTTGGGCTATAGGAAACTCTAAAGAATTTAATAAAAATCATATATTAGGTGCATTTAATGATTTAGATTTTATCTGGATGGTCACCCCGGTTGGATTTGAAACAGTTAGAACAACTATTGGGAAGTCGCCTCAAGAAATGCTTGAATATATAGAGTTTGACGAAAAACACAAGTTAAGACCTTTTTCTACGAAGATAACAGAAAATCTTTATAAAAAATATTTTGAGAATAGAAAAAGAAGAAATTTTAATCGCTGTTCAACTCTTGCGAACAATTGGAGTAACGAGATATAACTGCAAGTGGTTTTTTGCGTAGCAAAAAATTCCGAAGAGTTGCTGAGAAACCTTAAGTGACGGGACGCGATTCATTTTTATTAGAGAGCGCTGTTGTGTTCTTGTTTTTAGGATTGGGACTGTATTATTTGAGATTCTTTAGTCTTTTGATTGTGTTTTTTAAAATTTTGCTCATTTTTTCTTTATTCTCATTTTTTCTAGTTTTATAGAACGAAAAAATTTGGGTATGAAGATTTTTTAATAGAAATTGGTCATGTAAAGAAAGGTTCTTTCTTTATTTATTTGCTTTAGATTTAATGAAATTCCGAATCTCCTTTTTTCCTGCAATTGGTTCTAATATTTCAACAAAGGATATCATTGACTCTTCTCGTTTAATTCTTAGATTATTTAATAGATTTATACCTTTTTCAGTTGCAGAATAAATCTTTTTCCTGCCCTCTTTTTCAACAGAGATAAATCCCTTTTTTTGCAAATCAATTAATAAGGGGTATATGTAGCCGGGAGAGGGTTTGTCACTAGAATCTCCAAATGATTTAATTAAGTCATATCCTGACATCTTCTCCTTGCTCAATTGTTTGAGCACGATTAATTTTATGTGCGATTTGAACATCTTATACTTTCATCCTTTTGAAAAGAAAGCCTCCTATGAAAATCATTGCTAAGCAAAATACTCCAAGGACTCCTAAGCTGACCAATGGGTTAATTGAAGAAGTTCCTGTAAGCCCATACCTCATTCCTTCTACTCCGTAAGTTAGTGGATTAATATAAACAACTGCTTTTAGCCATGAAGGCAAACTTGTTATTGGGAATAAAGCTCCAGATAAAAAGAAGATAGGCATTATAAGGAAATTCATTATCAATTGAAATCCCTGCATATCTTCCATTTTAGAGGCAATTGCAATCCCAAGAGATGTGAAAGCTAGGCTAATTAATACCATAAATCCCAAAGCAATAAATATTCCCATTCCAAGTGTTAGTTTTCCAAAAATAAAGATTATAAACATCATTACTAATCCTTGAATTAGTGCTGTTGTTGCTCCCCCAAGTGTCTGTCCCAGCATGATAGAATTTCTGGACACTGGAGCAATTAGAGTTTCTTTTAAGAATCCAAATTGTTTATCCCATAAAACCTGAATACCTGAAAATACACTGGTAAATAAAACGCTCATTGCTATAATCCCTGGAGCAATAAAAGCCAGATAATCAAACCCTCCTTGAGAAGAGAATACAGAACCCAAACCAAACCCGAGTGCTAGAAAGAAAAATAGTGGTTGCGCCAAACTTCCCATTATTCTAGATTTGCTTCTAAGATACCTCTTAATGCTTCTTAACCATAGAGTATAAATTGCAGACCCTCTCATTTTTTCCTCCACATTTTCATTTTATTTCTCATAGCATCTTTTGAATCGGCTTCTTGTTCTCTTATTGTCTTCCCGGTAAAATGCAAGAAAACATCTTCTAAACTGGGTTTGTGAATATTTGTAGAGTCAATTGAAATATTATTTTTATCTGCTAGTCTTATAATTTCGCCGACTGTCTTTCCGGCATCTTTAACATTAATTATTACAGAATGGTTATGTCTTTTTGTAGATTTGCACCAAGCCTGATTTTTTAATAACTGTTCAAACTTCTCACCCTGTTTAGTTTCAATAGTTACTACGTCTCCCCCCAATTCTTTTTTAAGATTCTCTGGAGTATCAAGAGCTATAATAGTTCCTTTATCGATAATTGCTATTTTATCCGATAATTTATCTGCTTCATCCATATAATGTGTCGTAAGGATAATTGTTAATCCTGTATCCTTATTTAATTTTTGAATATATACCCAAAGTTTATTTCTTGTTTGGGGGTCTAAACCTAATGTGGGCTCATCTAAAAAGAGTATCTCTGGTTCGTGCAATAAACCCCTTGTAATTTCTAATCTCCTCTTCATGCCTCCGGAGAAAGTTTTTACTAATGAATCTTTTCTATCTTCTAAATCAACTAACTTCAAGAGCTTTGTTATCTTTTCTTCTCTCCCTTTATTTTCAACTCCATAAAATCTGCAGTGCATATCCATATTCTCATAAGCTGTAAGCTCATCATCTAAAGTCATGTCCTGAAAAACCATACCTATGGAGTTTCTAACGCCATCCATGTCCTTTACAACATTAAATTTATTTACGATTACTTCTCCAGAAGTCGGCTCTAAAAGAGTAGATAATATTGAAAGCGTAGTAGTCTTACCTGCCCCATTTGGTCCAAGAAAACCAAACACTTCGCCTTTTTTTACATTGAAAGAAATGTTATTAATTGCTGTAAAGGATCCAAACTTCTTTGTTAAATTGTTAATTTTTATTGCTTTCATTTATATCACTTAATGATATATCAGTAAGTGATATATAAATCTTTCGGTTTTCGTTCGGCCCCCAATTCGTAGAAAAATTTGCATGAGCTTTGCAAAGCCCGTATTCTTGGTTATGCGAAACTTTAATTTCGTAGGTTGGTTTTTGTTAGTTGGATAAAATAAGTTTTTCTCTAAAAATCTTGGATTTTTGGCTATTTGCCTGAAAGAATGGGAGCAATCTCTCACTATCTTTGGGTGGGTGGGCGTTTTGTTCTTGATTAATTCCATAG
>CAYRXX010000026.1:0-10411 GCA_964428375.1 Candidatus Woesearchaeota archaeon
TACGGGAAAAAGAGTCTTTGCGTTAGAGGTCAGCACTCTCTAGAGCCATTTTCGTTTCTGTCCAAACAAACCTATTTACACTTATTTTCGGGGTGATAGAAAGTTATCGAAGGCAAATTCTTTGAAAGGTAAGGGGTTGCCAAAAAGATTATAAAAGAGAATATACTACAAATATAGTATGAATAAGATGAGGAGCACTATTATTTCATTTATAGTTGTTGGATTACTTTTAGCGTTATTGACGGTATTTCTTTACCATAAAGATAAGCAAGGAGTTTATAGGGAATTGTCCGTTTCTTCCATAGGGCAAGGGGGAATATTTACATTGAGCCTAGATGTTAGAATGGGTCAAGATAAAACTTATTATGTTATCGAGGAAGATGTTCCAAAAGGGTTTAAGATAATTGGAGAAAATTTTACAGACAATAAGATAAAGATTATAAAATTTCCAAAGGCAATAAACCATATTTATAGTTATAAGATTAGAGCACCAAATCAGTCTGGCAGATATGCTTTCACTGGGAAATATGCTATGGGGAAAATGAAACAGGCTGTAGCTATACGGGGAGATTCTATTATTAATATTGGTAGATAACTTTAAAATGTTTTAATTCTATAAGATGAGATGAAAAAAGTTTTTATTGGAATGGTCGTTCTTTTTTTTGCTGTTGGGATTATATCTATGTCTTATTTTTATCATGAAGGATTATCCGCCAAGGATATTGGTTCTTATATCACAGGATTTGCGCTCAACCCATCCGATACTTCTCATGTTACAAGAGCGTTTTCTGATTCTACGCCAGTAATTGGAGAAATAATTAATGTAAGTCTGAAGGTTTATATTAATCCGTCCTTTAGTCATTCAATTTACCTTATCGAAGAGCATGTTCCAGCGGGAATAACAATTCTTAATAATGGAGATGCTCATCAGTCTGGGCAAGTTTTGAAATGGGCACAATCTGTTAGTACTGGAAAATTGGCATCTGCGACAGTGTCTTATCGGATTAAAGTTCCTAACCACGTCGGTAATTTCAGCTTTATGGGGTATTATGGGATTGATGGAATGAACGGTAATACGGATATTTCTGGTCCAGGATTGCTTTCTGTGACTGCCCCATGTTCTTCAAGTTGGGTGAATGGGACATGGTCGGGATGGAGAAATGTTTCTTGTTCTTCAAATAATTTAATGAAACAGGCAAGTATTTTGAAGCAAACCGATAAAAATCATTGCACATCTTCAATAGTTGTTTTTCATAAGTATAGAGCATCCGCCCCTTGTAATTATTCGACGTGGAAGCCCCATGTCTATCTAAGGCGTCAATATTTCGATGACCATTACACAACTAATTTCTCATCTCTGAATAAATCCTCTATGAGAAGATTGTCTGGTTTGAAATTTAAAAGGCTAAATAAATCAACAATTCTTAATTTTTTAGGAAGAGTAAATATATCTAGGAATATAAATCTAACAAACAATTTACTAATGTCGAATACGTGGGTTTATATAAATTCAGAAGACTTGCCAGAATTAAACAAGTCAGCGTCGATAAAGTTTTATAATATTAGTTTTACTATTCCTGTTGTTTTCCGGAATGGGGCAGAATGCGTTTCGAGCTATTGTGCAAATGTTAGTTATAATAAAGCACTGAAAGAACTTTCTTTCGACGTTAATTCGTTTAGTAATTATTCGCTTAGAGAGCAAGGAATTTGTGGAGATGGATTTTGCAATTCGTCTATCGGGGAAAATTGTGGGACATGTGTTTCTGATTGCGGAGCTTGTCCCTCTTCGGGTGGTGGAGCGTCTATTAGTGGGGGAGCGGGTGGGAATGAGCCCCCTGTAGAAACTGTAAATTCTTCGCACGATGTTGTTTCGCCGGATACTTATACTCCATTATCAAATCAAGATAATTCAGGTGAAAATTTGTCTTCTTCTGGGCAATCGAATCCACCATTGGTAATTCCGAAGGATTCTCTTTGGTCGTCTATGTCTGCCTTGTCTCGAAAGATCATACTAACTTTATTTTCTTTAACAATGTTGGTTGTTCTCGTTCTTCTTTTATTGCTTTTAAAATATAGATCATTCAGGAATATTCTAAATTTACCATATAGTAGATTGCGTGGAATTCGTTTAATAAAAACTGGACAGGTTGCATAAAAATATAAAAACCGCCTGCTGTTTAATATTTTATGGATTATTCAAAAATTTGTGAAATTTACGACGAGTTGGAGGCGACGACGAAAGGTCTTGAGAAGACTGATATTCTTGCAGACTTTTTTGGGCATTTTATTTTATCCCTATGTTTAGTTATGAATATATATTCATTAGGCTATATAGGCGTTTCGATAGGGCGACCATTACTCCTATCCCAACATGTCAAAATAGTTAGCTCTCCTAAATTTCACAGAGATAAAACAGATTTTGTATTATTTATTTAAAATGTTAGATTTGGAATATTCAATTAAAGTTGATAATAATTCTAATTATATCGTCGGCAGATGCGGGAAAGTTGTTGTTGATGGAAAAGAGGTGGGATTTATCGGCGAAGTTGCTCCCCGAGTTTTGAAAAACTGGAAGATAAAGATGCCCCTCGTTGCTCTTGAGATTAATTTGGGGTTTTTATTGGATTAAAGTTTTGCCTTAATCAACAGCAACGAGGATTTATTAATAATAGAGGAACTAAGCCAGTCCGAAGCGTTCAAAAAATCAGACAAGGGAAATTAAATTGTTAGGTCGGGTTTGCATTTCTGGACAGAGCCAAAGCATTGCTTAAAAATAAAAATAAAAATAAAAATAAAAAAGTGGATTATTATTCAAGTTGCCTAAACATTGTATGTAAATCCATCACATCCCAATGTTCGGCTAATTTGTTATCCTCAATCCGATAGATATCTATTGTATTAAAATCAATTTGTTGCCCTTTAGCCCTAATTCCTATCCAATTATTTTTCATGGTTCCATAAAATCTTCCATAAACAACTACTTTATTTTCTTCAGCAATTATTTGGAATTCTTCATAGCCCAAATTTGGAAATGCATTGATAAATCCCTCAAAAAATTCCACAAATCCTTTTGAACCTTGTTTAACAAGGGAGTTATGCTGGATATAATTCTCTTTCCAGAATTTTGGTACAGCTTCCAAATTATGTTTATTAAATACTTCATCTGATGCTTTTCTTACAAGTTCTTTTTTGCTCTTCATTTCTATACCTCCTATAATTTATTTAATAAACTAGGTGAAAAAAGTAAAGTATATAAAGATGTTCTAACTTTTAATAGAGTAGATTACATAAAGGTTACCTATAGGAGAATAAAATGATATATGATATAATCAAAGAAACTAAATGCCCATATGAAAAAACAATTAAATTAATAGGAAATAAATGGAGTCTACTAATTATAAAAGAGTTTCATTTGGCCAACAGTCCGTTACGGTTTAACAATTTATTAAGGGCTCTAAGGCCAATAAGTTCAAAAACGCTGTCCGCTAAATTAAAGGATTTAGTTAAATACGGGGTTCTAAAAAAAGAGATAATTAGTGATACTCCAATCATTGTTTTATACTCATTAACAAATAAAGGAACGGAACTTATTAAGATATTGGACTCAATGGCTAAATGGAGTGATAAATGGCATAATTAAGTGAATTATTCTTTTCTTGTTCAATGTTTAAACAAACCCCTACACCAACATATCAAAATAGCCAGCTCTCCTAAAATTATGAATAATAATACTTACGAATAAAAATCCAAATACATTGTTTACCAGTAGATATCCCCGTTGAGGCTGTTGTTTTTTCGGGAAAATGTAGGGCTTCATCCCGAGCCAAGAAATTTCTGAAACCAATTTCCTATCGTCGAAACCAGTGTCGAGGGTTAGTGTTTTCCCGTCGATAGTTTAAGCCAGATGATAGATGATTTAATTTAAGAAAATTAACGCGCCGAAAGAATTTTTCGGGAAAGAGGTTTATGTAATTGTAAGAAAGGATTAAATTAATTTATACGCAAGGCCAATTAATTCGGCCTTGTTGCGAATCTCCCAACCAGCTCCATATTGTGAGCAATCCCCTTACAATAAATCTCGACCCTCAACCCTCAAATCTTCTTCGCCCGAACCATCCCGTCATACTTCCTCTTTATGTAACTAAAACGTATCACTGTTAACTCGCGTTTCGTCGTCGTTGAATTATGAATTTATATTTGCAAATGTGGGCAAGGGAAATTTAGAGTAAATATAAAAACCGCCTGCTGTTTAATATTTTATGGATTATTCAAAAATTTGTGAAATTTACGACGAGTTGGAGGCGACGACGAAAGGTCTTGAGAAGACTGATATTCTTGCAGACTTTTTTGGCAAGACTCGTGGCAAACCCGAAGTGATTTATTTGTTGCAGGGAAGATTATTTGCAGATTATGATAATCGGGAACTTGGGATTTCTCACCAATTGGTAATTCGTGCAATCGCGAAAACTGCGGGCATCAGCGACGCCGAGGTTATTGATGAATTTAAGAAACTTGGAGAATTGGGGAAGGTTGCAGAATCGGTTTTTAAGAAAAAGAAAAAACAGACTGCTTTGTTTTCAAAAAAATTAAGTGTAGAAAAAGTTATGGAAAATTTAAGGAGAATACCTACGATAGAAGGCAAGGGTGCGGTTGATTTGAAAATCGGTTTTATTATAGATTTGTTGCATTCAGCGACGCCGAGGGAGGCTAAGTATATTGTGAAAACTGTTTTAGGTGATTTGAAAATCGGGGTTGGTTCTGGGATTTTGCGGGATGCGATTGCAATGTATTGTTTCCAGCCGAAAAATCAGGACGAGAAAAAGAAATATGCCGTCTCTGTTCAGGATGCTTACAATAAGGCTACGGATTTTGCGGAGGTTTTCAAAATGGCTTGTGATAACTCATTGGATAAAATTAAGTTGGAGCCCGGGAAGCCGTTGAAAGTTATGTTGTTTCCTAAGGCGAAAAATATTGAGGATGCGTTTAAAATTGTGGGTCGCCCTGCCGCATTTGAATATAAATATGACGGGTTTAGAGTTATGATTAATAAAGAGAGAAGCGGGATAATTAGGATTTTTACGAGGAGACTTGAAGAAGTGTCTGTGCAATTTCCCGAAATTATAAAGTATGTTGAGGAAAATGTCGTCGGTAAAAGTTTTATTATTGATGCCGAGGCGGTTGGGTTTGATGCGAAAACGAAACGGTATACCGACTTTCAAGCAATTAGCCAGAGGATTAGAAGAAAATATGGGATTTCTGAAATGCAAAAAATGCTCCCGATAGAATTGACGATTTTTGATATTATTTATTATGATGGAAATAGTTTAATTAATAGTCCGTTTATTAAAAGAAGAAAATTACTTGAACGGATTGTGCAACAGGAGAAATTTAAGATAGTTCTTTCAAAGCAAATTATCAGCGACGATGAGAAAGCAGTAGAGGTATTTTATGAGGAAGCTCTGAACGAAAATCAGGAGGGGCTAATGGGAAGGCGTCTCGATGCTCCCTATAAACCAGGTGCGAGGATTGGATATGCTGTAAAATTGAAGCCGAGAGATAGTGATTTTGATTTAGTTATTAGTGGGGCGGAATGGGGAACGGGCAAAAGAGCGGGATGGCTTACAAGTTATGATGTATCGTGCAAAGACAGCGACGGTAATTTGGTTGAAATAGGAAAAGTTTCAACAGGATTAAAGGAATTAAAAGAAGAGGGAACTAGTTTTGAGGAGATGACAGAAATTTTAAAAAAATTAATTTTAAAACGAGATGGGCGTCACGTGGAGGTTCGTCCTGAAGTTGTTATCTCGGTACAATTTCAAAACGTGCAGAAAAGTCCTACAAATTCTTCTGGTTTTGCATTAAGATTTCCCCGAATTTTAAGGATACGCCCAGACCGGGGAGTTGAGGATATCGTTACCGTCGATGAGATTAGAATGGAATTTGAAGCTGATGTAGTTTCGCCGGGCAAATCGGAGCCTTTATAAAGGAGACCATGTATAATATTTCATGACAGTAGCAAAAAAAGTTTCTAGAAAAGATATTAAATTGAAGGTCCAGAATATTGTTGCGACTACCTCTCTAGAAGAGAAAGTCAGTTTAACCAAATTAGCTAGAACACAATCAAATACAGAATACAATCCAGATACTTTTCCTGGATTAGTTTTAAGAGTTAAAGAACCCAAAAGTGCAGTTCTCGTTTTTAGCTCAGGAAATTTAGTTTGCACTGGGACAAAATCTGTTGCTCAGGTAAGAGACGTTGTCCAACAAGTTATAAAACAATTAAAAAAAATAGGAGTGAACGTTAGCGTAAAACCAAAAATTACAGTTCAGAATATAGTTGCAAGTGGGGCAATCGATTTGGATTTAAATTTAAATACACTATCTTTAGAATTGGAAAATACAGAGTACGAACCAGAGCAGTTCCCAGGTTTGGTCTACAAGTTAGAAGATCCAACTGCTACTTTTTTACTTTTTAGCAATGGAAAGCTTGTTTGTACTGGGACAAAGAATAAGGCACAGCTTGATGATTCGATGATTCAATTAAACAAAAATGTTCGAGCAGCATTAAAAAGAATTAAAGAGTTGGCAAAAAAAAGAGAAGAGGAGGAAGATGACTTTTGATTTGCTCTTTACGGTAGATTTAAATAAGAAGTTTTTTATAAAAAATTATGGCAATTAAGAAAGGCGATAAAATTAAGGTTGAATATACTGGAAGTTTTGAGAGTGGAGAAGTTTTTGATTCAAGTGAGAAGCATGGACAGCCTCTAGAGTTTGAAGCTGGATCGGGGATGGTTGTTAGTGGGTTTGATGCTGCAGTAATGGGTATGGAAGTTGGAGAGGAAAAAGAATTTACACTTAATCCCGAGGAAGCTTACGGGATGCCAGACGAAAAAGCAATACAAAAAGTTCCAAAAGATAAATTTCCTAAAGAAGCAAAAGAGGGCATGGTGATAGGAATCCCTCTTCCAGATGGACATCAAATTCCAGCTAAGATTGTAAAGATTGACGATAAAGAAGTTACAATAGATTTAAATCATCCTATGGCTGGAAAAGTTTTAAAGTTCAAGATTAAGATTATTGAGTGATTTATTTTTTATTTTCGTAATGAATTCTCACTTGGTTACGTCCGCTTTCCTTTGCTTTATATAAAGTCATATCGGCATTTTTAAGAGCGTCTTGCATGGAATCGTTTTCATTTACTAAATATGCTCCAGAACTAAAAGTTATGCGTGCAGTTTTTCCTTGACCTACTGGAACTGGAGTTTCTTGTATTTTTTTACGTAATTTGGAAACTGCCTTATGAGCGTCCCTTTTACTGTTAAGAGGCATTACTAGATAAAATTCTTCTCCACCATGCCTATAAAATCCATCTGCAGTTCTTATGTTCTCTGAAATGACGTCAGAAAATTGCTTCAAAACATCGTCTCCGACTTCGTGGCCATACGTATCATTAAATTTTTTGAAGTAGTCTATATCTAATCCTACTACAGCGAACCGATTTCCAGAACGATTCATTCTAGAATATTCTTCTCTGAACTTTTTACCCAGAGCTCTTCGGTTTCCAAGTCCAGTAAGCTCGTCGGTATTTGATGTAATCTCAGCTACATTGTAACACTTACGTAAAAAGTTAATTTCTTCTCTTTGTTTGTCATTCGCACCAACAAGCAAGCGATCAAAAACTAGGTTAGCGTTTTTATCGTTAGCACTAAGTTCGTTTATTGATATGTTTTCTAAGGTTTTTTCCTTCATACAAGATAGACTAAAATATCCTATTTAAATCTTTCTATAAGTTACGACTTGGTAGTGGTGTTTATATTTTATAGAAATCACATAAAACTTATAAGTAGCGTCCGCGGTTTTTAGGGATGTGGTCATTAAATAAAAAGGGTGGGCAGTCCTCGACGAGAGATGATTTTGAATCTCCTATGTCTTCTACTCCATTGGAGCCGCTTGTTTTTTCTAATAACAAAAGTCAGGCAGATGTAGTCAAAGAGATTCTTGATGAGGTAGAAGCTGGGCATAAACTTATATTTGTTCGTGGGGTATGTGGGTCTGGTAAATCGGCCATGGCATTAAACCTTGCTAGGCATTTTAAAAAGACTTCAATAGTGGTTCCTATAAAATCGCTGCAGGAGCAGTATGAGACAGATTACACAAAGAAAAAATTTATTTTAAAGCGTGACGGGAAGCCTCTAAATATAGCAATTATCAAGGGGAGAAATAATTTTATATGCCCTTTTGAAGGGGAGCGCGCTGACGATTTTACCCTCCCATGTACGATTGAAATACGAGAAAAAAACACCGACCAACTTTTGAAGTATATAGCAACAAATCCTGCTGTAGAAAAAGAGGATTTTTCTAAGGCGTCCGATATTAAGAGAATGAATATTGCTCCGACTTGTCCATATTGGGCTCCAATTATGCCGGCAGAAATTAACCCGAAAGGTATTCCAGATGCAAAGAAAATAAAATATGAAGCTACGTGTGGTAAGGAGTTTGCTCTTTTTCAAAGGAAGAAAGGTTGCCCGTATACCGACCAGTATACCGCATATCGCGATGCCGATGTGTTGATTTTTAATTCAATGAAATATCAAATTGAATCGCAAATTGGAAGGAAACCAAAGACGGATTTGGATATTATCGATGAATGCGATGAGTTTTTAGATTCTTTTTCTAGCGAAAGAAAAGTGAACCTAAATAAATTAGTCTCTTCTTTGATTAACCTCACTCCAAAAGATCCAGAAAAGCGTGTCGCTCTCAAGAGTTTAATGCATTTATGTAACGAGATTCTATTTAATCCACCTCTGGCTGATATAGAAAAATTATCCGCCTCACCCTTTCTTGAAATTCTAGAGACTATAATAAAAAATCCGAATATAGCTGAGGATGAAGAGCTGAATTATTATAACAATGTCGTGGAGATAGCTCGGTCTTTCAAAAATCTTCTTTCTGAATGTTATATTTCTATTGAAAGAACAGAAAGAGACCAATCCCAATCTGGACTTTTTGCAAAAAAGAGTGGTGATATTATAATGATAACTATTGTGTCAATTAATCTTGCACAAAAACTTAATGAATTGATAGAGCAAAATAACGTTTTAGTGATGATGTCTGGGACATTACATTCGGAGCGTGTTTTAAGGGATATTTTTGGGCTCACAGATTTTAAGATTATAGAGGCTGAGTCTAAAAATCCTGGGACAATAAATAAACGAAGAACGAATGCAGAACGTAATTGTTCCTTTGCTAATTTTAAAAATAAAACAATCACAAGGGAGCAATATCTTAAAATTCTTGACATGCAACTATCGAGAGCCACTCCTCCTACTCTGATTCATGTTTCAGCATTCAACGATTTACCGTCAGAAAAAGAAAATGAGTCCTTGATGTTGGAAAATTTAATAACAAGGGAAAGACTCAAAGAAATTCAAAGACAAAACAACGAGGCTATTAACGAATTTAAATCGAAAAAGCAGTCTGTTTTGTTTACCACGAAATGCTCTCGTGGAGTAGATTTTGCAGGAGAAAGTTGTAATTCAATTATTGTTACAAAATTTCCGTATCCAAATATTCAGGGGTTGTTTTGGCAAATTCTTAAAAGAGAACAGCCAGAAAAGTTTATGGAATTTTATATGGACAAGGCTCGACGGGAATTGATACAAAAGGTCTCTAGGGGAGTAAGATTTAAGGGTGACAAGGTTGATTTGTGGAGTCCAGACGTTCGAGTTTTGAATGCGAAGTTAGAATAGTTGTTTTTTATGTGTGATTGTTTTAATAATAATTTTTAGGTAAAGTAAAGATATATATCGAGGCCGAGTGAAACGAAGGTCTCTTCATTAGAGGTTCTCGTGCCACGAAGTGGTATCCCCGTGGGAAACTCGCCGAGTTCATTCTCGTCCAGGATGGAAGGCGAGAATCTACTCGTCTTCAACTCTTCGTGTATTTGTTGCCCTGAATGATTTTTGTCGAAGAGCTAAAAACTCGCTCACGTCAGACGCTTATTCAATTCTCAGGATGGAAGGCGAGAATCTACTCGTCTTCAACTCTTCGTGTATTTGTTGCCCTGAATGATTTTTGTCGAAGAGCTAAAAACTCGCTCACGTCAGACGCTTATTCAATTCTCAGGATGGAAGGCGAGAATCGAACTCGCGTCTCACGGACCACAACCGTACATTCTACCATTGAACTACAACCATCATGTATGTGTTTTAATTGGGAATATGGTATAAAAAGTTTCGCAATTAATAAAATAAAAAATATTAATAAAATAAAAAATTATGTTGTTCCTTAAGCTGACTCGGTTGTAGCGGCTGTCGTTTCTGCTGGTGCTGATTGTGGTTCTTCAGCAGTAGCAGGAGCACTTGCAGTCTCAACAACTGGTTCCTCTGTCTTAACAGCTTCTGTCTCTGGA
>CAYRXX010000027.1:0-9832 GCA_964428375.1 Candidatus Woesearchaeota archaeon
TCAAACAATCTTCAAAACAACCCCTAACAACCCCTAACAATCCCAACAATATCTTCCTCAGACACCAACTTTTCCTTCCCACTCACCATATCCCTAATCTTAAATCCCCCGTCCCCAACTTCCTTTTTTCCGACGAAAACAACTCTCCCAACAGATTTGGAATTCGCATAATCCAACCCCTTCCCAATAGCCTTATTCATTATCAAGCTCACTTTCACCTCGTTCTTTCTAAGATATTCCGCAAGAGCAACTGCTTTCTTGTCTTCCCCAACCGATAAAACCAAAACATCAACGCCCTTCTCCTCAACGTTAGCAATCAAGGAAATAGGTTCAAACCCGAACGAGATTCCGGTAGCCTGTGCATCGCCGACCAAATAACTTCCTCCACCAGCGAGAGAAACCGACAGCTCGTCCGACCAAATTTCAAAAATAGTTCCATTATAATACGATAATCCTCTTGCTAAAAACGGTCTAAAAATAATCTCAATTCCATAGTCCTTGCATAAATTTTTTAATTTTTTAATTTCCCCATAAAAACTATATTTTTCAAATCCGCTCTCATCGTCGGTAAAAATCTTCAAAACATGTTCTGCCCCCAGCTTTTTAAGATTGTCCGCAACTTCCTTCTTAGACAATTTGTCCAGCTTATCAATTTCTCTAATGACTTGCGGGCGTTGCCTCTCCTCAATATTTTCAGAAACTAAAATCTCATTAATTAGCTTACGGTTATTCACATATATTTTTACAGGAATTTCCAATTTTTCAAACACATTTTTCCCAATTTTCAAACATTCAACTTCATCAGCCATAGAACTACCTACAACATCAGCGTCGCATTGGGTAAATTCTCTCGTCCTGCCCTTTCTTATCGGCTCATCTCGAAAAACACTTCCAATTTGAAATCTCTTAAACGGTAGTTTCTGATTCTTAGCTAACCTCTTCAGCTGAAAGGTGAATTCATATCTCAATGCCAGCTTTCTATGTCCTCGGTCTTCTAATCGAAAAACATCTCGCACAGCCTCGTCACTGACATTGTCGCCAACTACAAAATCCTCTTTTTCTATCGTCGGGCTTTCGGCAGGTTCAAATCCATAAAGTTCAAACTCATTTTGAATAATTTTTCTTATCCTACTCCTCTTTAATGCAGATTCTCCCACAAAATCCTGGAACCCTTTAACAATTCGAGAACTCATTTTCGCCTCGTTTTTTATCTAAATAAATTTTTAACTTCATCAACGCCTCATTCCTCATACTAAGTTTATTTTTTTCTTCCATGGTCATCTCTCCAAAAGTTCTCTTATGTCCATTCGGAATAAATAGCTTGTCCCATCCGATGCCATTTTCTCCACGAGGAGAAACAATTTCCCCTTCAATTTCCCCCTCGAAAAACCGGATATCACCTCCATCGGAATAACCAACAATAGTCTTAGCCACCGCTCTTTTATCATCATACCTATTAACCAAATCAAAAATTCCACTATTTCCCATAGATTTAGAGAACCATTTTATTAAAGGACCAGGTAGTCCATTAAGACAACTAATGTAAAGGGACGTGTCCTCGCAAAAAATTTCCCCTTCGCTGTTTTTAATTGCAACCCGCAACTTCTCTTCGATTACTTTTTTTGCATCTATTTCCTGTATTTCTGGCAAGTCCATTTTAATCTGCTTAACGCCATCAAGGATACGCCGTGCCTCAGAAAGTTTTCCTTTATTCCCTGTTATAAAACAAATTTCTCTCATACTAAATTAAACAAAACATGCTTAAAAAATCTTTGTGAAATCAACGTGAACGCCTTTTCACATAAACATATATTATAGTTATTACAGCGACGAATACCAGCACAAGAAGGCTAATTTCCCTCAGATATTGCCGTATTAAGATTTCGTTTTGCCCAAGAGCATATCCTAAAAAAGCGAGGACAGTAACCCAAATTCCAGCCCCAGCCCCAGTGTAAAAACTAAATTTCCATCCATTCATTTTTGCAAGTCCTGCAGGGAAAGAAATGTATTGTCGCACAACCGGAATCAATCTCCCATTAAATGTAGAAATATGACCATGTTCCTCGAAAAAATCTTCTACCATTTTTAGATGATGTTCTTTCAAAAATCTAAGAACCAGTTTCCTCCCAAATTTATCAGCCAAGAAATAATTAAGCCAAGCCCCAGCGACGGAACCCAGGGCTCCAATCAAGATAATCAACCATAAACTCATTTTGCCCTGATAAGCAAGATATCCAGCAGGAATCATAATTATCTCGCTAGGAAATGGGAAAAAGGAACTTTCTAAAAACATAAACATAAAAATTCCAGCATATCCAGAAACCCCAATAGAATGCACAAGAAAAGAAATAATGTCGTCATAAATATTCATACAGATAAGAGCCAGCTAATCTTTAAAAATATAGCTAAATAAAAATCTCCGACGGACACACCCCGAAGATTGCCGAAATTCACGCAAACTATAAATACTCTGTAAGTATTTTCAACTGATGGCATCCGAAAAAGAAAAAACATTCTTAGATTTTTTAAAATTAGTTTCTCCCGGAACATCTCTTAGGACAGTCATCGACGACATTTTGAGGTCTAATCTGGGAGCGATGATAGTATTTAATTCCAACAGCCTTCAAAACAAACACTTGTTTGAGGGGGGATTTAGAATAAATTCCAGATTCACATCGCAAAAACTTTTCGAACTCTGCAAGATGGACGGAGCGATAATTATTTCTCAGGATTTAAAGAGGATATTGTATGCCAATGTAGTTATGACCCCAGACACAAGTATTAATTCCATAGAAACAGGAACAAGGCACAAGGCCGCCGAACGGACAGCAAAAGAAGGGCAAACATTTGTAATCGCAATTTCCGAAAGAAGAAAAAAAACAACACTTTATCATTACTCCTCCAGATATTATTTAAAATCCACCGAAGAGCTAACCAGAAATACTACGTCAAATCTGCAAGTTCTATCAAAGCAGAGAGAACTCCTCAATGAGCATATTACAAATTTAGATTTATCAGAAATGTCAGAATTAGTTTCCGTCAGCGACGTGTGCCAAGTCATACAACGATCCGAAATGATTTTAAAAATATCCGAATCGATGAAACGAACTTTTACTGAACTGGGAAAAGAAGGGAATATTATGCACATGGGATACAGGGAAATTTTGCGTGGAGTAGAGAAAACAGAAAACGAGGTTTTGCGAGATTATCTCAATATGCCACTAAAAAGAGCAAAGACATTATTATCAAATCTAACATTTGAGGGATTATTAGAAACTGAAACCATAGCGAGATTAATTTTGGAAAAACCATTGGAAGAAATCGTTTCTCCCAGAGGATATAGATTTTTATCACATCTGTCACTTTCTTCGAAAGAGATTTCCCAGCTAATAAGAACAAATTCGAATTTAGCCAATATTTTAGAATCAGGAGTGTCAGCACTCGAGCCGATATTCAAAGGGCAAAGTTCGGCAGTCTATGAAGAAATAAGAAGGCTAAGAGAGCAAATAATAAGCGGGAAAACAATATGATAAAAACAGATCAACTTTCCGAACTTAAAGAACAACTCGAGCTTGCACAAAACCCACTTTTTTTCTATGACAATGACGCCGACGGACTTTGTTCCTTTTTAATATTAAGAAGAGCGTTAGGCAGGGGGAAGGGTGTGGCTATAAAATCATTTCCAGATTTAAAAAAACACTATCTAAAAAAAGTAGACGAATTAAATCCAGACACAATTGTAATTTTAGACAAGGCAGAGGTGGAGACAGAATTCATAAATCAAATAGCAGATAAAGGCATTCCAATAATTTGGATAGATCACCATCAAAGTCAGACAGCCAAAAACACAATTTCTAAAACTTACTATTTTAACTCTTTCCCATCATCAGAACCAGTTTCTTATATTTCACAAAAGATTTTTAATCGCCCAGAAGATATTTGGCTTTCTTTAGTAGGATGTATAGGAGACGTATATTTACCAGAATTCACAAAATCATTTTCTGAGGAAAACCCAGAGTTGCTACCACAAAACATAGATGCGTTTACTGCTCTCCAATCATCAGAAATGGGGAAAATATCACGAAGTTTTAATTTCGGGTTAATGGATACAACAACAAATGTCCTAAAATTAACAAAGTATCTCATTACTGCCAAAACAGCCTATGATATATTAAAAGAAAATCCATCAACAAAAAACTTTCACAAGCGCGTCAATCAATTAGAGGGAATACTACACAAACAACTTCAAAAAGCAGAATTGAATATATCTAAAAATTCTAAACTGATTTTTTTTACTTATTCGGGCGATACGTCTATGTCTTCCGAAATATCAAACAGATTGTCTTTCAGCCACAAAGACAAACTAGTAGTTGTAGCTTTTCTCCGACCCGAAAAGGCAAACATATCAATTAGAGGGAAAGATGCATTGAAGATAACTTTATCGTCGATAAAAGACATTCTAGGAGCAACGGGTGGAGGACACGAAGAGGCAACTGGAGCGATGGTTCCAATTTCAGACTTCCAGAATTTCAAGGAAACCCTATCAAAAATAGTAGAGACATCAGAAACATTTAAATAAGAAAAAATCATCAAATACCATGAAAGACGGAGAGGTTGATTGCACTTCTAAATTTAACCCAAAAAAATGGGACAAAAAAAAGGTCACATGGAAGGGCAAACTTTTTATAAAAGATACAGCATTCTCTCTTTTTCATATTCCATTAAATCTTGAAGGCGTCGTTAAAAAAAGCGTAAAAAAATTAGAAGAAGCCAATGCTCTACCAAAAGAAGTTATGATTTTAGTCGACGAGAAATCTATGTTCCATGCAAATGTATATGTCAGCTCCAAAAAGGCGATAATCGGAATTCAAGACGTAAAACTAAGCGGGACATTTCTAACAAGAGTTTTTGAAGGACCATATAAAAATATGAAAACGTGGATAAAAGAAATGAAAGAATATGTTAATATCGAGGGGCAAGAGCTTAAACACCTATATTTTTATTATGTTACTTGCCAAGCATCAGAAAAAGATACAGAAAAAAATTACGTAGTGTTGTTCGCAGAGATTTAGAGAATTACGAAAGATATAAAAAGAAAACATGTTAAGCAATAAAGAAATGAAAACAAAAGACATTATATTAATTATACTCGCAGTCTTACTTGTTGTTTCTTTTGGGTATATTGGCTACGGCAAATATCAAAATGACAGACTTTCTTTGTTCAAACAGGGAGGGCAGCAAGGCTATCAGTATGCGATAACACAAATTGTCCATGGAGTTTCTACCTGTCAAGAAGTCCCATTAACTGTTGGGAATAAAACAATAAACATTGTAGCCGTGAGTTGCCTAAAGACACAAAAATCAACTAAATAAGTTTAATATTTTTTGATTTTGAGCCTCGAAAATGCGAGAATTTAAATATAATGATTTATTCCATGATTCATGAAACCCCTATCAATTTACTTAATAATAATTATAATAGTCTTAGCCGTCGGAGTTTTTGCGGACACAAGTGCAATTAAGATGTATAAAGGAACAATTTCTAATAAGTCTATAAACCTAACATCGCTTCCTCCCGCAATTAATATAAAAAAGGTAGACAATACAACCATCGCAATTTACCAAATTAATGGGAGCAGCCGCCCTCTTTTTATGATAACAGCCTCGGGAAACCTTTTTCGTAAGACACAATCAACGGTGTATGAAATCAGAACTCTTTTAAGTTTTGGAGTTGGCGAAGAAACATCAAGCTCCGAATTTTTGAAAATGCCAGGGATGGTGCAAGGTGGGGCTAAAAAGGGATATGTGATGATGAGAAGTGGAAGCATAACTGGCATTTCAACTAATTTAGAAATTTTAAAATCTGCATCAGGAGAAGGAGCAGAGATAATAATATACAAAAATGGTAAAAATACAGGTTTTGAAAATTTTATACCAGCAAGTTCTACGGGAGTAAAAATTGACTACGATACCCAATCCAAAGGAATCTTAACATTCAATCCAGGTGATGTTATTTCCGTTTATTTAAAATTGGGGGACGGATTATCCGCAAGTAATATTGCAACTTCCATAGAAATAACAAGCCGATGAAACTTAAAAATTATATTAGGTCGAGCATAAAAAAAGAATATGTCATAGCTTTCGGAATAATCGCGATAGCGTTCATTTTGTTCTCGCTGTCCCATTCAGGAATCTCTGGGAATGCAATTATAAATCTAAAAACACACTATGTAAAAAATTCCCCCCTCGACGGAGTTTTGATATTATCAGTACATCCAGGGGAATTAATTCCAGCTTCATCAAAATTAATATTTAAGGGGACAAAAAATACTAAGACTTTTTTATTAAAAGAGATAATTGCATCTCCAACTACCAATGGGTCATTTTACGTGCACGGGTCATCAATCACGGGAGAGGGAAGAGGCTACGGAACAGAAGGGCAAAGAGCAACTCCTGCAAAAATCACTTTTTCTTTGCTATTATCATCTAATTCAACACATAAAACGTCTTCGGTCACACATTCCACAAAACAAATTCACGTCCCCAAAAAATCCTCACACAATAAAACAATAATTATTAATAAATCTACTACAAACACAACAAAACCAAAGTCCTTAAAGATTGGCAACACATCCATAGTTAATATTCCAGAAAAGACGAAAAACATTACACAAAAAGATTCAAGTAAAAAACCATTAAAAAATAACGCCTCCAGTAATCCAGTAACCAAAGTAATTTCAATAAGCGGAGATATAATTAAAAATTTAATATCGGAAGGAAAGAACGTCCTTGATACTTCTTCAGCAATAAATGGGAACACTTCAAAAGAAAGCCCCTTTGTTTATACATTAAAGAATGGAGAATCTATTAGGCTAAAAAGTGGCAGCGTAAAAATCGGGAAATTGTCTCTCCCCGACGATACGATTAAAATCAGCGTCATAGGGAAAAAGGTAGTTGTAACCACCAACTATAATATCTCAAAAACTGGATTTGGAAAAGAGTTCTTAGGAGAGAAACAAAAAGACTTCACTATTAATTTATCAAAATTAAATCTAACCTTTCAAGAGGGGAAGCTGGACGTTCTGGTTGTTTATAATAACACTAAGTTATTCTCCTTATCCACCATCCTTAGCCCAAATGTTACAATAAACGAAAATCAAATTAATTCCTCAAACAACACAGAAGTCCCAGTAGCAAATCTAACAATATTTTTCAATCACACCTTGACCGCAGTCCAAAAAAATATATTACTAAAAACATTCGATAATTCATCGGTTAAAGTTACGAAATCAGAATTGATAAATGGGAGATTAGTTATTAGGTACGAGCTAGGAGATTATTGGGTAGAATATTCTTACTACCCAGATTCCGAAAACATCGAAAGAAGGATGCAAAGGGACAGGACAGGATGGCTCATTAATTTGGCGAATAAACTTTTGGAGAAGCCCGTCGTCCAAAAACCCACAACCCTAATAACCAAAGAGTACAAAATACAGTAAGTTCGCTCGGCAAAAATGTTTATAAGTTAGCAATACCACAGTCCTTAAGTTATGAGTTACAAAAGAGTTGTGAAAAAAAACGGGAAAAAGGATAGTCATTATCCCTACGAAAGTTGTATCGGCGAGAGAGAGAGTGCAAAGAAAAAGAACACAAGAAAACAAACCAAAATTAAGAAAGTAGCTAATTTATATTATTTCATCGTCGCTATTTTGGCAATTATTTTGTTGTTAGGCGTGAGTTATACCACAAGTTTATCTCAACCAAAAAAATCTCAGGCAAATTCGCTGTTTGATGATATAGGAACATTATTCCATATGCCATTGGGAATAATGGCTGGATTTACAATGGAAACAAATATTTTTTCCCCAGAGAACGGAGTCTCGCAATTATCCACCAACCAATCCATCAAAACCACATATGCCCCTCCCAAGAGGAAAGCTTCAACCTTAATTTACATCACGAAGGCGGAACATTTGGATTCTAATAGAACTTTCATTTCAGATATCTATCCAGAAGTTAAAGCGAAGGACGGGAATTGGAGCGAGACGATTAATGACGGGGAGTACGTTAGGGTTACTTTTGAGATTCCCTTGGATAGTTCTCGGGATATAACATTTTACGGGAAGTCTGTGAATAACGGGACATCGGAAGTTCAGGTTTATAGGGAAAACGGGACGAAGGTTTTGGCGACGTTTGGGAATATTTCGGGAGCGGGGTGGCATAAGATTTATTTGACGAATTTGGTAGGGAGTGAAGATGTTTTTGATTTGAAGGTTTCTGGGGCGGTTTCGTTTGATTATATTGTGGATCCGACAGTAATAGTGCATATTCTTAATTTTACGGATCCCACTCCATTTAGTGGGGGTATGGTTTATGGAGGATTGTTTTATTTTAATTTAACAGCACCATCTTCTGGTAATATCACTGCAATGCTTTACAATTCTTCTGGAATAATATCGGAAAAGAGTGTTACCAATTCTAGTTTCTATGGATATTTTGCGGGCTTGAAGTCGGGGGTTTATTATTTTAACGCTACTATAAATGATACGAATGCGACAGAGACTAGAAACGTCTTGGTGATTAATAGTAGTATTTGGAATTATACCATTAACTCCACGCTAGAAGTGGATAGTGCCACACTTAATGGTCCAACATTATACAATGGAGATTCTTATGGTATTGCCGTTGCCAATATAGGAGACCTCAACGGCGACGGGGTCCAAGATTTGGCGGTAGGGGCATTTCTTGCTGCCGCTGGAGGTATTAACAGGGGGACAGTTTTTATTCATTTTATGAATAAGAATGGAAGTATCCAATCTACTGTGCAAATAAATAGCACAACTCCCAACGGCCCGGTGTTATATAGCGGAGATTCTTATGGAACGTCAATCGCAGATATAGGAGACCTCAACGGCGACGGAATTCAGGATATATTAGTTGGTGCATATAATGCGACAGCCACCGGGCAAGGGAAGGCGTTTATTAGTTTCATGAATAGAAACGGAAGTGTCCAATCAACTGTAGAAATAAACAGTACAACCCCCAACGGCCCCGTCTTAAATTCTTATGACTCTTATGGGCGTTCCGTTGCTGGGATAGGAGACCTTAACGGCGACGGAATCCCAGATATTGCTGTAGGGTCACAGGGTGATGATGGCGACGGAGTAAATAGAGGAGCAATTCATATCAGCTTCATGAATAGAAACGGAAGCGTCCAATCCACAGTAGAAATAAACAGTACAACCCCCAATGGCCCCGTCTTAAATGATAGTGATTATTATGGAGCATCAATCGCAGATATAGGAGACCTCAACGGCGACGGAATCCCGGATATAGCCGCTGGTTCTATGACTGCTGATGCGGGTGGAACAAACAGGGGAGCGGCGTTTATTAGTTTCATGAATAGAAACGGAAGCGTCCAATCCACAGTAGAAATAAGCAGTTTAACTCCTAATGGTCCAGTCCTAAACGATAGCGATTACTACGGGAGTGCCATTGCTGATTTAGGAGACCTCAACGGCGACGGAATTCAAGACTTGGCAGTCGGGGCACGTTTCGATGATGCGGGCGGAACAGATAGAGGAGCAATCCATATCAGCTTCATGAACCGAAACGGAAGCGTCCAATCCACAGTAGAAATAAACAGCACAACCCCCAACGGCCCCGTCTTAAATGATAGTGATAATTATGGAGATGCGATTGCTAATCTAGGAGATTTAGATGGTAATGGTGTTTTAGATTTGGCAGTTGGTGCTTATGGATCAGATGCAGGAGGAGCAGGAAGAGGGGCTTTTTATATTAGTTTTTTACTTAGGGATCCGACTCCTATTAT
>CAYRXX010000028.1:0-8861 GCA_964428375.1 Candidatus Woesearchaeota archaeon
AGGGTTTAACTCCCTTCGCAGGCTTTGGTCGTAAAACCCCTCACTGAAACGGTAAATCATTTCCGGGCGTTCGAATCCGCAGATTCATAGGGAAAGATATTGGATATTTTTGTAACCTAAAGGTTTAAAACTGATAAATTAAATTAAATAATATGCCAGGAAAAAATAAACCTAAGAGACTTGATAGAAACAGGGCTTGGAGAGTTGCTCGAAGAAAAAAAAGAATTGGTAAGTTGGTTAGCGGTGGCTCTAGAATTCGAGCTCCAAGAGCGAAGAAGAAGAGTATTGCCGAAAAAGTTGTTGATAAAATCAAAAAGACTGTAAAAAAGAACGAGTAACATTAATACAGAGTTGGTTCTATAATTAAAAAAAGTTATATATAGTGAATAAGTTAGTAAGTAAAATGGAGTACAGGCATAAACAAGTTGGATATTTAATGATTACATTATTAATTATTCCGCTTCTAAGTCTTCTTTTTGTTGCGATTTTCTTTGAATTTAGTCTGTCTCTATTGATAGGGCTTTTTGTCTTGTTGGTTGCCTTAGTGCTTTTTCCCTCCTTAGAAGTAGAGGTAGGCAAGATGGAACTTATTCTCAAGTTTGGTTTTGGAATTATAAGCAAAAAATTTAATTTGGAAAATATTAAGTTTTGCCGAATAGTACGAAATCCTTGGTATTATGGCTGGGGGATTCGGTTAACCCCTTATGGTTGGCTGTATAATGTTTCTGGATTATCGGCTATTGAAATAGAAACAAAGAATGGTAAAAAATATCGAATAGGTACAAATGAGCCTCAAAAACTGAAGTATGCGATTATTAAAAAAATCAAGTAAGTATTGAAACAGGCTTGAATTTTTTTTGTTTTTATTTTGCTTCTGCTAAAAATTCATCTATTGCATCCCATACACTTTGTGCTGTTTCCTCTGCAGTTTGGTTTATATTGGGACAAGTTACGTCTTTCAAAATTCCCTTATCTTTGTAAAACTCAATAAGTGGGGAGGTTTGTTCTTTGTAGGTGTCGAGCCTGTGTTGAATTACTTCGGGTTCGTCGTCGGGGCGTCGGATTAAATCGCCTTCGCATTTGTCGCATTTTCCTTCTTGTTTTGGAATCAATCCTCTTAAATTAAAAATCTCTCCACATTCTTTGCAAACAACTCTTGAAGACAATCTTTCTATAACAATTTCGTCCGAAACATCCATATTTATTGCGACATCAATATCGGAAATTTCTGATAGTTTTTCTGCCTGCGGGATTGTTCTCGGGAATCCGTCTAAGATAAACCCGTCTTCGCAGTCTTCTTGTTTTATCCTATTCGCCAACATTCCGATTACAATTTCATCTGGGACAAGCTCTCCTCTTTCCATATAACCCTTTGCTTCCATCCCAATTGGAGTTTCTTGCTTTATGTTTTCTCTGAATAAATCTCCAGTGCAGATATGCGGAACATTGAATCTTGGAGCAACTCTCGACGCTGCGGTTCCTTTTCCTGATCCTGGTGGTCCTAAAAATATTTTTCTCATAATAAGTGTTAGAAGTATTTGTTTATAAGATTTTCTGACTATTCTCTTACCCTATAATGAACACTTTCTTCTGGCTTCGTATATGTATAAATCTCATCTGGACTAAACCAAAAATCTATCTCCTTTTGTGCTTCTTGCGGATTGTCTGTTGCGTGAATTATTGTTATATTCGGTCGATTTGATTTGTTTGCCAACTCAAATGTATCGTGGGAAAAATCCCCTCTAATAGTCCCAGGTGCTGCGTCGTCAATATTTGTTGGACCAGTCAATCTTTTTACAGTCATCACAGCATTATGTCCCTCTAAAACCATCGCGATTATCGGAGAAATTTGTGCATCTTTAATTATGCCTTCAACAATTTTTTCTCCAACTGAAACAGCATCGGTGTCTTCGGGTAAATTTAATTTTTTCTTATACATTTCCCCTTTTTCTTTTAACCAAGTCTCATCTTTGTAATAGTGCTTTTCAAGAGTTTCCTTTTGTGCCTGAATCATTTTAATCGCCACAATTTTCATCCCAACTTTTTCAAATCGTTGTATTATCTCCCCAGAAATCCCCCTTAGAATAGCGTCAGGTTTTATTAAAACTAATGTTTGCTCATTCGTCATCTTTTTGTTCCGCCCTTTTTTCTTCTGGAATCTCCTGGATATCTTCTTCTTGATTATCTTCCTGAATAGAAATCGCCTTTTTAATATCTATTTTTTCCAATTCTTTTGTGTCTATAATTCTTATATCACAGAAGGACAGCGGATAAATCTTTTTTAACTTAGGCAACAAAGTCTTTTGAAGTGCTCCATCTAATATTTCTTGACATAGCTCAATATACGTTCTCTCCTTTGCATAATCAATAATAAATTCCTTACACACATTTCTTAAATTCTTCCTTACAGCCCTTGATACTTTCTTCCTCGTAATTAAATGTGGCTTGAAAGTCGCCTGAATATCTGCACATCTTGTCTGGAAGGAATCTTCCACATAATTAGATCTTTTTCTCATTACTCGCCTAATATAAGAAGATGTTAAAATCAAGCTATTTGGAATTGCATAGAGTTTTCCGTCGCTGTTAATAATTCTTAATTTTATTGTTAATCCCTTACCTCTTAACTTTCTTGTTAAATCTAACTTTATGGTTTTATCGTGCAAATCATTTGGTGTTCCCAATACTCTAAGAGTTTCATCTAGAAACGGAACCTTCACTTCGATGTATTTTTTTCTTTCTGCCATGATTTCTTTCTCTTTAGAAAAGAGAAATTTCTCTTCCACTCATTTGATATGCCTCTGGTGAGGCGAAGTAGAGAAACTTCTTTTCCAAAAATTTAATTTTTAATCTTTCCATTATTCTAACACTAGTTTTGACGTTCGCTTACCTTTTTTCTGGTCCTTGCCCTTCTTGCATACTGTACAAGTATAAACGATCGCTGTTTTTTTAGTTGTTTTACGTTGTCCCTTCGCCTGGTTCTTCATACGAGAAAAACGCCCCTTATTCCCAATTCCTCTATTTAACCCTCGAAGCTTTGCTCTTTGTTTTGCTCCACGTTTTAGAGTTGACGCTTTGCCCGTGCTTTGCTGCTTCACTTTCTGCTCCGTTTTCTTTTTACACGAAGGGCAATATCTTTGAATTTTCTTTGGCATTTTCATAGAGATATAACTTCTATTTTTGTTTTTAAAGTTTTGGGTTCTTATAGTCCCGCAGTTATTATTATAAATACCATATCTTTAACTTTTAGATGAGGATTAAATTCAGAAAAGGACAGCAACGAGTTTTTTTAGACTTGGTGATTAAAAAACTAAATGCACCATCGCTGAGGGGACTTTTGCAATTTGGGTTTGATGTTCCATATTCGACTTTAAAAAATTATTATATCGAAACCAGACTAATGCCCAAGGATTTGGTCTTGAATTTTTGTGATTTAGCTGAAATTGATTTTAAAAAATTGATAATCGATGAAGTTCCTGAGAATTGGGGGAAAACTTTAGGAGGGAAAATTAAAAAAAATGAGAGCCATTCTAAAAAGACAAATAGCATTTACAAGAAGCCAATATTAATGCCAGAAAAACATAAGGGAACACCACTTAAAAAATAACATCCACGGACACGACAAAACCCCAAGCCTTTTAACCTACCAAAACCAAAAAAAACAATGACATGGCAAGACATCACAATAACAACCTGCCTAATCTTTCTAAGCTACGCCTTACTCCCCCAAATAATCTTAGGCTTCAAAAAAAAGAAACCATTTGTCACCTTTCAAACATCACTTATAACTACCATAGGAATGATAGTTCTTGGAATTACAGACCTAACCCTCGGACTTTTTTTCTCAGGAATCGCGTCTTTCATAATCGGAATATTTTGGGCAACCCTTCTTGTCCAAAGTCAAATCTATAAAACTAATAGTCAATAACTTCTACGCTTTTATCCTTTTCTAGAATATCGACAATCTCTCTCTCCAAATTCGCAATCTCGCCCTTGACAAACGGACCAACCGCCTCACCCTCTACATTCAAAAACTCACCAATGTCTGACAAAAATCGAACAAGCCTATACTTACTATCATTTTTCTTTCCCCCATTCATATCAGCAATTTGGTTCTTCTCCGCACGCTCCAATGCCTTTACCAACTCTTCAAATAAATCTTTCTCAAACCCCAATAAATTCTCAAAATCTTTCTTAGAAATACCAACTTGCGACGCGACAAACGCCAAATTCAAAATCTTCCTAGTCCTAATCCTCAATAAATCCCTAAAACTTGTGTGTGCATTCTCCAATTTTTTCTTATTTTTAATAACAACATCAGAAAACAAATCGTCTTCTTTCTTCAAAAAATCTTTCTTCTCTCGGAAATAATTACTCGCATCAACTAAAAAATTCTTCGGCAAGACCTGCAAATTCTCCCCATACTTTTCCTTCCTCATCGCTTCATAAATATCACTGAACGTCAACATAAAAAAACTACCCACACCCCGTTTAAAACAATTGTTATACTCACCATCCAAACAGATTTAAACAAGAAACCCTCTTAAAAACCATGTTTGGAGCATTAAAAAAGAAACTTAAAAAGTGGACAACTAAAGATAAAGAAGAAAAGACAAAAGAAAGTCCAGAAAAAAAAACAAAGAAGGGCATACTGTCCAAATTTCAAACAATCATAGACGAAAAAAAATTCGAAGAACTTTTCGAAGAGCTTCAAATCATCCTATTGCAAAACAATGTAGCATATGACACAGTGGAAGAAATTCAGAGCTCTTTAAAAAAAGTCCTCGTCGGGAAACCACTCAAAAATACCAATTTCTCCGAAGAATTAAAATCAGTTATAAAAAAACTCCTAATTAATCCGCCCAATTTTATCAAAGAAATAAAAAAATCAGAATCAAAACCCTTTGTTATATTGTTCTCAGGAATCAATGGCTCTGGGAAAACGACAACAATAGCTAAAATAGCAAACTACCTAAAAAAGAACAATATCTCCGTTTGCCTCGCAGCAGCCGACACTTTCAGAGCAGCCGCAATTCAACAAATAGAAATCCATGGAGAAAACCTAAAAATCCCTGTAATAAAAAAAGAATATGGATCTGACCCAGCGTCAGTAGGATTCGACGCCGTGAAATATGCAAAAAAGAACTCTATCGACGTTGTCCTAATAGATACTGCTGGAAGAATGCAAAACCGAGATTCTCTGATGAAAGAACTAGAAAAAATCTCAAAAGTGGCAAAACCTGATATGAAAATATTCGTAGGGGAATCCACAACTGGCAACGACGCAACCACTCAAGCAAAAACCTTCGACGAGGCAATCGATATTACAGGAACAATCCTCTCCAAATCCGACGTAGATGAAAAGGGTGGAACAGCACTCTCCTTATCCCACATAACAGGGAAACCAATCTTATTCATAGGAACAGGACAAGAATACGAAGACATAGAAGTATTTGACAAAGAAAAAGTTCTAAACGCTATATTATGATGTAATCTAAAAGTAGTCAGATATATTAATATATGAGAATATACTCATATTGAGATGAAAGAAGACATGAAAATAATCTATGCACTAAACAACGAACTTAGATTCGAAATCTTAAAACTTCTCTTACTTCAAAATTATTATGCCTGCGAAATACCGCTAATTGTAAAAAGAAATCAACCGACAGTATCACATCAGCTTTCAAAATTACTCAACTTGGGAGTCATCGGAGTTAAAAAAATCGGAAACAAACGACTATACTATCTCTTAAACGAGAAAATAAAAACGATAATGAAAATATTCGAAAATGATACATCAAAATATAAATAAATGGAGGCAAAACAAATGGCAAGATGGACAGGATGGGTTGCTGCGGCCGGAGGACTAGTTTCCTTAGGTTACTACACAACAACCGCTACTTGGTCAGTTCCCTTGGGAGCTATAGTAGCAATTATCTTCGGAATTTGGTCGGTATACGAATAGATACCAAACCGAATAAAAACTATTTTTATTAGAGGTGTCCGCTCTACGGATACCTCCGAATTTATTTATTTTCGCAAAACTCAAACAAACAAAATCATAACTCGAAATAGAAAGTAACTATTTTGCTAACACGAACCTTCAATTTTCTCACTCGCAAAACCCAAACAAAGATATAAAAAACCTCATAGTCTCTGAACAAAATGGTATTAGAAAAACTAAGCTCTTCCCTAAAATCAGGGATAAAAAAAATATCCAATGCTATCTTCGTTGATAAAAAACTCATAGATGGAATTATAAAAGAACTTCAAAAATCCTTAATTGAAGCTGATGTAAATATAGAACTAGTTTTTTCCTTAACTCAAAAAATAAAAAAAATCGCCTACGATGAAACAATCAAGGGGATTGACAAAAAAGAACAACTCATAAAACTTATCCATGACGAAATAATTATATTACTCGGAGGAACACCAGACGCCCCAGCTCAAAAAGAATTAAAAATTCCAAAACAAGCAAGTATGATATTCCTCGGACTTTATGGAGCTGGGAAAACAACCACCATCGCCAAGCTTGGATTCTACTACGCAAAGAGAGGAAGAAAAGTAGCACTACTTGGACTTGATACACAAAGACCAGCGGCAATGGAACAGCTTAGACAAATGGCAGAAAAAGCCAAATTATCTTCATTCATAGAGACCCCAGAAGACGCAGAAAAAAACAAAAAATTAAGCCACACAAAACGAGCTCTTGAAATAATAAAAAAATACGATAGCGAGTTAAAAAAATACGATTTAGTTTTAATAGATACCGCTGGGCGAGACGGTTTAAACTCGGAGTTAATAAAAGAGATAAAAACCATCAATAAATCCCTAAATCCTACATATCGAATTTTGGTAATGCCTTCCGATGTTGGACAAACTGCAAGAACACAGGCCGAAGAGTTTCAAAAAGCCCTTTCTATAGACGGTGTTATAATAACAAGAATGGACGGAACATCGAAAGCAGGAGGAGCATTAACAGCCTGTGCCGAAACCAATGCCCCAGTTTATTTTATAGGAACAGGAGAGCAACTCCACGACATAAAAACATTCGACCCAGAACTATTCGCACAACGACTTTTAGGAATGGAAAACTTATCCGAATTATTAGAACACATAAAATCAATAACCGATGAGAAACAGCAAAAAAGAATTGAAGACCGACTAAAGGAAGGGAAATTCACACTTTTAGATTTATATTCACAATTAGAACAGATGAACAAGATGGGCTCAATGGACAAATTAATGAAAATGATACCTGGAATGTCCTCGGCGAAAGTCCCAAAAGACGTTATGGAAAAACAAGAATCGAAAATGCAACATTGGAAATCCGCCATTAGTTCTATGACCGAAGAAGAAATAGAAAACCCAGAAACATTAGAAAAACAAACCACAAGAATCCAGCGAATCGCAAAAGGCTCTGGAACAACAACAACAGAGATACGGGGACTTCTAAAACAATACAAAATGCTCAAAGAAATGATGGGTATGCAATCTGGAATCAGTGGAGGAGAGATAGACCAGAAAACGATGCAAAAGATGGCAAGAAAATTCAAAGGAAAAATAAAATTTTAAATGGTCGATTTGAAAAAGCTCTTATCAGACTTGAATTCAATAAAAACTACAAAAGAACCTCGTCTAGAAATTCTGATAATCCAACTCTACATGGAGCATTTTCTAAACGAAATTATAAATTACAAGTCGGGAAATCTGCCTCATGATACAATAAGGGAGAACTTGACCATCCCAACTAAAACGAGCATAATCAAAAAATGGGAAATAATTAACGAAGACCACAAAAAAGTAATTGACACTCTGGCAAAAACCCGAAACGATCTAATCCACAACCTCCTAATAGATTTCAAAAAAATAGAACAACGACTTAAGAGCGTAAACTTCGACTTCATACGGAATAGCAAAGACAAAAGGGTGAAACTTCTCAGTAGATTAAAACCATACAACAGATTAACATTCTCATCAATATTAATAATTGGGATACTTTACCACAAGCTTCTAAACCTAAAAGGTAAACCCTGCCCACAAAGTCTTAACTTGGAACTAGAAAAAAACGGCGAAGAATGGGAATCGCGAATAAAATTAATAGAGAGAAAGGTGTAGATGAAAAAATTAATTCAACAAGGAGCTGAAGCCAAGATTTTTCTTTACAATAGCATAATTGAAAAACAACGACTGCCAAAAACCTATCGCCACCCCCAACTCGACACCAGAATAAGAAATCGTAGAACCAAATCCGAAACAAAAATCTTAATTAAAGCACACGAGGCAAAAATAAACGTGCCAAACCTTCTACATTCAGAAAAAAACACCATCCAAATGGAATACATCAACGGAGACAGATTATCCGAAACACTCAACTCTTATTCAAAGAAAAAACAATTCGAAGTAATGAAAAAGATAGGAGAACAACTTTCCAAGCTCCACCGACAAAACATCATCCACGCCGACCTAACAACCTCGAATACTATTCTACAAAAAAACAAAGTTTTCATTATAGACTTCGGATTGTCTTATATCTCAACAAAAATAGAAAACAAAGCCGTAGACATACACCTAATAAAACAAGCTATAAATGCCAAACACTTCCAGAATTCACAAAACCTCTTCGACGCATTCAAAGAAGGATACAAAAGCGACCACTCCAAAGACGTCCTATCACGATTAAACATAGTAGAAAAACGCGGAAGATACAAACACCAAAACTTAAAAATACAACTCTCCTAAAAATAAAACAGTCCCGTAGTCTAGTGGTCAAGGATACTGGGTTTTGATCCCAGCGACCGAGGTTCGAATCCTCGCGGGGCTATGATTCGAACCGATAGGTTTAAGGAAAATATTTATAT
>CAYRXX010000029.1:0-8849 GCA_964428375.1 Candidatus Woesearchaeota archaeon
AACATACTTTCTCGATGTGAATTGTGAATAAGTTCAAATCCCCTCGGGGCCATTTGAACACACGACACCGTGTTGGGTGAGCAATTTGCTTCAAGAAATCATTCTGGGTTAAACATACTTTCTCGATGTGAATTGTGAATAAGTTCAAATCCCCTCGGGGCCATTTGAACACACGACACCGTGTTGGGTGAGCAATTTGCTTCAAGAAATCATTCTGGGTTAAACATACTTTCTCGATGTGAATTGTGAATAAGTTCAAATCCCCTCGGGGCCATTTTTTATCTGAACTTGGACTTTGTCGAGAGCAAGTTGTTCGGAAGGCACGGTCGCCTCGCTTTGCTCGTTGCTTTCGCACTAGATGTTCAAATCCCCTCGGGGTATTCTGGATGGCAGAGAGTCGAAATTCCTTTTGAGAGCTTCTTAAGTAACTTTTCTGACATCTTCGGTGCTAATCGATAGAAGCCGGAAATCATCGACGGTAAATTTAAAATAGTCAGATTGGGTTTTTTTAAATGTCCTTTCTAAGAGTATTTTACTAATTTCTTCTAAACTTCTTCTAATCCCAAAAGTCGAAAGGTTTTTAAACCAAGTTTTGATATTTTTCTTATCTAAAAGGTATTCTGAAAAGAAAAATGCACACCCTCCAACCAGAACATGCGAAATTGAACGAACAAGAACTTGGAGAGTTGTTATCCCGTCTTAATATTGCGGTGACTCAACTACCAAAGATTTCTCAGAAGGATGCGGGATTGCCAGAGGGGACTGAAAGTGGCGATGTTGTGAAGATTTCTCGGGGAAATGAAGAATACTATCGGGTTGTGATTTAGATGGCTAAAAATAATTATAAACTACCATGTACTGTTCTTGTATATTCTGAGAGGAGCAATGCGATTGAGGTGAGAAATGGCTGAGCATATTTTAGTTAAAGAATTTTTGAAAAATCATTCGCTTGTAGAATCTAATATTACATCTTTTAATAATTTTATAGAAAAAAGAATGCAAGAAATAGTTAAGGAGCTTAGTGATTCCTTGCCTAATGATAACTTTGAAATTAAACTTGGAAGAGTTCGTGTGGGAAAACCAAATGTAATAGAAAGCGACGGATCATCGAGGCCAGTTACTCCAGCTGAAGTCAGACTTAGAAAATTAACTTATTCCTCTCCAATATGGATGGAGATGTCTATTAATTATGCTGGGCAAATTGAGACAGAAGAGGTGGAACTTGGAAGAATCCCTGTTATGGTGAAGAGTAGGAGCTGCAATCTTGAGGGGATGAGCGAGGATGATTTAATAAAAAACTATATTGATCCAAAAGACCATGGAGGATATTTTTTAATTAATGGGAATGAGAGGGTAATGATTATGGCAGAAGAGTTGGCCTCTAATCAAGTTTTTGTAGAATTACAGAAAGCCAAGAACCGTTTAATTTTACGGTTATTCTCTCAGAGAGGTGCATATAAAATCCCCGTATCTTTGGTAGAAAGTGGAGAGGGAATTTTGGAAATTTCGTTTTCAAGGTTTAGAGATATTCCAGCTATTGTGTTGTTGAAGGCGCTTGGGATAACCAGTGACGCTGAGATTGCAAAATTAATTGGGAAACAGACAGACAGTTTAATTCTTAATTTATACGAATATGCAGATATTGGAAATGCTAATGATGCACTGATGTGGATTGCTGAAAAAAGTAACTTGCAGGGAACAAACAAGGAAATGTTAGACAGGGTTAAGCAAAGAATAGATTCTTACTTTTTACCTCATATTGGTTTGGATAAAAAGGATAGAAAAGAGAAAGCCAAAACACTATGTAAATTCGTTAAGCAATTTTATATGGCCAAGGAAAATCCTGCCGAGGCAATGACAGATAAGGATCATTATGCAAATAAGAGGGTGAGATTATCTGGAGACTTATTATCAGATTTGTTTAGAGTTAATATCAGTATTTTGTTGAGAGAAGTTCAGCATACTTTACAAAAAACGGTTAAGCGGAGGAAATTTTATTCTATTAAGACAATCGCTAAGGCAACCTTATTTACTCATCGTATTGAGTCCGCAATAGCTACTGGTTCGTGGATTGGAGAGAGAAAGGGTGTCACACAGAACATGGATAAAAATAATACTTTTGCTATTATGAGTCAGTTGCAAAGGGTGACTTCAACATTGCCAGGGGAACAAGAAAACTTGGCGGCGAGAACAGTTCATCCAACTCATTACGGAAGATTTTGTCCCATTGAAACCCCAGAAGGAACGGAGATTGGACTAAGAAAGAATCTGGCATTGTTGGCCAGAGTATCGACGAGAATTTCCGCAGAGTATGAAGATATTATTAAGGTTTTGAACAAAGCTGGAATGAAGAGTGAGGGGAAGATGGATATTTTTTACAATGGAAGGTTTGTAGGGGCGACAGACGAGGTTACGATGTTTATAGGTGAGGTTAAGAAGGCAAGGAGATCTGGAAACTTACCAATTGAAGTCTCTATCAGATTCGATAAGTTTCTCGACGCTGTCTTTGTTAGTTCGGAAATAGGGAGAGTTATTCGTCCAGCAATTATTGTTGAAGATGGAGAACCAAAATTGAAAGAAGAGCATATAGAACTTGTGAAACAAGGAGTTTTAAGCTGGAAGAATTTATTTGAAAAAGGAATTTTGGAATATTTAGATGCTGCCGAAGAGGATGATTGCTATGTTTGTATGGATAAAAAAGATTTAACAAAAGAACATACACATTTAGAGGTTGATAAAATTGATATTTTCGGAGCGAGTGTTTCCCTAATTCCATTCGGTCCTCATGATCCTCCTGCTCGTATGATTAAAGGTGGCTCAAGGGCTTATCGTCAGGGATTAGGATTATACTCTGCAAACTTCCCAGTGAGGATTGATACGGATGTGTCCCTCTTGCATTATGCCCAAAAACCATTGGTTAGAAGTTTTACTTATGATACACTAAATGTCCATCCTGTTGGACAAAATGTTGTGTTGGCAGTTATCCCATTTGAGGGTTATAATGTTGATGATGCTGTGGTGCTGAACAGAGGATCTGTGGATCGTGGATTTGGTAGAAGCTCCAGATTAAGACCTTATGTCTCAGTAGAACTTAACTACGCTGGTGGATTGAGGGATGAAGTTTGTATCCCAGATAAGGATGTTTCTGGGTATAGAGCAGAAGAGAGTTATAAGTTATTAGAAGATGACGGAATTATTTATCCCGAGGCTGAAGTTGAAGAAGGAGAGGTTGTTGTTGGGAAGGTTTCTCCTCCTAAGTTTTTGAGTGAGACTCGTGAGATTTCAATTCAAACCAAAAAGGAAAATAGTTCGGCTTTACACCAAGAAGAGAGTGGAACTGTTGATGCTGTTTTTGTAACACATGATAAAGAAGGGAATAGATTAATTCAGGTTAGAATGAGAGAGTTGAGAGTCCCAGAGATTGGAGATAAATTCTCGGTTCCTCATGGACAAAAAGGGATTGTAGGATTGGTTGCTAATGAGTCTGATGTTCCATTTACTGTTAGCGGGATAAAGCCAGATATTATGTTCAATCCCCACGGAATTCCATCTCGTATGACCATCGCTTATCTAATGGATGTCTTGGCAGGGAAATTGGCTTCGCTAAGCGGTTCCGTCGTCGATGCTTCGGCTTTTTCGAGCGAGACAATTGGAAGCCTAGAAGATGGATTAAAGAAATTAGGGTTTAGACAAGACGGTAAGGAAATTATGTATAATGCAATCACAGGTAAAAGAATGCCAGTTAAGATTTTCGTTGGCAATATGTTTTATCTGAAATTAAAGTATATGGTTGCCGATAAAATGCACGCTCGAGCTTCGGGGAAAATAGCACTACTTACTCGTCAGCCTATCGCTGGTAGAGCACGAGGAGGGGCATTGAGATTAGGAGAGATGGAGCAAGAGGCTTTGGTTAGTCACGGAGCATCATTACTGTTAAAGGAAAGATATGACTCGGATAAAGTAGTAATTAACATTTGTAGTAAATGCGGTGCGATTGTTATCGACGATCAAATTCATAATAAACGAGAATGCTCATTATGCCATTCTAATCAGGTTGAGCCCGTCGAGGTTTCATACGCCTTCAAGTTGCTGGTTGAAGAATTACAGGGGTTACATTTATTAACTAAATTTGAAATGAAAAACAAGTATGAATAAAGTGATTATTAAAGTGGAGGCTGATTTAAAATGAGACCAGTTAAGAAGCAAATTAAAAAAATGCAGTTCTCTTTGTTGAGCCCAGAGCAAATTAAGAAATTGAGTGTTGCAAAAATTATAACGCCAGAACTTTATGATGTAGATGGTTATCCCGTAGATGGTGGACTAATGGATTTAAGACTTGGTGCAGTTGATCCTGGTGTTAGATGTAGAACTTGCGGTGGAAGATTGAAGGAATGCCTCGGGCATCCAGGAGTTATTGAACTCGCACGTCCAGTTGTTCATATTAAATATTTGCCAATCATCGATTTAGTTTTGCGATCTACATGTGAGGCTTGTGGGAAAGTTTTGATTAAGGACGAAAAGGATTTATCGAAGAATTTAGTTGATAGAATTAAAAAAGCTAAGGATGGGAAAAAATGTCCGCACTGCCAAATTATTCAGGAAAAAGTCAAGCTCGAAAAGCCTACTACTTTTAGAAGTGGGCGTAGAAGACTTTTCCCGTCGGAAATCCGTGAGAGATTAGTTAAAGTGAGCGACGAAGACCTAAAGGTTTTGGGAATTAATGCAGAAACTCTTCGTCCGGAATGGGCAATTATGACATCCCTATTGGTTCCATCAGTTACGGTTCGTCCGTCAATAACTTTAGAATCTGGAGAGAGGTCAGAAGACGACCTGACTCATAAGTTATCGGATATTATCCGCTCCAACCAAAGACTTTGGGAAAACTTAAATGCTGGTGCTCCAGAGGTTATCATCGAAGATTTGTGGGATTTATTACAATATCACATTACTACTTTCTTCGATAACTCTATTGCCAAAATTCCTCCTGCTCGTCATAGAAGCGGGCAACCCCTAAAAACAATCGAAGAAAGGATTAAAGGGAAAGAAGGAAGAATTAGAAAGAATCTCGCAGGTAAGCGTGTTAATTATTCTGCCCGAACAGTTATCTCTCCTGATCCTAATCTGAAATTGAATGAAGTTGGAATTCCTCTCGAAGTTGCAAAGATTTTGACTGTGGCGGAAAAAGTTAATTCCATTAACATAAAGAGAATGAAGAAACTTGTAGCAAAAACGGAATATCCTGCTGTTAATTACATTATAAGAAGTGATGGGAAAAGGAAAAAAGTTGTAGATGAATTAAGGGAAGAATTAATAGAGGAAATAGATATTGGGTATACTGTTGAGAGGCAACTTATCGACGGAGATGTGGTTTTATTTAATCGGCATCCGTCCTTGCATCGGGCAAATTTAATGGCACATTTTGTTAAGGTTCTACCAGGGAAAACTTTTAGAATCCATCCTTCAGTTTGTGGTCCATATAATGCTGATTTTGATGGAGACGAAATGAATATTCACGCTCCTCAAACGGAAGAAGCTCGTGCGGAGGCGAAAGTATTGTTAAACGTGAACACCAATCTTTTCTCTCCAAAAAATAATATGAACTTTTTCGGATGCGTTCAAGATGCTGTATCTGGAAATTACATGCTAAATGAAAGTGATATTTCCAAAGAAGACGCTTCGCAATTATTGTATCAGATTGGGGTTGATAATTTTAGTTTAAACAAAATGAATAAGGGTTCCGAACTTTTGAGTAAAGTAGTTCCAAAAAAAATTGCTACACCCGATATGGACTATAAAGGATTTAAGAGCGGGAAGGGAACTTCTATTAAATTAAGTGATAGAGAATTAGGACGAAGTGAAACTATGGAATTGATAGGAAAAGTTTTCTCCTTGGGAACGGTTTTCTTGTCGCGAACTGGATTTTCTATTTCTCTAAAAGATTTAGATGTATCCGATGAAGTTAAGAAAGAGAATCAGAAAACTGTGGATGTCGCCGAGAAGAAAGTGCAGAAAATAATTGAAAGTTATTATAATAAAACATTAGAATTAATTCCTGGATTGAGTGCTGAGGAAACTCGGGAAACAAAGATTTTGCAAGTATTAAATGGGGTTAGGACTGATGTTGGACAAGCCGTAAAGGACGGATTCTCTAAGGAGAGCATGGCAAGTAAAATGATAACCTCTGGAGCAAAGGGAAGTATTCTAAATATTTCACAAATTGCAGGTTCGGTTGGACAGCAAGTACTAAACGGCGGGAGAATAGATTTTGGATACACTGGGAGAACCTTATCTTTTTTTAAGAAGGGAGATTTAAGCCCAAGTGCTGGCGGTTTTATTCATAGTTCTTTTATCAAAGGAATGAGCCCTCAGGAATTTTTCTTCGGCTCTATGACTGGACGTGACGGGTTGATGGATACCGCACTTAGGACTCCAAAGTCTGGATATTTATATAGGAGATTGGCAAACGCCTTGCAAGATTTAATTATGGCATACGATGGGACTGTCCGTGATGCTTCTGGGAGTATTGTTCAGTTTGCCTACGGTCTTGATGGTATTGATATTTCAGCCAAGCATTTAGATAAAAAAGTTGCACCAGGTGAAGCAATTGGTGTTGTCACAGCACAAAGTTTTGGTGAATCGTCGACACAAATGGTTCTTAACACCTTCCATTCTGCAGGTGTTGCAGAAGTTCAAGTAACATCTGGACTACCACGTATAATTGAAATTTTAGACGCAAGGAAATTACCAAAAACTCCAGCCATGGAAATTTATTTAGAGAAAGATAAAAACAATGAAAACGATGCGAGAGTTGTGGCTGAAAAAATAAAAGAAGTAAAGTTAAAAGAAATCATTTCAGAGATATCAATAGATTTTGGGACTAAAAAAATCAAGATTAATGTCGACAATAAGGCGATAAAAACTGCTCACTTGTCTGTCGAGAAGGTCATTGAGATTTTAGGAGAAAAAGGGTTTGACATAATCGGAGATGCGTCTGGTTTATCTTTGGATATGAATAAAGAAGACTATAAGGCCATATACAAAACAAAAGAAAAAATCAAGGACGTAATTTTAAGCGGGATTAAAGGCATTTCGCAAGTGTTGGTAGTGAAGCGTGGGAAGGATTTTGTTATCTTAACTGCGGGATCTAATTTAAAGGATATCATGGGAGTTAAGGGAGTTGACGCTAACAGGGCTACAACTAACGACCTGCACGAAACGTCCAAAATATTGGGAATAGAGGCTGCTCGGCAATTAATCATTAATGAAATTAACAAGGTAATCAATTCTCAGGGTCTGGCAATTGATTCCAAACACGCTATGCTGGTCGCCGATACAATGACCGCCTCTGGTTCTGTGAAAGGGATTACTCGTATGGGAATTATAGGAGATAAAAATTCCATTCTGGCAAGGGCTTCCTTCGAGACTCCAATAAAACAATTCGTTCAGGCTACAAAAACAGGGAAAAAGGACGAATTGAAATCGGTTATAGAAAATATAATATTGAATCAACCTGTTCCTGTAGGAACTGGATTACCAGGTTTGCTCGTCAAGGTTACTGGTTCGTTATCAAAATCCAAGGAGAGTAAAAAATGAGTATTAAGGAATTAAGAGAAGGGATAGAGGGTGGATTGGTATTTTTCGGAGTTAAACAAGCATTGAAAATGGGGAAGAAAGCAAAAAACGTTTTTATTGCCAAGGACACGAGAGACACAACAGTGGAGAGATTAGAGAAGGCTGGTGTGGAGTTCGACGTCTTGAAGTCCAAGGCTGATTTAGCTAAGGAATTAAATCTTGATTTTGAATCCGAAGTTTTTTCTTTGAAAAAATAGAATGGCTAATATAATTGATATGCAAATGATGAGGCATCTTAATTTGTTTTCTAGAATTACGAAAGTTAGTACGACAAAAGTTTTCCCCTATAATAATAAGATTGTTTTTGCGGTTCAAAAATCTAAGTTATCAACGGCAATCGGTAAACAGGCGTGCAATGTCAAAAAAATGAGCGAGACGATTAGAAAACAGATTCGGGTTGTGGCCATCCCGACGATGGATGACAATGAAGGAATTAAGAGTTTTCTCGAAGCTATTGTTGCTCCGATAGAGTTTAATGGGATAGAAATGAAAAATGGAAATATTATTATTAATGCGGGAAGGGAAAGTAAGGCAGCCTTGATTGGAAGAAATAGGCAGAGGGAAAAAGAGCTGGGTGACGTAGTAAAAGATTTTTTTGGGATTAAAGGATTAAAGGTTATTTAAGGGGACAATCTAGAGGAGTTTAGAATTTAAGACGGACTTAGTGGATGTTTCTAAAGATTGTTGTTCTGTGTGGTTTATTAAAATATAACATGTCAGGTTTCGCAGATTGGATGTTTAACATATATATAGTTTCTCGACTGGGATTATTCGTTTAAAGGATATGCCTGGAATATTTAACGTATTGATGTTAAGTTGTGCAGGGATGGAAAAGCAACCATGGCGGATTACGCGCTGATGTTTTTTGTTTGCTTGGAGAACGGTTAAGCGGAAGAAACTGTAAGGTGCGAAAATCATCGGTTCCCTGACCAATTTATGGAAAGTTATAAACGAGAATCCACTGAAGGTTATTCGACTATTTTTATAAGCCTTGCATTCCTATCCTATATTCTATGGACATTACACGGTTATTTACACGGCGATTGGGTATTAGTAATTGGGCAGGGTGTCGGAATTTTAACAACAGGTATGATTATTTTTCCAGCTCTGGGACAAAACTAACCCAAATCCTTTAACCTCTTAAATTTCTTGAGGATGTTCTCTGTGCTTCCACTAATTTTATAAACTCCCATTGTCTTTATTTTTAATGCAAAAAA
>CAYRXX010000030.1:0-8822 GCA_964428375.1 Candidatus Woesearchaeota archaeon
TCAAACTTATTAAAAAGTTTGGAATATTTTTTGTGGAGGATGGAATGAATGAGGATGACTTCTCAGGATTTAAGTCCGTGATGGAGGGGATTAAGAAAAGTAGGAAACTAGTTCTAAATGTTGGTGATGATTTGACAACTACTCATCCGAAAAGAGTTATGCGGGCGGTTCGTGGTAAGTCTATCAATGCTACTATAATAAAACCAAATCAGGTTGGGTCAGTTATTAAGATGAAGAAAGTTGTGGAATATTGTAAAAAAAATAATATCACAATGATTTTTTCACATCGAAGTGGGGAGACTACCGACGATATTCTAGCAGATTACTGTGTTGGGTTCGGTGGGCAATTTATGAAAGCTGGAATTTTTGGAAAGGAAAGGTTGGTTAAGGCCAAGCGAGTTATTGATATCGAAAAGTCTATTTTGAAAAGATAATCCGAAAGTATTTTATAAATTAATTAATGAGCATTTTTGTTTTTCCTGGGTTGGAATGTTTTTATGGACATGTCGTTTAAGGAATACAACTATCGATGCCCGGTAAACTTATAAAGCCTATTTTTGTCTTAATAATATCAGGTGCGGGGCTCGAATTCGAGTAGTAGCAAAAACTCCTGAACGAGATTATAACTTATTAAAATGGCAGAAGAAATCAAAAAAACAGAAGAAAAGATTGGCTCAGATGTTGAGACCAAGAAAGAGGATCAAACAATCTTAACACCTCTAGAGGATTATATTAAGACTGCTGCATATCTTGGGACAAAAGTGATAACTCCCACTATGAGGAAATATGTTTATAGAAGGAGATTAGATGGGTTAGCTATTTTGAATACTTTATTAGTTGATAAGAAATTAGCAGAGGGAATAGAATTTGTAAAACAATTCAAGCCTAAGGATTGGACGCTAATTTGTAAGAGAGAGGCGGGATGGAGGGCGGCTAAAATGTTCGCTGAATTAACTGGAGTTCGGACTTATACAAAAAAATATCCTTCGGGAGTTTTGACCAATACTGTTTTAAGTGATTTTATTGAGACAAAAATGGTGTTTATTTGTGATCCGTGGTTAGACAAGAATGCCTTGGCTGACGCACAAAATGTTCGCGTTCCAGTTGTGGCAATCTGTGATACTAATAATCATACTACTGGATGTGACTCTGTAATAATTGGAAATAATAAGTCCAATAAATCCTTAGGACTTTTCTTTTGGCTTTTATCAAGAGAATATATGAAGGCTCATGGAATTGATAAGCCCGTACCTAGCTTGGAAGATTTTGTAGGAGAAAAACTAATTTTGGAAGAGCCAAGGAAGAAGAAATTAATCAGAGAGAAAAAGGAAAGAGAATTGAAAACTGCCGAAAGTGCTATTGAAGAAAAGATGAAAATGATTGCAGAGAAAGCAGATGAAGAATCAAAAATTGATTCGAAGAAGGAAGAAGAAAGTGTCAAAGTAGGCGAAGAAGTTAGCGAAGGGGTTTAATAAAAATCATTTATTCTAAATTTTATTAGTGAATCTAATTATAAAAATAAGCTTTCCATTTCAAGTTCACATCCAACTACAGGTAAATGAATCTTCCAATTTCTTAGAACTCTTGGAGCGATTTCTCCGATTTCACCTATTTCCTTACCATTAACTATAATTTTTCCACATCTTCCAAGAATGTAATTAGAACTATCGCTGGCGATAACTTCAAAGTTCAGATTTAACATTTTAAATAAATAGTCCAGTATCTGCTTCATCTCTGTGTATCCTATTTTCTCATCGGACATAGCAATTGCCAAGCGTTCTTTTTCAACAACGCCTGTTTCGGAACTTTCATGAAGCTCGAATACACGCCCCATCTCGAAAACCTTTTGAGGATAAGCCACATTAGAATTCTCCGATAAAATTTGTAATAAGTTAGTCATCAAATCCATTCTCAAAACATCACGTTCGGTTTTTGAATTTTCTACCTCTATAAACTTATTAAAGTCATAATGAATCTTTTTAATATTCTTTTTTGTGGTTAGGTGAAAACTGGAGCACTCAAGAAGCCCAAGTCCGGCTAAAATATTTCCGATTGCTCGTTTGGTTTTATCTTCGGCATTCTCTTCGGCGGTCGTGGAAATATTAGGGATTTCGGGTTCAAAATTATCATAACCATAAGCAATCGCAACTTCTTCCGCCAAGTCAATCCAATGAAGAATATCTGTTCGGTAGGGTGGTATTAGAGCGACGGATTTTCCTTTTTTATTTTCATATCCAATTCCTGTTTTGGATAAATAATCTTTAATGGATTTTTCTTTTAATGAAATCCCAAGCGTTTTTTCTATGTCCTTAATCTTAAACTCTAGTTCTTCAAATGACATATTTGGATAAACCCTGCTCTTTCCCATTATAGCATTCTTTAACTTAGAATATCTTTCGGAAGAATCATCGCGAACTCGAACTCCATATACTTTCCCCCCCATTTCTGAAATTGATGCTATTAAAATGTTCAGGGTTTTTTCGAGATATGCTAAATTACTCCCAGAACATTCGATAAAAATATCTCTTGTGTTTTTATCTACCCTACCACTTTTTTCAGAATTAATAATAGGTGGCATACTTAGCACTTCATCTCCAGCGTCGAGAAAAATTGGAAATATCTGTGCATCTTTAAGTAAATGAGCATATTCCTTTCCGGCAGGATGCTTCTTTAATATCTCTATTGCACTCATCTTTACATCTGAACCTAAAGGCAAGAATTGAATTTCCTTAATGCTTTTCCCAACGAATCGAATTGGCAACTTAATCTTTTCAAGAGGATATATACCAATTGCAACTTTTCGCCTTTTTCTTCCGATTGAATTGTGTAGCTTTTCTTGTAGGTTGACTATACTTTTAATTTTGGCATCATCGAATTTTAAGCCCTTAACAACTGCACAGACACAATATGGACGAACGGATTTTACTGATTTGTCAATAGTAACTAAGAATTCCTTTTCTGGGGGGTAGACTTTAAAGGTAGCAATTTTTTCTTTTCCATTAAATTGATTGACCGCCCTTGCAAAATTTTCTAAGGATAATAGGTCTGGTCTGTTTGGAAAAACTTCTACGGATAATTCGTCGTCGGTAACTTCTTCAATAGGGGTCCCCATATCGGTGATTTTCTTTTCAAGTTCGGGGGTTATCTTTCCGACTTTCTTTTCAAGTTCTTTTTTGTTTAATGTTAGTATTGTCATTTTTTTAGTATGGAATTTTCAAAAATTTCTTTTGTAAGATAATAAACTTCGTTGGACGAATCTATCAAATGATGAGAAACCGAAAATCGCGACCTCCTTTTCTTTTCGTAGTAAGTGTAGAGTATTACATTAATTCCCAATGTTTTTATTTCATTAATAATCGGACAAAAATCAGTATCGGAAGTAATTATTATTATCGTTTTAACATCCGGAAATTTTATTGGGAAAGATGCCATATCAAAAACCATTAACGCGTCAACTCCCTTTTGATGATACTCAGTTTTCCCAGAAATATTTGTCTTTTGACATCTGCCTTCTCTAATAGTTATCTCCTTGTTTTTGCTAATAGAATTAACGAATTTATCGTAACCTCTTTTTCGAATCATCTGCTTTTCAGTTGGCTTATTAGATTGAAACGGAGGGGCGGTATAATAGAAAATATGTCGGCAAAATAAATCCTGTCTCCTTGAAATCAATTTGGAAAATTTTATATAATCAATTTTAAAACGCTTTCCACCTCCAAAACAAATAGAGACTTTTGATAAAAATCCCTCATCTATAAAAACCAATGTATTAGTCATTCTCTAACCCCCTAAAATAAAAGTCATCCAGCGACCCCGTAGGATCACTGGGGTAAATTCTACTATTGGTAAAGCTTTCTCTTTTATAAATTTTTCTATTTGAAATCATTTTAATTCTTTCCCATTTATTTTGCAACTAATTTCCATCACTTCCTCCAAAACCTCATCTCCCTTAATTTACCTATATCATTCTTATACATTTCTCTTAAGTCATTAATCCCGAAAAATTCCATTATAATTCTATCAAATCCAGGGCCCCACGCAAGAACTGGTATGTGCCTGCCAAACATTGGGATTGTAACCTCGGGACGAAACATCCCCGCTCCTCCCAGCTCTAACCATTTCTTATGCACAGGATGCCAAACGTCTATCTCCAAAGATGGCTCAGTATAAGCAAAGTATCCTGGACGCAGACGAATTTTATCATAGCCCATCTTGGAGAAAAATTGTTTTAAATAACCGAGCAGTTGCCTAAAATTTGCATTCTCATCGACGACAATTCCCTCTGTCTGATTGAACTCAAAACCATGACTCCAATCTACTGTCTCGTTTCTAAAACACTTTCCAAGTGCAAAATACTTGGCAGGGAACTCCTTAGATTTTCCAATCTCCATTAATTTCCGAGCAGATAAAGAAGTGGTATGGGATCTTAATGCGACTCTTTTCGCAATCTTTTCATCCCACTTATATTGCCACCCCTTGGAATTATCAACTCCACCCTCGTGCGCCATTTTTACATTAGGCAAAACTGAGTTTGTTTTCTTATCTATATCTGCTGTAAGGTTTTTCAAATAAAAGGTGTCTTGCATCTCTCGAGCTGGATGATCTTGTGCTGTGAATAGACTATCGAAAATCCAGAACCCACTTTCTACCATATTCCCCTTCATCTCCTTAAAGCCCATTTCTAGCCAAATAGACTTGGCATAATCCATCGACTGATTCACAAAATGTCTTTTCCCCCCATAAATTCTTGGGACGGGTGCATTCAGGTCATACCTTCTGAATTTTTTACCCTTCCATCCAGTCCCTTTTAACATTTTTGGTGTTAGTGCCTCAACCATCTCTACGTCTAATTCTTCTCTGCTAATCTCGCGTCCTTTCTTAGATAGTATCGCAGTGACTGTTTTTTTATCGACTATTTCGATTATCTCTTTCCTTTTTTTAAGACTATTAAGAATAGGGACATCTTCTTTTTGTAAATCTTTCATATCTAATGGCAATTTTTCCATAAAAAGTTCTTCGGGCATCTTGTTCCCAATTCCGTTTGAGGTTGCCAACTTTAATTTGCCAGCCTCTATATCCACCATGGATTTAGTTTTTAGAACTCCAAGTGCGGCTCTGGATTCATTCTCATTAAGTCCGCAAATGTTCTTAATTTCACCAATCGGGATAATTTCCCGTTCATGCAATTTGTTTAATAGGGTGCGTTCTGGCAATTCTTTTTTAAAATAATTAATCCCTAAGATACCCAACTCTATTTTTTTAATTTCTGTTGTTTTGGACTCCACAAGCCCTTTCCCTTCCAGCAACCCTATGGCTCTCCTCGAAGTTGTTTTATCCAATCCCGATTTTGAAGAAATGTCGTCAATGCTCTCATGTTTCTCGCTTAGTATCAGCAGAGTCTTTCTTTCCATCGGTGACAAAAATTCTACAATGCTATGTTCGTCCATACAGATTAAGAGATTGAAGCTTTTTAAGTTTTTAGAGAACGTTGAGTCGCAACCACCGTATTCTTTCTGTTTTTTCAAATCTTTCGATGGCATACCTAATTGTTGTCCGCGAAAGTTGAGTATAGTTTTTCTTTAGAAACTTTTTGAGTGCCACATTATCCCTCTTTCCAACTTCTCGTAACATCCAGCCGACTGCCTTATGGATTAAATCATGAGAATCCCCTCTTAATATCTTTGCCAAATCGAGCGTATCCCTTATTTCTCCTCGACGAATAAATGCAAAAGTAGAAACGATTGCTATTCTGCGTTCCCATAAGTTTCTCGATTTTGCAAGAGCAACCAAAACACTCCTATCTTTTTTGCCCCTTAACCATTCTCCCACTATTTTCCACGACGATAAATCTACTAAATCCCAACTGTTAATAGATTTTGCATGATCTACGTAAAAATTAAAAACCTGCATCTTTCCATTCTCATCTCCATGTTTGTATTTTTCCACTAAAAGCAAAACGGAAACCAATCTCTCCTCGTGGATTGCTGAGCATAACAACTTTTTAATATCGCGGAGCTCTGTATTTTGCCAATGCTTCTTGGCTATTCTTCTTAACTCCCCATTACGAACTCCCAGAAAGATATCTCCGTAACCATAACAACCCTTCTTTGTCTTAAAAAATCTCGCAGACTTTTCTGCTCTGCCTTTTTCCACCGCATTTCTAATTTCTGCAAGTATTAATTTCATAAGTTTCTATAAAAGGGAATGTTCAAATATCTATCTAATTAGTTTATTTCAAAACCTTTCTGACAGGAGTTGTCTTAGCTTTGTGCTTCCCTTGTGCAGTATGCTTTGTGCTCTTAACCTTCTCCTTGGCCATTTTTACAGAAGCTTCCTTTTCTGCCTTTTCGTCTTCTTTTTCTTCGACTTTCTCTTTCTTTGTTTCTTCTTTCTTTTTCTCTTTCTTCTTACCTACAGACGACTTTCTCTTCTCTTCTCTCGCTATCTTAAACTTAACGACTTCTGGAATATCTGCTAACTCGACATAAACTATATCTTCTATTTTTTTTGCCTTGACTTTTATTTTATTCAAAGGTTTTCTTATTCCTCTAAACCATATCTCATTATTCAAATGAATATTTACCTTTACTTTCCTTGTGTCTCCATCTCTAATTTTCATGTGTCTAACCATAAATTCTTTCAATGTCTTTACGGCCTTTTTTGCTCTACGATAGTGTGGCACGTTCAAAAATCCTTTTCTAAGAGGGACAATATATTCCCTTTCAATTTCGACCTTTGGCTCGTCGTTCTTCTTTTTTGAAACTTTTTTGGCAGTAGTTAATTTAGATTTCTCTTTTTTGTCTTCAATTTTACTTTTCTCTTCGACAATTGGTTTCGAGTTATCTACTACCTTATCTTCTTTTTCAATTTTGGTTTCTTCTTCTTCTGCCATTATCCTAAGTTCTTTTTAGCCATCTTCCTTGGTTTAATTTTTAAGCTTGTCTTGTTCCATGAACGCTTAACATGAGTAATTCTCGATGGATGAATTTTCCCGCCCTTTCCATATTTTTTCAGAACAGCCCAAAACGGAGCCCACTTTGTTTGCCTTTTTGCTCTATCTAAATGCCTTTTCTTACTGCTAGCCAATTTAGCCTTTCTACTCGCCATTGCCATCCTCCTGTTTCTCGTTTGTAGCTTCTGAATCCTCTTCTGAAGGGGATGAGTTGTCTTTCTTTTCTGTAACCCATTTTGCAGTTTCCAATACGGCATCTTCAGATGTTCCAATTGAATCTAAAAAATCCCTACCAGCCTGAGTTAGTCTTCTTCCGTGTTGCAGTCTTGTAATCTTTTCCACTAATCCTGCTGCCTCAGCCTGTTGTAATATAACCCTAATAATTTTCCCACCCGACTTTTTGAATCTATCAGGTTTTCCTCCTCTATCTTTTCTTGAGCCATATCTTGTCCTTAATTTTCCCACACCTACGACTCCATGAATATATAATTGTCTTAAAATTGACGCAGCTCTTGTAAACCAAAAATCTTCATCCACAGGGGGTCTCTCTCTCGAAACACCCGACTTCGCATACATTGCCCATTCTGGGATTTCAAACTCGGGAATTTTTTTCAAGGCACCAGCTAATTCTGGAATATATTTTACTGGATCTTTTGTGAATATTGTTTTTGCCATCTTGTTGGGCTCTCCTCGCAGAGATAGATAAGCCGAAGCTCATTAACCTGATTAGAACTCATAAAATTAGTTTATAAAACTATCGTTGATTCTTTCTGTATTTCACAATTGTTAAAACGTAGCCAACCAATTTATACCCGTATTTTGCCCCAAGCTGTGAGATTAAGTCGTCCGCAATCTTCTCAGCGTCGGACTTGTCCCTACACGCCGATTTAAGAATGGAAACCTTCACTAGCTTTTCGTTTTCAAAGATTGACCTTACTTGCTCTACGAAGGCGGGCGTCAAACCATTTTTCCCAAGTTGTATTTTTTTAAGTGGTTGCATTTTTTCTATCTCTCTCAAATTCCAAGATATCGCCCTTTTTAACTCTTATTGGCTCTTCCTTTTTTACTTCCCATGTTCCAGCTTTCATCTTTTTCGTTTTGTTCATATTTTTTCTTACGAAAATACCGACGATGACATCCCTTTTAGAATCTCGCCAATCTTGGGAATATTTTGCACAAAAAATAGCAGCCTCTTTAATATCTGTTTTTGAAGGAGAATTTCCAACATTTACGAACGGGCTTCCTGGTGCAGAGGTATGCAAGATAGTGTCGTTAGGTTCTGATTCCCAAATAAGCTTATCATTAGTCTCGGCATCACGTCCAGCCAAGATGCTATTCCCTGAGCTCGTTAAGAATTTTCTAAAAGTTACCATTTTTAATCCATTTAGTGTAGGCCGACGGACAGCTCAAATCCGCATCGTAGCGGTCATGAATTATCCTCAGTTCTGCGACCCCTTAAGCACCTAAACCTTAATTTAGGGCTGCTGAGATTCCTCTCTCTGACCCGATTCATCAAGGCAAGATCAAAAGGGACAGAACTTCAACGTCAAATTCACGACATGCGAAGTTTCATATTACCGACCGCCTTGCAGTCCGCCATAAGCCCATTTGCGTAACAGCGTGGGGCTAGCACGCCGACCTGCCTACAGTATAGAGATATAAGAAAACTTTAAAAGACTTCCTGTTCTTCATTTCGGTAAGCATGTTATCGTGGATAGCGTGTTTAGTGAATGTGACATTCGGGAAAGCTCACATCGCATACCGTCGTGTCAAAGACACTCGGACACTGAGAAACTCAGATGCAATGATTCACACAGCTCACATCGCATAATGGTATTGCACCGCTCTGCTAAGGCGGACCCTTCGGGGT
>CAYRXX010000031.1:0-8089 GCA_964428375.1 Candidatus Woesearchaeota archaeon
ATGTGGAGAGGGCTTCGCGTCAAAGACTCTCGCTGGTCCCGGTCATCGCTCCGCTCAGCTGCGGAACCAAGGAATCGAAACACAGGATTCAAAACCTCCTTCTTATGTGGAGAGGAGGATTCGAACCCCCGTAAGCGTAAAGCTACTGGATCTTAAGTCCAGCCCGTTTGGCCACTCCGGCATCTCCACATGAATAAAAACAACGAAAAGAGATTATAAAATTATCGGGTTGTGCTCGCATCTTCAACACTCGCTCGTTACTCGGCTGTCTCCTCCCAACGAAACCACGTGACCAAGGTCTTTATTCAAATAGCGGGGACGGGATTTGAACCACGTGACCTTGAGGTTATGGGCCTCACGAGCTGACCAGACTGCTCCACCCCGCTATAAAGATAAATAATTGGGATGCGTTATAAACCTTTCTTTTGAGGAAATCACTATCTAATTTTCTGTCCTAAACATTCACCCTATCTCGGAAATTAGTCTCAAAATACTTATTCACTGCTTTCTCTGTTTCGGGAGCTATGCCATTCACAGTCATAAAATCCTTAAATAAAATTATATTCCATCCGTGCTGTGAATAAAACTTTTTGGAACCATGCCCGAATACGCCCCTTTCCTTACTAAAAAAATCGACACCAGCACTCGCGCAGGTTTCTTTTTCATATCCTCCTCTATCCCAAGGATTACGCGTAGTTGGGAGCTCCCCGTTTCTTCGTTCCCAGCCACTCAGCTCATAAATTTGCATCAAGGAATCTGCCTCTTCTCTATTTCGAACATTGACGGCGGTATTTTCCATAGGATATAGATTAACTATCAGTCTCCCATTCTTGTCTTCCTCTAAAGTCTGAACTAACTCAGCTTCCAAGGATTGATTCATTTCTTTTAATCTAAGCTTCTCTCTTGAGGGCAAATAAAGGCTCTTAAGTTTTGAGTTGTTCTCTATAAATTGCCTACCCGCTAATCCTATTAACATCCCCTGATATTTTTCATTATCGTCCATTTGTATACGATAAAATCCATCTTTATAAAACTTCCCTTATTGTCGTAATCTTAGAGTGATAAACTAAGAACGGTGAGAACAAATCAAGAAAAAAAGGACGATACAATAGAGATAGTTTATCCCAAATTGAAGGCGTTGGAAGAAGTTAGGCGAGCCATGGTTTATTCTATTGAAGATGTCGCAAGAGAGATGGGGATAACTCTTCGGTAAAATGTATTCTCAACCTTAGTAACAAGCTTCAACCCCACCATTCAAAATTATAAAAACCCAATCTATTACATCCTCGGTTTTCGTCGTCTTTCCTTCGGCAAAAATCCAAAAAGGATCTTCCCACCATTTCCAAGTTTTCCAACTCCGACAAAATCGTTCCCCGTCGCTGATTGCACAGAAACAAACCCGTCGCTGATTTGCCCAATTTGACCCTCGTCCAATTCAACATTCTCACCTAAAAACCATTTTTGTTCTTGTTCTGGGCTAAGCGTGAAGATTCTTTCGGTAAGCTGTTCTTCCCAGATGTGCATCCCGTCCAAACTCAACCGAACCTCACGCACCCCATTCCGATTTACCATATCCTTCCCCACATATAGTCCGATGCCCTCAATTGGCAACAGTCGCCAAATTTCCATAATTTGCTCTCTGCTCAAATCTCCCGAAAACGCTCTAATCTTTTCCTTCCCACTTCTAACCAACATTTGCGGAATTTTTTTTATCCCAAGTTCGCTAAGCCCAGCCACGAACTTTTTCTTTTTTGCTCTGTCTAATACTTGTATTTTCATTTAAAAAATTCACCAACTTCTATCTTTTTTAATTTTACAAACTCATCGCAAACTTCTTTTACTTGATAGACAATTTTCCCATTAATCCGTGTTTTTTGCATCCTACATAGGACGACTTCAAATTTTGGAATTGAACGGAGTTGATTAAAAAATCGCTGTTGCTTTATATACGAGTTTTTATTTTTTCCACGGTCAAGCGGTGAATTATAATAATATACTTTTTTTAAGTCCAATCCATAGCTAATATTTTTTATGAATTTTTCAAAATCAAAGTTGCTTTGATCAAATAATGGGAATAAATTGCGAACTATATGGTATAGGTTGCTACCGTCTATAAAAATAACAGCGTCGCTCATTTTAGGAAAAAATAAAACTCAGGGTTACCGAAGTAAGCCTGAGGGATATATGATTTAGTTATGTATCCGCAGGTTATAAACTTTGCTATGCCAGGGGATTTCATAGTATTTACTTTTTTCATTTTTCCTCCTCACTCAACTTCTTAATCCTCGCAACGAAAAACCCGTCGGTATTATTATCTTGAGGATACAACCGCATACATTTCCCAACACTTTCATCTAAAGACTTCCCCTCCCACTCACAAACCCCGCACCTAAATTTTAATGGCAAATTAAGTTTCTCAATTTCAACATCAAATTTATTAATCAAATAATTCACAATCATTTCGTCTTCCTCGGGTGCCAACGTGCAGGTTGAGTATATCATAGTCCCGCCAACTTTCAATAATTTAAAAGCCGCTTCCGCAAGTTTTCTCTGGGTTTTTGCAATTTTTTTAATCATATTCTGGTTCCACATCAAAAATGTTTTTGGGGATTTTCGGAGAGTGCCTTCTCCAGAGCAGGGAGCATCAACCAAGATCTTATCAAATTTAAATTGCGTTTTTTTCAGAAACCTTTCACATAACGCCACGCCTTCTTTCCTCGTCACAATCGTGTTCATCACCCCACATCTTTCAAGATTTGAATTCAAAATCCCAATTCTCCCCATATTAACCTCGTTGGCAATTATCGTCCCCTCATTCTTCATCATCGACGCTGCCTGAGTAGTTTTACTACCTGGACTCGCACATAAATCCAAAATGAAATCTCCTGCCTCGGGTTTTAATGCCAACATCGGCAACATGGACGAAATCTCTTGCACATAGTAATATCCTAAAAGATGCTCCTTCGTTTTCCCCAATTCCCCAGGATTTAATTTTGATTCAATAATCATGACCTCGGGAAATTCGTTAAACGGTTGTCTTATTTTCCAGCCGTAGTTTTCTAATCTTGATTTAAGTTCGTCCGAAGAAATTTTTAAAGTATTGCAACGAATTGAACTGGGGACTTTTGTGTATGAGATTTCAAAAAATTCTTTTGCGCCGACTTCACCCAGCAGGGCTCGCATTCTCTCGACGAATTTTTCTTTCGGGGGAAATTTCTTTTTCAAATACTCTGAATAGTTTTTTCTTTCATTCATTATAAAACATTTAGCGGGCTTTTTATTTTAGCTATACATGTGTAATTTTGGGTAGTTCTTAAGTTTTTGTGCCCAAGAAGTTTTTTGGATATGCCTGAGGGTTGTTCATGCCCAATTAAGTGACAAAAGAGTGCCTCGGGGCATGGATGCACGAAATCCTCAGAAACAATTTTTCAATAATCTTTCTGGAATATTTTGCCTATAGAATTCAAGTAATTAATCTTTAGGGTTATTTCTTAAGTGACATCCCAATAAATCTTCCTTTAAAACACAGAGATCTTCTATGCAGCAGGAACCAAGGGAATACTTAAAAACTTCAAGGAATTAAATAATCTATGGATGCGCAAGAAAAATTTAACCTTGTAAATAGAAACACCGCGGAGGTCATTGGAGATTCAGAATTAAAAACGCTTCTCGGTGAAAAGTCCGAACCGGTGGCATATATCGGAACAGCACCGACGGGAATCCCACATATAGGATATTTCATCTGGGGTCTAAAAATCGCAGATCTTTTGAACGCAGGATTTAGGGTTAAAATTCTCCTCGCTGATTTACACGCAGCTCTTGACAACACGCCATGGGAAGTCTTGGAATACCGTTACGATTTTTACGCAAAAATAATACCTCTCATGATAAAGGCAATGGGCGCAAATATTGAAAAACTCGAATTTGTAAAAGGGTCCAGTTTTCAACTTTCAAAAGATTACGTTTTAGATATTTTTAAAATGGCGAGCAAGGTTTCCGTTCATGACTGCCACAAGTCAGCAAGCGAGGTAGTTAAGCTTGGGAATAACCCCAAACTATCTGGATATATTTATCCGATAATGCAGGCCCTCGACGAGGAATACCTAAAAGTTGATATGCAAATCGGAGCGATAGATCAGAGAAAAATTTTTGTTTTAGCACGTGAAAATCTCCCAAAACTTGGATACAAAAAAAGAATAGAACTAATGATGCCGTTTTTGCCAGGACTGGTTGGTAAAAAGATGTCGGCGTCGGTAGAAGCCTCTAAAATAGGATTAATGGACAATGAGGAAATCATAAGAAAGAAGGTCAGGTCGGCAGATTTTGAGGAAGGAAACCCAGATAACGGAACGATGGCTTTTTTTGAAAAAATAGTTTTCGTTCTACTCGGGGACAAGGGACAGTCTCTTGTAATTAATAGACCAGAGAAATTTGGGGGGGATATTGAATTCAAGAATTATCAAGAATTAGAAAATGCAGTAAAAGAAAAAAAGGTTCATCCTCTCGATGTTAAAAATACAGCAGTAATCGAAATAGTTAAGCTATTGGGAGAGGTTTATTCTCAAAGAGAAGAATTGGAAAAGATAGAAGAATTAGCATACCCTAAATAATTAGACTCGTCGAACACGCTATCTTTAAAAACAAATTTCTCCTTTATTTTGAATGGTAATTCGACAACCTATCGTAACCGTTGCAGGGCACGTAGATCACGGGAAAACATCAATATTAGATAAGATTAGGTGCACCTCGATTCAGGAGTGCGAAGAAGGCGGAATCACACAAAAGATTTCTTTCACAACATTGCCTCAGGATATAATAAAGGAAAGAGCAAAATCAACTTTGGATAAATTTAAAATTCCCTTAGAAATACCTGGCTTACTTTTTATCGATACTCCTGGGCACGCCGCCTTTACCAACCTAAGAAAAAGAGGAGGATCTCTCGCCGATATTGCAGTCTTAGTTATTGACATTAACGACGGGATAAAACCGCAAACGGCAGAAGTAATTCAAATATTAAAAATTAACAAAACACCTTTCATAATTGCCCTGAATAAAATAGATAATATTTCTGGATGGCAGACTTCTCCAAATTTACTTTCCCTTGAATCGACGGAAAACCAAGCTATAAACGTTAAGCAAAATTTCGAGGAAAAATTTTACACCATAATAGGGGCACTTCATTCTCATGGGATAACGGCAGATATGTATTCCAAGATTCAAGACTTCACGAAGTCAGTTGCCATAATTCCGTGTTCGGCGAGAACAGGTGAGGGGATTTCTGAAATCTTGGCAATGATAACAGCACTATCTCAAAAGTTTTTGAAGGATAGAATAGAAAGAAATGAACTCGGGAAAGGAGTAGTCTTAGAAGTTAAAAAAGACAAGGCGATGAATTTTTTAGAATGTATTATTTACGATGGCGAACTATCTTCCTCAGATGAAATAGCGATTGCTTCTTTCGGAGACCCGATTCAAACAAAAATCAGAAACATAAAAGAAGCTCTTCCTCTCAATAAAGGATATGAAGTGAGAGACAAGGTTAAAGCAGCGACGGGCATAAAGCTTCAAATTAATTCAAAAGAAGAAATATTACCTGGGATGCCGTTTCAAGTTATAACAGAAGAAAACAACATAGAAAAGATTACGCACGAATTTGCAGAGGATATATCCGAAGAGATTCAAACTCAAAATACTGGGATTATTGCAAAAGCAGATTCTCTCGGTTCGCTTGAGGCGTTACTTGTATTGTTAGAGGAAAAGCAAATCTCCGTAATTAAAGTCGGAATCGGTCCAATCTCGAAAAAAGACGTATACCTAGCGAATACTCTTCCAGATGAGGATAAAATAATTATAGGTTTTAACGTTGATATTTCAGAGGACATTGAAGACTTAAAAGAATTAAAAAATGTTAAAATAATAACCGATGGAGTGGTATACCGGCTTTTGGAGAATTTAGAAAAATACAAAGCTAAAAAGCTCCAAGAGATTGAAAGGAAGAAGCTATCAGAATTACCGGCTATTTGTAGGCTGACAGTTTTAGATTTTGTGTTCCGTAATTCTTCTCCTGCTGTTTTTGGGGTGAGGGTTGATAGTGGAGTCTTGAAGAACAAGGAGAGATTCATTAATCAGGATGATAAAAAAATAGGACAGATTAAGGAAGTCCAGGAAGACAGAAGAACGACTCAGAAAGTTGCATCTGGAAAAGAGGTGGCGATTTCTATGCCCGGGGTTAATTTCGAGAGACAGCTTGTAGTTAATGAGCATCTTTATACCAACCTTTCCGAGACAGAATTTAGAAAATTTAAAAAGAATAAAAGTCTTCTGTCTTCAGAAGAAAAAACCACATTGCAAGAAATAGCGACGATAAAACGAAGGTTTAATGTCACTTGGGGAATATAATGAAAACTAAATTCGATTCATATATATCATCCGATATGTGTAAAGGTTGCAAATTTTGTTTAAAGGGACAGAAGCTCGTTTTATTTGTTGGAGGAAAATGCTCGAGAGAATGTTGGTATTGTTCTCTTTCTAAAAATAGGAAAAATTCAGACACAGTCTGGGCAAATGAACGACCATGTAATTCTGTTCGAGAGGTTGTAGAAGAAGCAATCCAGAGCAATGCAAAAGGTGCTGGAATAACGGGGGGAGATCCATTGGTATACATGGGCAGAACTCTTTCCTTTGCTAAAGCTCTAAAAAAACATTTTGGAAAGAAATTCCATATCCATCTCTACCTTCCGCCCAATTTGGCAGATAAAACAAAATTAAAAAAACTTCATACTCAGGTAGATGAAATAAGATTCCATCCATCATTTTTAATCAATCCCGATAGAAAATTGGAGAAGGCAGAAATAGAAAAGATAAAGACAGCGTCGATGATATTCGGAAAACCCAATACGGGAATTGAGCTCCCAATTTTACCAGAAAAAGAAAAAGAAATCAACTCCTTTATCGACGAAGTTTATCCTTATGTTGGATTTGTGAATCTAAACGAATTTGAGTTATCTGAGACCAATTTTGATAAAGTTACAGACGAGTATACTCTTGGTTCTGATAGTTATACCATATCGAAATCCATAGATGTAGGAAAAAGAATATTAGAACATTGCAAAAATCTTCCTATCAAGATGCACCTTTGTACCGCCAAGACAAAAAATCTTCACCAATATGCGAATAGATTAAAGATACATAGTATTTTGCCGTATGGAACTCGCACAGGAGAAGGGACGGTTATTTATTTTACAATAATATCGAGTAATTTGAAGGAAACAGCGAGGGCATTAAAGAAATATACTAAGAATTTTTATATTGATGAGACGCGAAAAAGAATTCTTTTGAAAAAGTCCGAATTACCACGGCTCTATAAAACGGGGAAATTTGAAATAAATCTTTCCGAGGAACATCCGACTTTCGATTCTGAAAAAATGTCATTTTGGAAATTAACCGACGAGGATTTTACTGATTAGATAACTGTATAAACTGAAAGATCCTCATAAGTTTATGAAACGGCTCATTATCGATACGGAAACCACGGGGCTTTCTCCCCGTTTTAACAAGGTTCTCACTGTCGGGATGCTTTTGGTCGATGTCGAGAAGAGCCACCTAGATATTCTAAATCAAAAACATGTTTTTATCAAACATAAACACTATAACTCTCAATCCGAAGCGATGAAAGTAAATAAGATAGACTTACAAGAACATTCGCTTCATGCGGTCCGCCCAGAAAAAGCATGCTCTCAAATTAACAATTTTATTCAAAAAAACTCCTGCCAAAAAATATCTATAGTTGGGCACAATATTGGATTTGATGAAAGGTTTCTTTCTACATTGTTTCGACGTAGCGAGGCGGATTACCCATTCTTGGGATCGTCAGAAGATACTATGAAGATTTGGCGGACACTCCAGAAACAAGAACTCGTGCCGTCCCATCTCCGAGCAAACCTAAATTCTCTTGCGACACATTTCGATATCGATTATACGAAGGCACACGATGCGTTGGCAGATTGTAGAATCACTGCGAGAGTTTATCACGAGATGTTAAAACTAAATCCCAAACTTTAAAAACCCAAATCCCCATCCAGCAACACAA
>CAYRXX010000032.1:0-7845 GCA_964428375.1 Candidatus Woesearchaeota archaeon
ATTTTTCAAGAAGAGAAGTGTTTAAATTTAACAGATGCCCTAGAAAGATTTATTAATGTGTTCGTGATTTTTGTTCTATGGGATATATCCAACCAGCGAGACTTAAATCAGGGGACAAAATAAGAATCGTTGCTAAAAAAATAAAATATGAATTATTCTTAGAAAATGGAATTAATAAATAAAGATTTTAAGGAATTAAATTATTCTGAATATGTGGGATTAGTTTCTGAAACAAATAGGCCATCTGGAGGAATTGTTACTGTTCAAAAAGTTTGCACAAATGCCTTTATTAATAATAAAACTAAAGTTTTGGAAATTGGTTGCAATACTGGATTTACTTCTATGAATATAGCACAACTAACTGGAGCATCTGTCCTTGGAGTAGATTTGGTTGAAGAATCACTAAAATCTGCAAACGAAAAAACTAAAAAATATGGGATTAAAAATGTTAAATTTGAAAAAGCTTCTGTTACATCCTTGCCTTATAAAAATGAATCTTTTGATGTTGTTTGGTTGAGCAATGTCTTGTCTTTTATCGACGAAAAAGAACTTGCCTTGAAAGAATGCATAAGAGTTTTAAAGAAAGGCGGCTTTCTTGTTTTTGTTCCAATATATTATAAAACCAACCCTCCAAAAAAAATGATTGATGAAGTCAGTAGAGCAATTAATTCGGAGTTAGATGTTTTTAAAAAAAATGATTGGATCAATTTTGTTGAAAAGATGCCATCCAAAATGGAGATAATATTTGAAGAAGAGTTTGAATATTTAGATGTTTCTAATGAAATTGATAATTATTTAAAAGAAGTTTTTGAAAAGGACTCGATAAATAAAATTGTTAAAGATAAAATAAAGCTATTAAAAGAAAGAGGAAAGTATTTTATGGAATTATTTAATGAAAATTTAAAATATACTAGATTTGGCATTTTTATTTTACAAAAAAGAAATTATCTTGAGGAAAGAGAACTTTTTTTATCTAAATCTATAATGGAAAATAAATAACATTTTTACATATTGCTTTATTTAATCATCTCCCTATAATCTTTGGAGTATAATTCCATTATTGTTTCATCGTAATATTTTCCCTTGATGAAATAATGCTTTCTATTTACTTTTATTTTTTCTAATCCGTATTTTATTAAGATTTTATACGATGATTTATTTTCTAAGATAATACCTGTATAAATTCTATTTAATTTTAAATGTTCAAATCCATATCTTAATATGTGCTCAACCGCCTCGCTCATTATGCCTCTACCCCAAAACTTTTTATTCAATAAGTAAGCTAATCTGGCTTCTTTGAGCTTAGAATCTATTTTACTCAAACTGATAGTGCCAATTAATTTTCCTTCAAAAATAATTCCAAAATCAAATGTCTTCTGACTTTTAAAATCTTCTTTCGAGCAAGCTATGTATTTTTTTGCACAATCTAAATTGTAAGGGAAAGGTATGTCTGGTAGCCATTTTACAACTTCTTTTGAAATATTATTTTTTAAATCGGTATCGTCGGAATCTTGAAGTTTTCTAAGAGTCAGTCTTGCTGTTCTTATATCACTCATCTCACAATACCGCTGATTCAATTATTTCTATCTTATTCGAATTGGAATCTATAGTTGCCTCGACACCAACAGGAATTGTGATAAGGGGATTGGTGTGCCCACAATCTAAATCACAGACAATTGGAATATTGTGTCTTTCTCCAAATTCTTTTAAAATCTTTTTTAGGGTTCTTTCTCCAGTCCCCTCTTTGAAATTAAATGGTCTTGCAAATATAAGCCCGTTAATTTTATCAAAGACGCCTATTTGTTCTAATTGGTTTAGTCTTCTATCAACAGAAGAAGCACTTTCTCCTTCGTCCTCAAGAAATAATATACTATCTTTCAGATCCGGAAAATACTTAGTTCCAATTAGAGTACATAGTATTAAAAAATTTCCTCCAATAATCCTTCCAGTTGCAGAGCCCGGTGTTATAAAATTATATTGGGATGCCTGAGTCATTTCTTTTTTTCTATCATCTGCTGTTTCCCACCATAAAACTTCTTCTGTGTATTCCTCGGGATTATGCAATGTGCCAATTGGAGTGTTTTGGCATACTGCTTTCTTGAATGAGTCAAGCGTAAAGCTATTTACACCTTCAAATTCTCCTAATGTCGGTAGAACAGTGGGCCCATTGAAGGTGACCAACCCTGTCATGCTATTTATAGCCAAATTTAATGTTGTAATGTCGCTGAACCCGCAAAATACCTTTGGGTTATTTTTAATAAGTTCAAAGTCTAAAAGGGAAAGGATAGAATTTGCAGTTTCCCCGCCAGTCGAACAGATAATTGCTTTTATATTCTTATCAGCAAAAAAATTATTTACATCTTCTGCTCTCTCCTTGGCTGTACCTGCATTGTTTCCATATTGCTTTAATGCATTTTCTCCAAGCTTAATCTTAAAACCCATTTTTTTTAAAGCATCGATTCCTCTCTGTAATCTTCTGGGGAAATTTTTGATAGTTGAAGATGGACTAATTATTCCTATAGTATCTCCTGGTTTTATTTTATTTGGTTTTATTTTATCCATTGTTTATATGGTTCGCTAAAGTCTCTAAGCTTTTAAATTTGTTCACTCTTTTTTCAGAGCGATCTTTTAATATATAACCATCCTTATCGACTATCACTTTATATGGGATGCCAATATAATCTGAAAAACTTGCCTTTTTGCCCCATTCTTTGTTTTTTCTATCATCAAACATAATATTCCCATGTAGCTGTTCATATACCCCCATGGCTTTTTTATAAAAACTCATATTGGCTGGAATTATCGATAAATCAAATGGTGCCATTCCCTTTAATTCGAAGCCTTTTTTGTCTCGACTGGAATCCATTAATGCGTAAATAATCCTCTGCACTCCCAATCCAAAAGTACAATACAAAATTTCATGATTCTTATTATTCCTATCCTTGAATTTTACTCTTTTCCCGTTCTTAGAATTATAATCATATGTCATACCAAGACTTATGCCTTTTATCTTTTCTAAAGATAGTTCTGGAATAGATATGTTGTCTCCCTCAGAAGTTTCATAAAAAAATTCGGACCCCTTTCCGTTTTCTTTTCTTTTTTTTAAAAATGGAACACCTAATTTGCCAAGAATAGTCTTGGTTAAGTTTTCGTATAACAGAATTGATTCTTCCATCGAATCTTCATCGCCATTCAAAGATGCCCCAATAAAGGAATTGAATTGGCGTCCTCTTAGGACGTTTTTTTGATGTTGAACTCCCATAAAAGACTCTGTATTAAATATATATCTAATAGGTAACTGTGCATGGGTTAGCTGCGAATTGCTTGCTAAGTCTAATATGGACGGTTCTGGTGTTGCTCGTAAATGATACCTCTTAAAAAATTCATTATTTAACCTTACTACTCTTTTAGAAAAGGTATCTGTAAGTCCTTCTTTTGAATTTAAAATTTCGTCCCTAACTAGATATGGAACTTCAATCTGAGACATATCTTTTTTTTCGGCTTCAATAGACAGTAAGTTTCTAACGTTCTTTAATATTTTCCTACCAACTGGAAGATAAAATGGTATACCCTTATCTGGGTTGTAGGTTATAAGTCCATCTGACATTAATCTTGATGTTTTTGTTTCAATAAACTTTTCGGGTTTCTTATAATTCTCTAAAAATAATTGTTTTGAAGTTCTCATGGTTTCATTATCCCATCAACTCTAGGAAATTGGCTAGCACTCCAAACAAATGGCATTTCTAATAATCCCTGTAACATTCTTTCCCAGCCTAACCCAAATCCAGAGGTTTCATTATAACTTTTTAATTTTCTAGTTTGCATATATGGCCTATAATCTTCTTTTGGTAAATTAAATATTTTGGATTTTTCTTCAAGCTCTTTTTCTGATCTAACCCTGTGCCCACTTCCAATTGTCTCTCTATATCCTGGCCAAATAATATCTGAATTATTTGCAACTTTTGGCTCTTTCCCATCAATTATTGCATGATAAAATGGAACCTCTAATAAAGGAAATTCTCTAATTAAAACCATGTTCCCTAAGACTTCAGTTAATTTTATTTCTTCCCATGATCCAAAATATTTTTGAGTAAATTCTGTATATTTTTTATCTCCTGTTTCTTGATATAATAATTCTAAGGCTTCTTTAAAAGTTATTTTTGGTATGTTAAAAATATCTTCTGTAAATTTTTCTAATTCTATTAATTTTTCTTCTGATAAAAAATATGCCAAATCTTCTTTATTTTTTTTAAATAAATCCTTAATAATCCTTTTAACTAAATTAAGAGCAACAACTTCATTCTCTTTTTGGCTAATTTTGCCTTCATATTCAATATGATGAAATTCGGATAAATGTGTTGCATCTGCTTTTTCTTTTCTAAATGAGTTGTAAATTGAATAAACTTGATTAACATTTTTTTGTATCATTGCAAGCTCAAGATAAATCTGAGAAGATTCGGATAAAAAAATCTTTTTCGGTAAATCAAACCAATCTAATTTTATTGGACTTGTGTCAGTTGTATAATTTATTGCTTCCTTCCCATAAACTGCTCCTGGAGAAGAAATCATTCTAGTAGTTAAAGGCAATGTGGTAAATAATGCGCCTAATTCATCGAAATATTCATTTGAAGAAATGTTTATTCTATGATTAATGTTTGCTATGTGCCCCCACATGCCCTCCTTCTCAAATTGATTTACTCTATCTTCAATTTCTTTTAGAGGAACTTCTATGGAAGTCACATTTTCTATCGGTTTGAATACTTTATTCCCCTTATAGGAAATTGTTCCATCTTTGTTTGCTGTGTATGGACCTAGCATGTTTTTAATAAAGAATATTAACTTATAAGTCTTTTCATGTATGTGACTCTAAAGGGGTAATTTTTGTTTTTGTTTTTTAGAGAAAATCATCCCTGAACAAAATCTCTGATTTTGTGGGACTATCCCTTTTTCTTTCAGAAAACCTGCGAGTCTTTTCTTAGGGTGGGAAAGATTCTTTCTAAATGAATTTCAAAACTGGGGGTTTTGACTATCTGTTGCGAGGCAACTAGGCTAGTGCCCGTTTTAAAACCCAGGCTCAATCAGAGATGACATTAGGGATATACGAAGTTTTTCTGAAAAGAAGTGGAAGAAAAATTTGGGTAAGGCCTGAGCCGAGGGCTGAATTGTATATTCCTTGTTATGTGCTCCGACGACTGGAAGGAGGCGAGCACAGTGTGGCTTGAGTTTATTTTAATCGACCCTTTTTTCTAACCTTATTTCGTTCTCTTTTAGAGAACCATTTTTTCTTAATTCGCTTAATTTTTTATCGTCAATCATTTGAAAGCCAATCTTTTGATGGGCGCGGATTGAAACAATATTTTCTTTTTTTATTGTTGCATAGAGAGTATTGAGGTTATGTTTTTGTGTAAGTAAATCTTCAGCAGTTTTAACAATTCCCTTTCTTCTAAATTTAGGTTCAATAATAATTTGCACAAAGCCAGAATACTTTGGAAATTTTGCTGGAATATATCCAACAATTCCTGCCTTTTTATTATCGCATAGGATTGTATGGTAAATTCCGTTTTCCAAAAGCAAAATTTCCTCGCGCCCATCAAGAGTTTTGAAATATTCTTTATCAAATTGGTTTAATTTTATTTTCATAATAGATAAAAAATTAAGCATCTATATAAAACTTAGGAAGATTGGCTCTGGGACAAAACTAACCCAAATCCTTTAACCTCTTAAATTTCTTGAGGATGTTCTCTGTGTTCCCCAAGTACATTAAAACGGTTTGCTTGACTTTTGTCCCAGAGCCGAAAAATTGAAATAAATTGCGTATAACATCGGAATTTAACGAAGTCGTGAGGCGTAGCGGAATAGAGCTGGAAAATCAAATTTGGATGGAAGAGCCTGCAAGGTTTCGTAGTCGGTTAATCCTTGTTGTATTCGTCTGGCCAACGGGAAGACCTAAAATTTAGTGCAACGATGCCGAAGGCAAAATTTTAGAGTTTTTGGATTACTGATAAATCGAGCCGAAGGTGAGTGAATATGTCCGAAGGACGAGATGGGCTTTTTTTGTTCTTTTTCTAAAAGAAAATTAGGGCGAGAAAACCGCTCAGAATAACTGAATTGGTCACTTAATAGTAGTTATAAAATAGGAAAGTTTATAAGGTAACAATTTATATCAAATAGTATGGCAACTATTAATGGAAATTATCGAGAATTTAAATTAGATAATGGGCTACATGTAATGCTGCAAAATACTCCCACACAAACAATATCTGGTAGATTACGAGTTAATTTTGGGGCTTTAAATGAACAATCTGGAGAAGAAGGACTTGCTCATTTTCTTGAACATACTTTGATAACTGGAGGATCAACTAATTATTCTCCAGAGGAAACTGATCGTGTTAGGGGTACATTCGGATCTTATAATGCTATGACTGGACTAGATAGAACCTTTTTCCCTGTAGATATGCTTAGTGAAGACTTAGGGCTATACTTAAATTTTGTATCAGACATTACATTTAATCCTCGGCTAGATGCTACACGGTTTGAAGAAGAAAGGCAACGAGTTTTTAGAGAGATTTCTGATGCAAAAAGTAATCCTTCATTTAAGGATAATCAAGCTTATCAAGATGCATTCTTTGGAGAAGGATCTCCTCACACATACTTTGTTCTTGGAAATGAAGAGGTTATCCGTTCAGTAACACCAGAACAAATGAGGGCATTTCAGACAAGAGGCTATGGTGCAGCTAACATGGATTTAATTCTAGTTGGAAATTTACCAGATGATGTTGAGGAACTTGTACATAGAAATTTTGGCGACAAGCCTGCAGGTGACAATACTAAATTTCAATTTCCAAAAAACCCTGATTTAGAAGATAGAACTCTAATCCATACTCATGCTCCCGAATTATACAATCAAGATCGACCTCAAGAAAGTAGTGCACAATTAAGTATTGGTATAGTTGCACCGACTGAAACCGCAGATAATAGTTATGCTGTTGGAATGCTTGCACAAATTCTTGGTGGAGATGGAAATTCAAGATTATTTCAAACTGTAAGTCAACGTAAAGGATTAGCTTATGATGTTGGGAGCCAATACACTGGTCAAAATAATTTAGGAAGTATTTATGTGGGAGGGAGTATCCAATCTACACGTGCAGATGAGGCAATTGATGCCATTTTTGAGGAAATGAAAGGAATGCAAGAAAGACTTGTATCTGAAAAAGAATTAGATAGGTTAAAGAGAAATTCAAGATATGGGATTGCAAAGACATTTGAAACCAATGAAGGACATGTTAATGCTATAGAAACTAAGTATGATAAAGGATTAACTCCTGGAGTACACCTTGCTAAAGTTGACGCAGTAACACCAGAAGATGTTCAAAGAGCAGCTCAAGTTTACTTGCCAAAAGACCGATTGCAAGGAAAATATGTTCTTATGTTGAGAGATCCATTGAAGAAGTAAGGTTTTCTCGCCTTATCATAAATTTCTTTTACGAAGTAAAAGGCAATATGTCCGAAGGACTAAGCTCCTCTCTTTTGTTTCTTTTTCTAAAAGAAAATAAGTAATCCAAAAATTGAATATAACATATGCGATTAAGAGGCTTTCAATTCATTGAAAGCGTGAGCGGAACAAAGTGACCTCGTGAGTTTTTTTGTAAAAAAATTTGGGGAAATTCTGCAAGGATTTTTTGATTAACTGTTGTTGTTTGGTTCGAACGAAGTGAGAACCTGCAAGGCGTGGCAAGGAGCGAAGCGACGCAGAGTTTTAATTTTTCTTTTCAGGGCGGGGAGGACGGTGGGACGACCAAGGTATTGGGGAGATAAGTCCGTTTTTTGTTTCTTTTTTTCTAAAAA
>CAYRXX010000033.1:0-7759 GCA_964428375.1 Candidatus Woesearchaeota archaeon
ACTAACCACCTTACCAACCCCAACCCTAACCTCCCCCAACGCTAACAACCTATAAACACTCGCCTGCAAAGACAACGCCTCGGCCCTATTCCCATTCGTCCCAGCCCCAGACTTCTCATTTGTCCCAGTAATATTATTCAAAGCCTTCACTATTCCCAAAGCCTTTTCAGAAAACCCGTCGCCGCCAATAACCAACCCCCCAATTTCCTCCCGAGACTTAGACAACAACGCTCGAACTCCCTGTAAATTCAAAGTCATACTCTCAATCAATCCAGCCCTCTTACTCAAGGCCTTTATCGGAACATGACTAACCGCCTGAATCGCCTGCAAATCTCCCTTGACCGAATCGACATCCAACCAGCATCTCAACTTAACATCTCCACAATACCCGACATCTTGCCATTTTGAACCGCTTGTCTCTTTCAACCCAGGCTCACTCTTAGACTCGCAATACCCAGAGGAGCAATTAAATCCAGTCCCACAATCCGCATTCTTTGTGCAAGAAACCCAATCTCCAGAAGTAACACCAGCAGAAGGATTAGTGGAAGCACAAACACGGACAATTCCCCTCATAGCAATATTAGGATTAGCAACCTCTTTAGCCCCAGACTGCAAATTCAAACTAGCCATTGATAAAACCGAAGGCTTCCCAGAAACACACTCCTTCTCCGTCGTAATCTTATTGTCTTCCGCCTGTTTCGCCACATATTTCTTGCTCAAAAAACTCAACCCGAAATTACTAGTCACCTGCTTAAAACCACACTCTTCCTTAGCATTAATTACTACACACAGCTCCTTATACCCACTCGGAGCGGTAAAATCAATCGACTCGTCTGCACTCTTTCCAGCAGAAACATAACCGCTCTTCGTCGGAACATCAATCTCAGGATTGTTCTCATAATAACTAGTCGCAGGCGGATTCTTCAAATAAATCTTATATTGGACACCCTGATCTTTCCCCGCATAAATATGATAATAAACCTTATACTGCGAAGTAGATGGAACGGTAGCACCACTAAACAAATTCTGGCTAAACTCCGCATAAAATTGAGTAGGACTCTCTGGTTTCAATAAGTTATTAATAAATTTCGACGACGACGGAACACTCGTTCCGACAAACGCCTTACAAAACGAACTCCCAATTTCCTTGGCGCTACGAACATTAAATGCCCTAAACGCATTTTGTGCATAAACATTCTTAAAATAACTAAACCCTTGCTTCATCACGCTCCACGAATTAGCAACCGACGCATATTCCCCACCCCCACGAACCCTATTCCCATTAATCGCATAATTAATAACACCAGGAACTAATTGGTCCATCAACGGAGACAACTGCCCCCAGAAAAATTCACACTTGTAAATAGAAGTAATCTGATCACAAATCCCAACCATCTGCCCAGTAGCCAAACTATGACTCAAACAACTCTTCTCACTTTTCAAAATAGATAAGTATCCATCAAGCCCCGCCTGAACCCCACTCAAACATATTGGCATCAAAATCCCCTCTCTCGCATTAGGCAAACACAAAACCAGACTCCCGATAATCCCCGTCTGAGCAACATCACTCACTGGAAACTTCCCACCAAAATCACAACGACTCGGAGGACAAATAACAGGGTCACAAACATTAAACATCAACTTGCAATCCGTCGGACTCATAAAATCCTGACACTCAAAATTACTAACGGCATTCATGGGTTTGCCAACCGAAAAAATACCCTGATTCAAAATACTAATTTCTTTTTTCCCATATCCAGCAGAAACTTCTCTAATAGCCTGTCTCGCCCGTCGATACAAATCTTTCAAAGAATCAGAAGTCATATCAGGACAAGGCACAAACGAATCCACACTATTAAATGTATTAATATCAAATGTCTGACACAAGTCATCTCCCTTACCACTCTGCATTAAATGATTAGGACCCACATTACAAATTTTAAAATACTTAACATAGCCCGACGCTGTATAACCCTGAGGAGAAGCATCAATAAGTGTCCCTTCCGAATTAGGAACCATTGCATACCACCCATTTTCTAAATCAAAGGGAACAATCGCAGGTAACCCCTTATTCTTCCCGACACTATAAAAACTAATCTTTGCCTTTCCTCTTGCCCAAGAATGACTGCAACTCTTAGAATCCCCAGTAGCCAAAAACACAATCTTACTTTGCAATATTTTCAACTCGGCGTTATCAGGAGCCCAGTTACTAGAACCCTTAGACAGAACCTTCTTAATTATCATCTTCCCCCCCGCCTCATCACCAAGGACGACCACATACGTTTTCCCATTCATTGCCTGAATAGCATGAGCCTTCTTTGTTGTATCTGAACCAGTCAACCCAAAATCACTTCCCATCTCCCCAGTCCATCTAAGATAAACCGTCTTCTTATTCGTCAAAATCGAAATATGCTCAGGATCGACGCCCTTCCTAGTTCCCCACTCTTCCTTCATCTTGTCAGCCAAAGCTTTCCTCTCCGCATTTTCCTTAACTCCTATCGCCACATTCCTCAAGGCATTATCCATATCAAGCTTAGCAATATCTTTTACCCCCTCCCCAGCCTTTTGCCACGTCAAAACCGCTCGAATCTCCGACGGCGTAGACAACTCAGAAACAGGAACGGAAACAGTCTCCCCTCCCACATCAACAGGAATAGAGTCAGTTCCAACCTTTGTTTTCAAATCAGTCATATATTTAGCACTATCAGTAATTCCCTTGCCTCCAAAAAGCCCCCCAGAATCTCCAGTATTTCCCTTCTGAACCGCCTTCATCTCATCATTAGAACTCTTCAACGCCGCCGTCATTGCCTTAACATCAGTATTAATCTTAGCACTCAAATCCTCATAACATTTATTACGGCTCTCATCTGGATACTTCGTATCACACAGCTCCTTATATTTCCCATCCATAACCTTCTGCCTCGCCGCCAACTCTCCGCCAATCCCAGACGCCATATTCTTAATCATTAGAATAGCACTCGTAGCAAAACATGCCCCTTTCAAGCCCTCGACGACATTTCCCAACCTATCAACAATATTCTGCCATTTTGCAATTGAAACATTCAAATTATCAATCATCTCTTGCGTCTTCTGCGGACTAAGCTGTATAGCCCTTTTCTCAATCCCAATCTTAAAGGTAAAATTCGCATCACTACTGCTCTGCCCCACACTCGGAATTAAAGTCACCTGTGCGACCTCCTTAACATTAACCTTTCCAACATAAACTCCAACCCCCCCAATTACCTCGCTATTCCCTTCTTTCAAGTAAATAGTTCGAGACACCACCCCCTTTGCATCACTAACAAACGAAACCTTAATTTCCCCAGGAGAAATCTTATCAACCGTCAATTCCCCCTTCGGCAATTGAACATCCTGCCCCTCAACAAACTTCTTGCTAATAGCCCCAATCTTCAACTCCACACTTTTCTCCCCCTCACCAATTGCCTTAAAATCCACAACACTAATAGACTTAAACGTATTACCAACATAAACATTCGCAACAGAATTCGAATAATCCGTCCCGAGCAAATTCGCCCGCATATTCCGAACATAAACCGCATTCTTAGACAATGGATACTCTTTCAAAAACAAATCCATCAGCTCCCTCTCGCTCTTAAAATTCTTCAACTTCCCAGCTAAAACAATTTCATCATAAAGTGCCTCCGCTCCCCAAGTTCCACCAATATCCTTTTTCTCACTTCCATAATGTGCAACTAACCTCTTCCTAACAATTGAAACCGATTTAGAAAAATTAGAGTTCCCAGGGGAAGCATCTTTCAAAACCGTCCCAATCCCAACCACAGTTTTACTTCCCGAAACCGACAATGGACCAATCCCCAACTTCCCAATCTTCGTCTTAAGCTCATCAAAACTCCCAGCCGCCGCAACCACATCAGAAACCTTCGCTATGTCTTCTGTGCTCAACTTACTCGACGATAAAACCACAAACTTCTCAACAGGTTGCCCAATCTCCCCATAATTCACAACATATTTACCACTAAATTCATCCCCAATATGATATTCTAAAGTCTTCCTGCTCTCCTTTAACCTCACAGGAGCCCTTTGTAGCGTCAAGGGAGAAATCGCCCCAGACCCCCAACAACTAATTTTAATTTCGCCATCATTATTCGCACGAACCTGCAAACTCTCAACCGAACACTGCCCATCCAAAAAACTATCTCCCTGCCTCACCCAAATATTCCGCCCATCAACATTTAACCTAGCCATACTTTCTTGCGTAGTAATACTATCCAATCTAACTTTCAACCCAGCCTTACAATAAAAACCAGGCAAATAAGTAGGGCTACTTGTCTCTCCAACTTTCAAATCAACACTGCTAAAAATCTTATCCTTACTAGACATAATCTGAACCCTAGCCCGACCACTACTAATATCGGTTACCCTCAAATAACCATGCCCATTCCAAAAAGAATTTCCAGCATAGCTCCTCTGCCATTCCTCATTACTCATCGGCTTCAAATAATAACTACTCTTTCCCGTCCCATACGCATCATCCACATCATAACTCATAGTAGCCGTCAAATTTCCCTCCACCCATTTCGTAATATTTCTCTCGACGCTATTTCTCTTTAAAATTATAACAACATACCCAATGTTTTCAAGACTCGGACTTCCAACCAACGTAGAATATGACTTAACAGCCGCCCGTGCAGGATGAAAAACAATACTCTGAACTCCAGGTGGATAATTACCTTTAAACGAAATAGAACTGATAGAAGAAACCTTAATCAATGGATTAACCTTTATTGCATATAACTTGCAAAACACAGGAACATTCTGCTGAGCCAGAAGATCGCTAGTCACAACAGAAGGAGAACATCCCCCAGGAGGAATCCCAATTATAAAATCCGTTGAAGCTTTGCAGTTCCCGTCTTTCATCTCATTCAAAACAGGCCAATAATTGCTAAAATCTCCAGAATATAACTGGCTGAAAGTCGGCTGATAAGATTGCCAGTTATTCGACGCCCCACCAAAACCCTGTCCCTGCGAACCAGAAAAAGCCCCGACAAGAGAAAACCCAAACAACAATGCCAAAACAACAAAAACACCTCTTCGTCCTACCATCTCAAATAAACCACCTCATCATTCACTCTGTCATAATTAGCCATCAACCCGTCGATATTCGAAGGCAACCCAAACATTGGAACATTTAAATTCAAAGTTTTCGTCTTAGATAACTCGTCGGAAGTAATATATTCACGTGTCTTCCCCCCACCAACAACAGCAAAACTGACATCCATCTCTGGCATCTTAACATTGTAACATTTCTGCGTCGTAGCTCCGAACATCCCCGATAATCCCGATTCAGGAACATCAACACACTTGTTTTTACTAGTTGCGGGGAACTTCAAACTCGAATTATCATAAGCAAAAACTGAAACATTGTAATAACCCTCAACCAACTCTACCGACTTACTATCCGGATAAACAACCGTGCTAGAATAATCATCCGAGGAAAATGTAACAACTGCTTTCTTAACATTCCCCAAATCCAAACTTAAATTATATTTCTTCTTTAAAATAATAGTAGCGGAGTGTTTTTCATTAGTAGAAATTTTATACTTAGCAGAAGCATACCCATCAGCATCAGCAATAATAAACCCGTTAACACACTGCGGGAACTTCGCCATTAAAACCGACTTCTTCCCCATCTCCTTGCTACTCCCAATATTGCAAATAGAATTCAGGCACCTAAAACTAATCTCGGCATTTACGGGTTTCGAATTAACATCTTCAACGCTGACACTCACATTCTGATTCTTCGCATCACAAACTTTCGATTCAATCGTCCTACCACTCTGGGTTGGCAAAGCAGTCCGAGGCTGATTTTTAGAAATAACAACTCCCATCGGAAACTGGAACAACTCATCATCATCATAAAACTGAACCATAACCGGAAAATCAATATCATAAATAAAATGATAAGGAACATAACAAAAGCCCAAAACGCTCATCCCGGGTTGCAACCCAACTGGACGAGCAACTTTGTCCCCATACATCTTAATCCTTGTCGTCCAATCTGGCATATACATAAAAGACACGCTCTCATCATTCTTAACACCATCATTCACAACAAAATACTTCGACTTATTCGACGACAAATCATAATAACTACCATCAAGCTTAATCTCCGCAATATTCGCAGCCAGCCCTTCTTTTATTTTTTGGGCAATATTCTTTTCAACAAAAACTTTTGGAGTGCACCCAATACTAACACCATCAACGGGAGCATAAAGTCGCATAACATCTAACGCATACTTCTCTAAAAACATATGAGCCTTCTCATAATCATAAACCTGTTTCGCCAACCCATAAAACTTTCCAAGCTTACTCGTCACACTGAAACGATGCGAAGAAATTGAAACAGAGTTATTCCCCTTAAAAATCGTAACCCTATTTTCAACATCTACATCAACACTCAAATCATTTATCGTCGTTGTAACGCTTCCATTATTAACAAAAACGACAAAACCCTGTTTCTTAAACTTAGAAAAATCGCAGAATCCAACACGCTCCGAAATATATTTTCCAAGTTCCCGCTCCATTTCCTGTTTCGTTGGGACATTTTCAGTCAATAAATTATTTCCCGAAACATACATCCAATAAGGAACAGGCTGTCCCATAAAATCTAACTGCGACGAGAATGGCATATATGCAGAGCCGGGACTAAATTTGCCAACATTAATCCGTCCTCCCTGTTCTCCCAACAAAGAAATACCACCTCGAGCCTGAGTTTTCAAACAAGAAACATAATAATCATAGACTGGCTGAAAATTTTCCGGAATAGTTTGCCCAGTCCCATTCCTCAAAACAAAATAAGCCACAACACCACCTACCACCAAAATCGCCAAAATAATAAAAAGAGTGACTTGTCCACGTCGAGAAAATCCAAAACTTCCATCAATTACACGTTTCATTTTTTGCTCCTTGCCTCAGACTTTTTAGACACGTCAAAAGACGCAACCTTAGCCCTAATTAATTCCATTATTTCGCTATTAATATCCTTTTGTATAGTCTGCTTAAACTTAGCCCACAAGCTTTCGTCTTCGACTAACAACAAATATTTCTTCATCCTCGAGCTATTAGGAAATCGTGACTTATAAAAGTTTCCAATAAGTTATTTAGTAAATTAGTTAGTAAGGGAAGCTTAGGAGTTTGGGGAATAATAATCAGTTTCCATTCTGAATTTTGTTCTTATCTCATTTACTTTCTTTTCATTTAACCTAATAAGAATAGATTCTAACTCGGCTCAATCAAATTCAACCCTTCTTTTTTCTTAGCACACCATCTCAATTTATTCATTTTTGAAAACTTTGCCTATAAACTGTTCCGCGTTAACAAAAACTATGTGATTTTTTAGAACTTCCTTTAACAAAAAATCTTTATCTAAATTTCTCTCAGACACCCTCGCTGGATAACATTTTACATTTATTTCTATCTCAAAGTTTTTTTATATTTTTTCCACCCCCTCCTTCTTATATTTACCAACTATAAAAATATCCAAATCCAATTTTTCCGCTTCCACCCCCTTGGCATAACTCCCGAAAATTTTGACCTTACCCGATATTACTAAAAACTTAAAAATAAGAAGTATTATTAATTATCACGACCCCGTAGTCTAATGGTAGAACGCATCGTTGACTTCGATGAAGCCCAAGTCCGATTCTTGGCGGGGTCATGAGAGGACTTAGGACGATTTGCCCGAAGGGTACTTGCGAAGCGCGCAGGCGGGGTCATG
>CAYRXX010000034.1:0-7594 GCA_964428375.1 Candidatus Woesearchaeota archaeon
TCCTACCCAAAACTTTATATAGCCACTTTTTGACTTATAATCATAAGTGGAGTCCTCAGACCTTGGTCATAAGGATTCAGGTCTAAGATTATTCTTGGAGATTTATAAAATGGAAAAATTCAGAAAATTAGGCATTTGTGAAAATGTTTTGAAAGTGCTTTCAAACAAAAAATTCACAAAGCCATCAGAAATACAGGAAAAGACAATCCCTCTAGTCCTTGACGGGAAAGATGTCATTGCTGGCTCTGCAACTGGTTCGGGAAAAACACTCGCCTTCGGAGCTGGGATAATTAAGAAGGTCGCTAAGGGAGAAGGGATACAAAGTCTAATATTAACGCCAACACGTGAACTCTGCGAACAAATCTCCGAAGCATTAGGAGAATTCTCATACTACAAAAAATTAACGGTTACTCCTGTATATGGAGGAGTTCCAATTGGACAGCAAATGAAAAAGCTTGCCTATGCAGATATCGTAGCAGCGACACCAGGGAGACTATTAGATCACCTAAAGCGAAATTCTATCGACTTATCTAAAATAAAATTCCTCGTTTTAGATGAAGCAGATCGAATGTGGGATATGGGGTTTAAGGACGATGTCCGTAAAATTATTGATAAATGTCCAAAGAAAAAACAAGTGCTACTCTTTTCTGCGACAATTTCCAGAGACTTAGCTAATTTTGCTGAAAAATATATGAACAATCCTGTTGAGGTTGAGGTTGATAATTACGTCGATACTAGCAAACTGAAGCAAATATATTATGACGTTAGAGACAGTGAAAAATTTTCCTTATTAACTCATTTATTGAAAACTGGGGGGAATGGTTTGTCTATGGTGTTTTGTAATACTCGTAGAAATGCCGACTTCGTAGAGAAAAACCTAAGGGGGAACGGAATAAATGCAAGAGTTATTCACGGAGGAATGGAACAGAAAAAAAGAATTCGTGTTTTAAAGGAATTCAGTGAGAGAAAAATACAAGTCATCGTTTGCACAGATGTGGCGGCAAGAGGTCTTGATATTTCTGGAGTTGAGCAGGTGTATAATTATGACCTACCAAAAGATGCCAGAGATTATGTCCATCGTATAGGAAGGACTGCAAGAGCTGGCGAAAGCGGGATAGCCGTAAATATAGTTGCGAGCAGGGATTACGATAACTTTTCTAATGTTTTAAGAAAGAATGAAGGGCTTGTTGTTAAAAAGAGCGAAACTCCAAGATTTGGACGAGTAAGAATCGAAATACCAGAACGAACACAGGGAAGAGGAAGGGGAGTGCATGGGAGGAGCGCGAGGACATCTGGAGACAGAGGAAGAAGCAATCAGAGAAATGGGAGAAGACCTCAACGAGGGGGAAGAGCTCCTACTAGCTCAAGAGGTGGAAGAAGCCACTCTAGTTCCAGAAGATTTAACTAACACGATAAACCTTTCTGTTTTTAATATACAAAAAATCCGATAAACCTTTCTGTTTTAACATAGTATTCTTTATCAAAAAAAATCCGATAAACCTTTCTGTTTTTTCAATTCTTCAATCTCTCGAAGGCGTTGTAGTCCAGAATCTATTCTGGCATCGGAAAAATCATGCTCACGGAGGATTTCTCTTAGTTTTTCAGGAGAAGCACTCTTAAATTTGATTTCCCCTTCATGCCCAGATTTATAGTCATGGAATTGCTTAAAAATTTCCTGCCAATCAAAAATAAAATTAAATTTCCCAGAAACATATCGGAATATCTCAACAGGATATTTGTATTGTTGGACAATTTCCAAAGCTCTTTTTTGCCCTAAACCCTTTATTCCACCAGGATTATAATCTGTCCCTACGAGAATTGCAAGACAGATTAATTGATCTCTATCGATTCCAAGCTCATTCAAAACCCGCTGAAATTCTATGACTTCGACCTTAACATCGAGATAGAGACCAGACGGAAGCTTCTTTCTCTTTGAGGAAGTTAAGTTTCTAACTAAATAAGGAGTTCCATAAAGAAGTGCGTCATAATCTTGAGATGCCGCAGCATAAACTCTCCCCGCCCTAGCGAGAGTAGCAGCCTCAGCCTCCCCTTCCGACAACGCCTGAATAACAGGTATACCCAGAGCCTCAAGTAACTCCTTTGATTCTTCAACTATTTCATCACTAATCGTTACTGTTCTACTCGAATACTTTTTCATCCCAACAAGATCTTCTTTAAGCTTAGCATGAATATATTTCTCCTCGGCAACCTTTTTCGCTTCTCGTCTTTTTTCAATTTCTGCTTGTTTCAATTCCGGAGGAACTCCATCAAAAACATAAACTAATTTTATACCCTCTCGAAGCAAATTTATATTACGGTAAAACAAACCAGAAAGATGAGAGGTTATTCTCCCTCGTTTGTCCTGGAGAGGCGTTCCGTCGGGTTGCCTTATCGTAGTGAGAAACTGATAAAGTGTTATATACGCATCCACGGCTACAACCTTATTTTTCAAATCAGAAAGTTCAATCTCTTTTTTTGGAATTATTTGTGATATCTGGACACCCATACTTTTTTATTAAGTTTTGTAAATATAAATAAGTTTCGGCGACACAAAATCGGTATACCCCAGAACAGAAACTTAAATAAAGCTAAAAATTAAAGTCTTAATATGAATAGTAAAAGTTTAATTAGTGGGCTTTTAGAGTCCGTAGGAGTAAATGTTGGAGGTCCTAACCCATGGGATATACAAGTTGCCGACGATAACTTTTATAACAGGGTTCTATCTCAGGGATCGTTGGGATTAGGAGAATCATATATGGATAAACAATGGAAAGCTGAACGAGTAGATATGTTCATAGACAAAGTTTTGTCTGGTGGGCTCGAAGAGAAAGTATCCAAAAAGGATGCCCTATTTTCTGTTTTGAAATCTAAGTTATTCAACCGACAAAAAAAATCCAAGGCATTCGATATAGGAAGACAACACTACGATATTGGGAACAACCTCTATCGAGAAATGTTAGATAAAAGAATGACATACACTTGTGGATATTGGGAAAACGCTTGTGATTTAGAAGAGGCACAAGAAGCAAAGCTGGATTTAACTTGCAGGAAACTAAAAATAAGAAGAGGAATGAAAATTCTGGATGTTGGATGTGGATGGGGAAGTTTTGCAAAATATGCCGCAGAAAGATATCAAGCAAGTGTCAAGGGAGTAACGGTATCAAAAGAGCAAATAAAAATGGGGAGGGAAGAAACCTCTAAATTACCAGTCAATTTAAAATTACAAGATTACAGGGATATTAACGGACAATTCGACAGGATTGCATCATTAGGAATGTTCGAGCATGTCGGTCCAAAAAACTATGAGGTGTTTATGCAAAAAATGTCTGATTCGCTAAGGGACGATGGATTATTTTTATTGCACACGATTGGGAACAACACATCCAAGAATACAATTGACAAATTCATAGACAAATATATTTTCCCAGGAGGAGTTCTGCCATCGATAAACCAAATTACTAAAGCCAGCGAGGGCAAACTCGTAATAAGAGACATCCACGAATTTGGACAAGATTATGATAAAACCCTAATGGCGTGGAACAAAAACTTTCAAGCAGGGTGGAGCGGATTGAGTTGGCAATACGGGAATAGATTCAAAAGGATGTGGGAATACTACCTATTGAGTTGTGCAGGAGCTTTTCGTTCAGGAGAAACTCAATTATGGCAAATAGTATTCTCCAAAAAAAGACATCAAAAAAAATATAGAAGCATTAGATAATCCATGGTATACCACATCGGAAACTTAAAATTACAGAATAGAGTTTTATTGGCGCCCATGCTTGAACCTAACGACATTGCCTTCCGGATTCTATGCAAAAGGGCGGGATGTGGGCTAACTTACACTGGGATGACTTCTCCTCTTTCAAGAAAAGAATTGTATTTAGACGACAACCCTGCTTTACAATTATTTGGGAATAGCCCAGAAGGGATATTCGATTTTATCAAAAAATACGACGGTGAAGTCTCTCTTTGGGATTTTAATTTAGGATGCCCATCGAAACTCTCAAAAAAACATCAGCATGGGGCATTTATGATGAAAGAGGCTGAGGAGATTAAGAGCATACTAAAAACTATCAGAGAAAGCACCTCGAAACCAGTCACAATTAAAATCAGAAAAGGTGATAATGCTCTACGAATTGCGCACATAGCAGAACAAGCTGGTGTAGATGCGGTGGCAATACACGCACGAACAGTATCTCAGGGATATTCTGGAGAAGTTGATTATGGGTTTGCACTTCAAATAAAAAAGGCAGTAAAAATACCAGTAATTTTTAGTGGAGATGTCAAAAAAGAAAACATTGCAAAAATCTTAGAAGATTTTGATTTTGTAATGGTTGGACGAAGTGCTATAGGAAACCCGAGTTTCTTTAAAATGTTCTCTAATTCTAATGCGAATGTAAGTTTTAAAGAATATTTAAAATTAGCCGAAAAATACAGTTTGCCGTTTAGGCAGATTAAATATCAAGCTATGAATTTTACAAAGGGAAATCCAAGAAGTAAGAGAGTTAGAGAAAAAATAATAAAGGTCAAATCAACCGAAGAACTCAAAGAAATATTAGGAAAGCATAAATAGCCATATTGATTACTTTTGGGATGGAATGGAAAATGGTCGGGTGGGCTATGATTTTTATGTTGATGCTTTTCAGTTTTAGTATTGCTTTTGACAACCTCCCTCAAAATATAATCAAACTCAAACCTCATTCTACGGAGACTATAAATTATACAATATCAACAAACGAGACGGTTCCTGTCTTCGGGGAAAATATGAGATTTAACCATAATCTAATTTCCTATGTTATATCTAAAAATTGCGATCAGTCTCAACGGGAAGAAATGATAAGTGCGTTCAATATTTTTAGTGAGAATGTAAAAATAGTTTCATTCTTTGAAGATGGAGAGAACAGCGATATAAGTGTAAATTGTTCCACTAAGTTTGTGAAGATGGGTTCCAATTTTTTCGCAGCTGGGGAAGGCGGTCCGTCAAAAATAATAAATGCAAGTAATTTCGAAATCATCAAAAAGGGAAGAATAATTCTGTATAGTGACGAACAACCATGCAACTATCCTGTCGTTGAACTTCATGAACTTGGGCATGTTTTTGGCTTCGCTCACAGCAAAAATCCGAAAGACCTAATGTATTACCGTTCTAATTGCGACCAACGAATGAGTAATGGGATGATAACCACAATAAAAAAGCTCTATTCAATTCCCGCACTTGGAGATGTAAAAATAGAAACAGCCTCGGGAATAATTAAGGGGCATTACTTGAAATTCAATATTTCTGTCATAAATGATGGGCTTGTAAATATCAAAAACATCAATTTAACAGTTCTTGCCGATGGGGAACAAGTTTACGAGACAGGAATGGGGGAGATTAAGATAGGTTATAGCAAAACTATAAGTGTTGAAAATATTGGAGTTCCGAGAAATACAAAAAAAGTATATTTTATTGTAGATAGTAAAAACAATGTAAAAGAACTCAATGAAAATAATAATGTTATAGTTCTGCAACCATCCGAATAAGAAAATTTATAATACACCTTTATCTAAATTAAACATGGGATTTTGGCCAGTGGTTTTGAACGTTTTGCGAAACAGCGACGTGGTTTTATTAGTTTTAGACGCGCGAATGCCAGACATCGCACGGAATTCCGAAATTGTGGATAAAGTCGCCAAGATGGGGAAACAACTAATTTATGTTTTCAATAAATGTGACTTGATTAGGAAGCAAGATCTAAAAGAATTAGAAAGGGAATATCCGTCCAGCTTCTTTATTTCCGCACTAAAAAAACGAGGAATTGACAGATTGCGAGTGGCTTTAAAAAAAATAGCTAACAACTGGGCACGAGAAAGTTTGAGAATTGGAATAGTTGGATACCCAAACGCAGGAAAATCTAGCCTGATAAATGTCTTGGTGCCAGGTTCGAGGCTAAAAGTAAAAAGCATATCAGGAACTACAAAAAAGACAGAATGGATTCGTGACGGGAATATTCGTATTATGGATTCTCCTGGAGTAATTCCCGCAGGAGATGACAAGATAAAAATCGGGCTAACAGCATCGAAAGACCCGCACAAAATTAGAAATCCGGAAAAAGTTGCTTCAAAAATAATTGAATTTTTAGACAAAAAAGACAAGGGGATATTAGAGAGATTTTACAAAATAGAAACTGAGGATAAGGATCTTTATGAAATATTTTTAGCAATAGGGAAGAAGAGGGGATTTTTAGTAAAGGGTGGAGAAACCGATGAAAACCGAACAGCAATTCGTATTATTGACGACTGGCAAAGAGGGAGACTCGGTCTAAAATAGATTAGGCAAGATTTAAATAAATGTATTTGATAAACAAATAATGGATACAATAAGCATTTTTCTAGCAAGTCTAAAAGAATCGTCGTCTATAACTTTGACTATATTCGCTCTTATGGTAATTGTTGAGATACTCGTTTTAAAATATAAGAGTAATGTGGTGAAATTTGTCAAAAGGAACAAGTTATTAGAATATATAACATCGTCTTTTTTTGGAATTATTCCTGGCTGTGTCGGGACATTCGCAATGGATAGTCTATACATGGCAGGGCTTCTTAGCTTCGGGGGAATAATAGCAGTAATGATAGCTACAAGCGGAGATGAGGCATTTCTTATGCTTTCTATGGCATTCCAAGGTTCTATAAAATGGGCAACAATTGCAATCCTAACCTCTTCGCTATTGGTATTAGGAATTCTCGGAGGGTATCTGGCTGATTATTATAGGCGACAGACAAGAATGGAATTCTGTAAAAAGTGCGAGATAATCCATCACGACAAACACGAGCTAAGCTCAATGCACTTCCTCGGCGAACACATATACAAGCACATCATAAAAAAACATATCTGGAAAATTTTTCTCTGGGTTTTTATTGCTATATTTACGATAGGACTTTTCCAAAACAGAATAGACTTAGCGATAACAGGCGTTAATGTGTTTTATATCTTGATTTTAGCGTCGCTGGTTGCCCTTCTGCCTATATCTGGGCCAAATGTGTTTCTTATAATAATGTTTTCCAAGGGTTTGATTCCATTTTCTGTTTTACTGGCAAATTCTATAATTCAGGACGGACACGGGTTGTTGCCCATATTGGGCTTCTCAGTAGAGGACGCTATAAAAATCAAAATATTTAATTTCATCTTCGGGCTAATTATCGGAATAATCCTTCTCTTGCTGGGATTTTAAAATACGTCCGTAGTAAACTTTATAATATAATTATCTTTTTTACAAATGAAAATGGACGGATTCGACTTAACACGATATCAAGAAGATGAGAAAGAGCAAGAAAAGATTGCGGAGATTATGGGGAAAATGTTGTCTGGAAGAAGCGATTATCGGGCAGTGATAGAAAAACGGACAGAAGTTTTAAGGTGCTCCGAATGTAATTGGGTTCTAAAAGGCGGAGAAAAGTTCTGCCCCGAATGCGGGAATAAGTGCTAATGGAATAATTCTCCAAAGACGCACATTTTTGATGATGAAAAAGATTTAATGTTTTTTGTTTATTTGTAGGCTTGGTGGATATTCATCATTCTTGTTTTGGCTAAAGAAACCCCGAGGGTTCAATCACC
>CAYRXX010000035.1:0-7467 GCA_964428375.1 Candidatus Woesearchaeota archaeon
TTCGATAAGTTAAAGCTGAGTTTCACCATTCTCATATCTAGGACTCCAACTTTATAAAGATTTCTACATCTTCTCAATATCAATCAAATACTTCCCCTCGCTAACCTTAAAAACAATCGGCTTCCTATTCATCAAGCTCACAATATCCAACTCAAAAACCCCAGGACTCAAAACTCGAACACTTTCCAAATCCAGAATTACAGGCGTCTCTTCGTCTTTAACATTCAAGATGCTCCTCACATCCGCTTCCATTTTCTTTTTATCAACAGTATTAAATTCACGCAACGGCTCATCCTTGGACTCTTTCATTTTCTTAATTTGCTCATCTTTAACATAGAAAAAAAACTTTCCGCCACAACTATCACAACCATCTAAAACCTCTTTGCTTCCAGCGGCGATAATCTTCGAACATCCAACACATTGATATGGCATATAAATATAAATTTAGGAAATTAATAAACCTTCCGCCTATTTCCGAGACAACATCAACTCAACCTTCTTCGGGTCCTTCTTCATTTCCTTGACAACCGTAGCAGGACCAATCACAGTAATAGCATCCTGCTCACCAACAAGAATCTTCGCAATGTTTCTTCTTATTCCCTCGAACAAACCCCTATTTTCATTCTCCCCACTCAAACTTGCTATTTCAATTCCAGCAAAACCATCAATATTTCCAATCAGCGTCATAGAATTCTCAATAAGCCTCGCCTCTTCGTCAGGTCTTAACTTACCTTGCAAAATAATAATCTTATTCTTCAAAACGATCCCCATCACCTTCTTAATACGCCCAATGCCATCCTCATGAGCAATCTCGGAATACGGCATAAAATGAATCGTCAAATCCTGCGTCTTTTTCTTTGCTCTTTTTTTTATCTCTTTTTTCTTTTTTGCCATTAAATTTCAATCCCCTCCTTAACTGCTAAATTAATAATAGTAGGACGATCTTTCATCTTCTCAAACTCTTTAGAAGTCAAACAAACAAAATCGACAGAATATTTATAACTGTCCCAAGCTCTATATAATTCAGGAGCCCTTTTGTAGCTCTTCGCCCTCTCGAAATCATCACTAACAATAATTAAATCAAAATCACTATCCTCTCTAAAATCTCCACGAGCACGACTTCCAAATAAAATCAACTTCTTAATATTAATCGTATTAGAAACAATCTTCTTAAAAGCCTTAACAACTTTCAAATTCTTTTCTTTATCCATTCCGATACCTCCTCAACAAACTTAATAAAACTACCCACCTCACTCTTCTCAAATTCTACAAACATAGGATATCTAGCATCTGTGTAAAGTACAGACAACTTTGCAGAAGCACCAAAAAACTTCTCGGGTAAACCTACCTCCTTACCCAACCTAACTAAATTATGAACCTTAACTAACCCCTTTCCCTCTTTAATCATCATAGCTTTTAATCCCTTTTCAACCGATTGCTGACACCAAAAAACAGAAGAACCATAATCTCCACTCTTTAAACTATTCTTAGCCGCTCTAAAATCTATATCAGCCTGCTCCAACCACTTCTCAAATTCTTTTTTTTCTTCAACCATATTTTCTATACTCTCTTCACTTTTTTTCTTTTTTGCCATCTACCTCTCCTATATTTTTTTTACCAAATTGAAAAGCTCTTCGTAAAACTCTTCAATATTCTTGCCATCCTTCGCTGAAACCCCAACAACATTATATTCAGGGAACGCTCCCCTAACCTTCTTAATATCCGACTTTTTTAAATCTATTTTATTGGCAACAACTAACACTGGAATATTCCTTGCAACCAAATTCCCGATAATTGTAATATTAACCTGAGAATAGGGATTTATTGTGGAATCAATTAGAACAATAACGGCATCCATATCATCTAACCATTTAATCGACTCTATAATCCCCTGAGTAGCTTCCTTCGCCCTTTCCTGTGCCGCCTTTTTCTTTAACCCAAACTTCATAAAATCTTCAAAATCAATCCTCGTTGCTATCCCAGGAGTATCAATTAATTTAAATTCAATCTTTTTACCGTCTTTTTCCAAAACTACCTTCTCTTTAATCTGAATTGTTCGTGTCTCATGTGGCATTTTAGAAACCGACCCCAAATCTTCTCCAAGCCAATCCTGACAAATACGATTAGCTAAACTTGTCTTCCCTGCATTTGGAGAACCATAAAACCCAAGCTTAATTTGCCCCTTTTTCTTAAAGATGCCAGAGAAAATTCTTCTCGCAAAATTCTTCACAATTTTTATCATATTATAAAATAGTTTATACGATTTATTAATGTTGTCATTGAGCCCTTCCCCTAGCATTCTGTTGCTGAACTCGGTTAGCCACTTGCATTGCCAACTTAATCTTCTGTCGAGCCTTGCGGTTTCTTAACCAACTCGAAACCCTTTCTATAGGAATAATCTCAATCATGCCAACACTTTTCCCAGCCGATTTCTTAATAACATAACTAACTCGCTCACTCGACCAACCCTGAGCCCTCAGCTCCGCAGCAATCCTATCCTCACTCATTTCACGAGCCTTTGCATTAGCTACAAACATCAACAAATTATATAATTGAGAACCGTCCTTAAAAAGATAAGCTTCATAATGTTTTTTATACCAAACCTGCAATCCAGTATAAGCTAACAGAAAAAGCAAAAACCCAAATAACGAAAACCAAAGAGCTTTTTTAACAGGTTTGCAGTCAGCCCTACAATTCACCGAATTTTCTCCTTTATCAGCCTCGCAAACTCCATTATGATTACAGTCAGTATCAACATCAGCCTTCACAATTACAGAGCCTAATCTAGGCGAAATAAAAAAACTCGCACGATCTACGCCCTTGTAATAAAATTCAATATTTTTCTTCGCATGAGAAGGAATAATAATCACCGTGGCATCCCCCGCTTTTTTTGCTCCAGCATCCCCATTAAAATAAAGTTCATCAAAAGGTTTGTTTATTACAAAGTAACCATCCTCGTCGCTGTTTGAGCTTACAGAAATATCAAACTCGCTCAATATATTAACTTCCTGCCCACTAACAAAAGAGGCAAAAACCTTCTGTTGCTTCACGGAAACATTCATATTCTCATTCTGCCACGTCAAAATTGGGTTAGCATATTCTTTGTTCGTAGCCCCGCTAACACTTCCGGAAATTATAGAAATCGGTTCAATATTTACATCTTCAACGCCAGACATCAAAAAGGGACTCTCAAAAGTATTCGCACTAACAACCGCTGGGACATCTAAACTATAGAGCTTCACGGCTATCTTTCTAAAATCATCAGCATTGACAGAATTATTTTGTGCTATCTCCATTCTATGCAACTCGTCTTCAAAATTACTAATATTCAAAGCAGATGAAATTGCTCCACCATACCAGCTAGGAAATCCACTGATTTCATTTTTAACCTTCTCAAGCGAGGCTATTCTATTTTTTAAACCAACTTTCACCGCAGCCTCGGGATTAATAGTTTCAACCTTGAATTTCCCATTAGAAGTCAAGTTGCCACCTGCACTAACATTTAGAGATAATGTATAATTCTTCAACCCATCATATGAATGCACAACATAAGGAACATCTGTAACAACAATATCAGAGCCATCCCCAAACTCCCAAATATAACTCAAGCTTTTATTCCCTTTAAAATCAATTCTTGTGTAGAAAGTTATCGGAACTCCCGCTGGAGGGTTCGACGGAGAGACCGAAGAAATTATTGGGGCAGGTAGAATTTTTATATTCTTTCTAAAAAGGTATTCTCCGTCGAGCTTAGCTGAATATTCCCCTGCGTTAGACACCATAAAATTCAAAAATCCCAAATCCAACGTCCCATTAAAATCAACAAAAGCAGATGTTTTATTCAAATCATAAACCAAGTTGTCTGACTTCCACTCTGAATTATCCGTATAAACCAATTTAACATCATAAACGTCGAGGTTTTGAGGAATCCCAGAAATCCTTAACGGAAGAATACACCCCGACGAACAATTTCCAGAATATCTATTAGAAATGATTTCATTAGCAGCTGCAACATAATCGCCACTAAAATTAACCACGCCCATCGCACCCGCATTCGCGAACATTGCCCCCTGAGCAAAAACACCATAGTCCTTAGTGCTATTCTCGGGCCCATCATTATACGCAAACCCACAACTTTTTCCAGCTATGTCTTCGTATATATTATAACCAGTAAGTGACTTAGCCCCAACACAAACTTGATATTTCCCCTCAAAAAACTGGTCACTAGAACTCGAATTTACAATACATCCATCTTCGTTCTGCGGATTAAAAACACACTGCCAAGAAGCTCCAAATCCATTCTCTGGATAAACAGCCATAGTCAAATTTCCCCCACTACCCTCGACGTCTGCCCCAATTTTTAGTCTATCGGTTTTTTGAACATTTATCATTTCGCAATAAAAAGAATCTCCAATTAGCGGACCACTCTGCTTATCTACTGGATTAAAACATCCCCAATTTTTTAAAGAAAACTTATCTGAGAACTTATCAAACGCCCACGTTTTATCATTAAAAAACTTGATTGAAAGTGGCGGAGAAATGCTATTACCAAAATTACTCTTAATTTTAAAACTCATATTACTCAAAATAATCTTCCCACCTCGCAGAACAAATCCAAGATACTTCGGCTTCATCAGTAACAAATCAACATTCTTATTAGCAACACCCATAGATGCAAGATAAGTCATAGAACAATCTCTTGGGAAACATGTAAAATTTGCACCGTTAAGATTCAAAAATTTTCCAAATTGCATACTTGTATTATCACTAAAAAATATAGATTTATTATACCCTTCATGATTAGCCACAAGCAACACCTCCCCGCTAATATTAGAAAGGGGAACATATGAATTCTTAACGCTATAATTTGCTACACTCACCGACGCTGAAACAAAACTTATACAAAACAAGAACACCAACAACCACCTTTTCATTATAAATAATAACAACAAGAGTTTATAAATATTTCAAATCACTTTCTTTTACGCTTCCTTGCGGAAGATGGCTTCTTTCTTTTTGGAGATTTTTTCGCCACTTTTCGAGCTATAAGATAAACAAAAAGAAGAAGAACAAAAAGGACAATTGAATACTCGAAAAAACCCGAAGATACATTTTTTTGAGGAACATAATTAGCAACTGAAGTTTGGTGTGACGAGTTCACAGAAAAATCAGAAGTAATTTCGGAACCAACAGCAAAGACAAGTCCAGATAGGAACAATGTCATAACTAAAATCATAGCCACCCCTTTCATTTTATTTTATAGCTCCTCTTATATTTAAACTTATCTGAAAACGAATAGTAAAGCCCAATAATAGCCAATGCAATAAACAGGCTAAACAGGCTAAACCCAGACAACTTAATTATAGGTTCTCCACAAAATCGTGTAGATTCTCCCCCATTACATTGCATGGCATCAAGACATTCAGGCGGGATACCAGAGCTAAACCCACTTATAACCTGACTGTGAGATGACCACGTAACATTCTGAACACCTTTCGTACAGTTCCCGAGGCTATAAACGTTAGAACACTTAAAAGCGTCTGGAGTCCCTTCGTAAAAAGTCTGGGTTGCATTCATCTTAAGCTGACATTTTTCTCCTGTAGGAGCGTCGGCATACCATTGGCATCCACACCCAGATTCTGGAACAGAAAAAGATTCCCCATTGCATTTTATTGTAGTTCCACAAGACTCAGTACCGACCCCAGAAACCCCCAGCTTCCATTGATCTGTAGTACATGCCGCATCTGTATCATAATAACCGCATCCATAATCCTGCCTAGGATTATTAGAACACTCTTTGGTTACATCCATCCAAACACATCCATTATTATTACAATCACCTTTATTTTTCTGAGAAGCACAACTATCTAATCTGTCCTCACATTTAAACAATCCAGAAGAGGTTTTATTACAAAACATCCCAGCTGGGCAACAAAAATCATCACCAAAAGAATAAGCACTATTGCCCATGGAGCAACCCTCACCCTCATCAGTAGTCACCCACGGAGTTGCATCTTCTCCGCAATAGAAATGCCCAGCACCAGCCCCCTGACTAGAACACACACCAGAAGCTATACTAACATTAGAACCCTCAAAAACAAAAGTACACCCACCAATAACAAAATTAGTATTTGACGAAGACTCAGTAGCCCCAGCAAATACCATCACAAAAACTAGAATTACAACAAAATACAGTTTTACTTCACCTCTCCCTATCATGAACCAACTATACCTCAACCTTTAATGATGCCGAGTTATCTCCTGCAATTGGAAACTCCGCAGTAAATTTATAAGCCAACGTATCAGTGGTATTTACAATATTCCTTTTTATGCTTTGGGGATAAAATGTCCAATACCAACTAAATTTATCATGTCCAGGAATAAGCTCATGAAGAATCCCATTAATAATACGAACGCCTCTTGTAGAAGAAGCATCAAAATTCACGGTAGTCCCAGGAATATTAGTAAAATCCTTTGGGCTTTTAATACAAGCCGCAACATAATCCCCATCAATATACTTGGTGGGGCCTTTGTCCAAAATCATAATATTACTAATAGCTCTACTCTTTTTCCCACGACTGTTAGAAGATTCCACTACAATTTGGAAGTTGCCAGACTTACTGAAAACCTTATCGAAAAAAGTTCTACCATTTGTAAAATTTTTCTCAGGAACTCCATTAATTTTAAGCACTCCAGTTATCAAATCATCAGCATCTCTAGCTTCTATAATCATATGAACATCAGAATGGCTATCATAATGTTTCCCGCAAATAGGACTGATAATAGTAACATTCATTGGAGAGTCTGCTCCATTTTTGCCAATCGATAAATATTTACTTTTTTTACTACCAACCTCAAAATAAAACTTCGCATAGTCATGAGCCTTATCCATATCCGCCTTGTCAATAGTCCAAACCCCTACTCTATTACCATTAAGATTTTTGCCAGCAATCGTTCTAATGTTGTAATCGGGAAGGATTAATCTATAATCCTTAATACTAAAATTTTCAAAACTTACCCCTGGGACAACCATCTGAACGGTATCTCCAAAGTCTGCGTGTGTAATTCTATCCCCACTCATATCTGCCCAATATGGAGTTTCTGAAAATGCACTTCGACAACAAACCTTTACCTGGTAATTTTCAGAAGCCTCTCCAACATGGCTATTAGTTTTGGAATACATTCTAGCGACGACCTTTCCCTCATTACTACAACTAGATCCAGCACTACTATCATAAACACAAGACAAATCCCCATAACAAACATCATGACTATAAACTGCATCATGAACAGATGAGGCATGAGAATTTGAAAGACTATACAGGCTCAAAACCCTGTTGTTACCATTACAATCATGGGGGTTAGAATTAGAATACGAAGTTCCAAAAATATCATTGTAGCAAATCTCATCCTTGTAAGCCCCTACACTTTGATTCCACATCGCGACATGAGAATTTGCTGAAGAATACA
>CAYRXX010000036.1:0-7406 GCA_964428375.1 Candidatus Woesearchaeota archaeon
TGATTTTGTTCTCACATCTCACATATCCTTCCCATTTTTCTGTTGAGAAAGTTTTGTCACCTTTCCATTCTGAGAAATACCATGGGCTCATATACATTAAGGAAGTTACAGCGACGGTATTTATTGCTATCGCCGATATCCCTGCCATGAGATATGATTTAAGAGGTGCTCTTTTGTCTCTTGGTCTAGTCGGTGAGTCTATTTTTATGTCGTAATTCATTTTTAATTCAGGTTATTTGAGTTTAAAATGTTTTATGCATATTGCCATATGTTTTTATAATCTGAATTATAAGGATGTGAATGCAGATTTTACTTGATACTAATTTTATTATTAGTTGTGTTAGGCAGAAAATTGATTTTGAGGAATTGGCAAATAAATTAACTAGTGAGGCTATCGAGTGGATTGTCCCTCAAGATGTTTTAAATGAAATAGGCAAGCTCAGAGATAGCGTCGGGATTAAGGTTGCGGATAAAACAGCGTCGGAATTGAGTTTTCATATATTGCAAAGGCTGAATCCAAAGATAGTAAACCTGCCTGGGAAAAATCCGAATATCGATATAAAGATTGTTAATTATATTCTGGGGAAGCCTATTGTTTTGGCTACTCTAGATAAGGGATTAAAGAATCGTGTAGAAAATCGTATTCTTAGCATAAGGGGCAAAAAGAACTTAAAATTCACATAGCGAAACACTTTTAAATCGCCGATTTCTCAAAAAGGTATGTTCTACGAGATTATAGTAACAGACCATGTAAGAGTAGAGCCGAATAAATTCGGTATGGATACTGACGAGGCGGTTCGGGCACAGCTCGAGGAATCTTATTCTAGTTTTCAAGATAAGGATATCGGGACGGTTGTCGCTGTTTTGGATGTTCAAGAGGTGAAGGAAGGCATTATAATTCCTGGTGATGGTGCGGCATATTACGAATCAACATTTAAGCTAATTGTTTTTAGACCTGAACTCCAAGAATTAGTTTATGGAACAATAGAGGAAATTACAAATTTTGGTGCGTTTATTTCGATGGGACCGATAAGAGGGATGATTCATATTTCTCAGACGATGGACGATTTTGTGTCCTTTTCTGACTCTGGTGTTCTTACTGGTAAGGATGGAAATAAAAATTTATCTCAGGGTGATAAGTGTATTGCTCGTATTGTTGCAATTTCATATAAGGGTGAGGATCCAAAAATAGGGCTTACAATGAGACAACCCGGATTGGGAAAATTGGATTGGGTTAAGGCAGATAAAGAGAAGGCTGATGCTAAGGTGAAACAAGCTCTGGCAGTGGAAGTTAAGAAGGGGAAGAAAAAATAATGGTATCTAGAGCTAATAAAGAAAAATCGTGTTTGAACTGTAAGGCTATTTATTTTGGAGATAAATGTCCTCAATGTGGTGAGACTCCTGCTAGCGAAACATTTAAAGGACGAGTTCACATTTTTGATGCTGAGAAGTCGGAGATTGCAGAGAATATGAAAATAAATAAGAAAGGCGAGTTCGCCATAAAATCGAAATGAAAGTAGAAATAATTAGTCAAAAAGAAAATCCATATTTGGAAAGGGAAGAGTTCGAGGTTGAAGTATCTTCAGATGCTGTTCCAAGTTCTGCTGAAGTTATCTCCGAGATGGGGAAGGATGCGTCTTTAGCTGTGGTGAAAAAGATAAATACTAATTTTGGACGACAAAAGTTTTTGGCGGAAGTTTTTGTTTATAATACTATTGAGGACAGGGAAAGGATAGAGGTTGTTCCTCAGAAAGTAAGGAAGAAAATAGAGGCTGAGAAGAAAAAGGCTGCTGAGGAAGAAAAGAAGAAGAAGTTGGCTGAAGAAGCTGCTAAGGAAGAAGCTGCTAAGGAAGAAGCTGCTAAGGAGGAAAATAAAGAAGATGGCAATTAAAAGTAAAATAAAAGGAAAGAAAAAACATGTCAATAAGCCTACTTCTGTAAAATATAAAAAATATACAGTTCAGGGAGATAAGATTGTTAAAAAGGCAAGAAGTTGTCCTCGGTGTGGTCCTGGCATTTTTCTGTCGGTTGGAAAAGGAAGAGCATATTGTGGAAAATGCCATTTTACAGAATTTGATAAAAAAGAAGTTGAACTGAAGTTAGAGTCTAAAGATTAGTTAGTTGTTGTCCAATAAAAGAAGCTGAGTTGAGATTAACTTAAAGATTAGTTAGTTGTTGTCTAGTTTTTTTAATTCTTTGAATAGTTTTGTTTGAGCGTGGTTTAATTTTTTTGGAGTTTCTATTGTAATTTTGACAAATTGGTCGCCTTTGTAGAATGGGTCGTCAATGAATGATATCCCCTTTCCCTTTAATCTTAGCATTGTTCCGTGATCCGTACCCTTTCCTATTTTGATTTTTATATTGTTGCCTTTTAGCGTTGGGATTGATATTTTATCCCCTAATGCTGCCTGAGAAAAAGTTATTGGGAATTCCATATATATGTCGAAGCCTTCTCTCTTGAAAATTTTATGTGGTTCTATTTGGACTGTTAAAAATAAATCTCCTTTTCTGCCTCCTCTAGCTGCGTTTCCGTTGTTTGGTATTCTTAGTGTTTGTCCGTCGTCAATTCCTGCTGGTATTTTGATTTTAACTTTTTCTCTTTTATTTATTAATCCAAGTCCATCACATTTACGGCATTTTTTCTTGGGTATTTTTCCTGTTCCGTGGCATTTATCACACTCCATTGCTTGGCTAATAATTCCCCATGGTGTTCGCTGATTGATTTTAATTCTTCCTTGTCCTCCGCATTTTTGGCATACTTCCAACTCTTTATTTTTTGCACCAGTTCCGTCGCATAAGTCGCAGGTCACTTTCCTTTTAATAGATATTTTCTTTTCGTATCCGAATGCGGCTTCTGTAAATCCTATCGTTATTCTGTAATGTAGATCGTGATTTTCTTGAGATCTGGACCCGAAGTCATTTCCGAATGATCCACCTCTTAATAGTTCTTCAAATATATCAGAAAATCCCCCCCTGAAGTTTGTTTCTTGATTAAACTGTCCTGTTTCTCCCACGTCGTATTTCCTTCTTTTTTCTTCATCTCCTATAACACTATAGGCTTCATTAATTTTTTTAAAATTCTCTTCGTATTCTTCCTTTTTGTCTTTCTCTGCTTTGTCTGGATGAAATTTTAGTGCTAATTTTTTGTAGCGTTTTTTTATAGTTTCTATAGAATCATTTTTACTTACACCTAATGTCTCATAATAGTCTTTTTTTGCCATGGTAAAATATTAACTAGTTATTACTCTTTTGCGGGTTCTTCCTTGGAGTCATCAACTACTTCTGCATCAACTACTTCAGAATCAGGTTTGGAATTTTCTTTATCGGGTTGGTCTTTCGCAGATTGTTCGTAGATTTTCACTCCGAGCTCTTGCGATACAGATTGCGTTGTTTCTAGTTTGCTTTTAATATCGTCTATGTTCCCATTTTTCAATGCTTCTTTTAATCCATCGATTTCCTTTTGTATTTTGTCAACTATTTCTTTTCCCACTTTCTCCTTGTGTTCTTTTATTAATTTCTCGGTAGAGTATACCAATGATTCTGCTTCATTTGTGGTCATGATTTTCTCTTTTTTCTTTTCGTCCTCTGCCTTAAATTTTTCCGCATCCTTAATCATTGTCTTTATTTCGTCTTCGGATAGAGAGCCTCCAGTTACTGTTATTTTTTGTTCCTTGCCTGTTCCTAGGTCCTTGGCGGAGACATTTACTATACCATTTGTATCAATATCAAAAGTGACTTCAACTTGTGGAATTCCTCTTGGTGCTGGTGGGATTCCCACTAAGTCAAATTTACCTAATGATTTATTGTCGGCCGCCATTTCTCTTTCTCCCTGTAAAACGTTTATTGTTACTGCACTTTGGTTGTCTGATGCTGTTGTGAAAACTTCGCTCTTTTTGGTGGGGATGGTTGTATTCTTATCTATCAGAGAAACTCTTAATCCTCCCATTGTCTCTATCCCTAATGTTAATGGCGTAACATCTAGTAGTAGAATATCTTTTACCTCTCCACTAATTATGGCTCCTTGAATTGCTGCTCCAAGTGATACTGCTTCGTCTGGATTTACAGATTTGTCTGGAGCAATGCCTGTGATTTCTTCTACTATTTTTTGGACCTTAGGAATTCTGGTGCTTCCTCCTACTAATATCACTTTGTTTATTTTTGGGGATTTTGCGTCTTTTATCGCTTGATTGGTCGGTCCTTTTAGTTTTTCAAAAATTGATTCACATATTTGCTCAAAAGTGGATCTAGTTAGATTTATATCTAAGTGTTTTGGACCGTCTTCTCCTGAGAAAACATAAGGTATTGTTACTTTGGTTTGTTGCGAGGAGCTAAGAGCTATTTTTGCTTTTTCTGCTGCTTCTCTTAATCTTTGTAATGCCACTAGGTCTTTTTTTAAATCAACTCCGTTCTCCTTTTTGAATTCATCTGATAAAAAATCTATTAATGCGTCGTCGATATCATCTCCACCGAGTGAGTTGTCCCCACTTGTAGATTTAACTTCGAAGATACCATCACTTAGTTCCAAAATTGATACATCAAAAGTTCCTCCTCCAAAATCGAAAACTAAAATTGTGTGATCGTGAGTTTTTTCTATTCCGTATGCCAGTGCGGCTGCGGTAGGTTCGTTGATTATTCTTTTTACATTTAATCCTGCGATTATTCCTGCATCTCTTGTTGCTTTTCGTTGTGCATCTGCAAAATAGGCCGGGACAGTAATAACAGCGTCGGTAATTTCTCCTCCTAAATATTCTTCTGCGTCTTTCTTAAGTTTTTGTAACACCATCGCAGAGATTTGTTCTGGACTGTATTCTTTCCCGTCTATAATCGACATTTTCTTTGTCCCCATTAACCTTTTTATGCTTCTTATTGTATTTTTCGGATTAGCAACAGCTCCTCTTTTTGCTACTTCTCCAACTAAGATTTCTTCCCCGTTTATAGAAACTACACTCGGGGTTGTGTTCGCTCCCTCTGAATTTGGGATTATTTTTGGTCTTCCTCCCTCCATCACACTGACAGCGGAAAAGGTTGTTCCTAAATCAATTCCTATTGTTTTTCCTATTTTAGTTGCCATTGTCTTTTGTACTTATTTTAACTTTTGATGCCCTTAAAAGCTTTGCGTTAAGTGAGTAACCTTTTTGTAGTTCTTCTAAAATTGTTCCGTGCTTCTCTCCCCTTACTTGAATTAGGGCTTCATGAAATCTGGGATTAAAAGTTCCAGTAGTGTCTATAATTTTTAGTCCCTGTTTTTCTAGGATTTTATACAGTTTTTCATAAATTAGTTTTACTCCATCGTCTTGGTTATGTTTCAATGATAGTTCAAAATCATCTAAAACTTCTATTAATTGAGAGATTAAGGTGGCATTCGCGTTATTGATTTGCTCTGCTTTTTCTTTTTCTGTCCTCTTTCGAAAGTTTTCAAATTCTGCCTGTAGTCTTTGAAGTTGTTCAAGGTATTCTTTTTCTTTGCATTCTACGACGGTAGTTTTGTTTTTCTTTTCGGGTTGGGTAGAATTTTTCTTTTTCATATTTCTTTCCTTTTTTGAAGATTTATAAACAATTCTATTCTTCAAATCGCTGGTTTGTTCTTTTGGGTTTCCCTGAAAAGGTCAAATAAATAACGAATTTCACCTACAATATTCAATTAAAAACAGAGGTGATACTTTGAAACAAACAAACCTAACTATAAAAATTAAACGGTTGCTCGTCGGAATTGGTTCCCGAAATATTTGCATCGTTTTGGACCGAAGAAATTCAAACTTCAGGACCACGTCGAAGCCCTCCTCCTGATGGAAGTATGCCAACTTCGAAGAGCTGAAATATTTTACGAGGACAAAGGATACGGTGCGGAGTGGCTTTATGAGCTGCTTTCCTGGAAGGGAGTGCAGACCTTTATTCCTTCGAAAAAGAATATGAAGATGAGGAGATTTCGGAAAAGGCAGTTCGAGAATTACGGGCAGAGGAGTTTGGTTGAGTGCGGTTTTAGTTGTATAAGGCGGGATGGTTCGGGCGAAGAAGATTCGGGGATTGAGGGTCGAGATTTGTTGTAAGGGGATTGCCCACAATTATGGGGTTGGTGGGGATATTTTCGAGGGAACCGTTCTTTTGCAAAAGTTTTTAAACGGATTTTTCACCTAACTATTACAATGGGATTAATGAGTGGTCGAAAGATGAAGAATAAGCGTAAAACGTTTCGTGATAATAGGTTGCCAGATAAAAAGAAGCGTCTTGGAATTAGCCTGAAGTTTGATCCAATTGGGCGTGCATCTCAGGCAAAAGGGATTGTGGTTAAGAAGATTCAGAAGGAAGCTAAGCAACCAAATTCTGCTATGAGGAAATGTTGTAGGGTTCAATTAATTAAGAATGGGAAAGAAGTTACTGCATTCATCCCAGGAAATTTGGCACAGAAGTTTGTTGATGAGCACGACGAGGTTGTGATCGAGAGAATCGGTGGGAAGCAGGGAAGGACAAAAGGGGATTTATCGGGAGTTCGATTTCAAGTTATTAAAGTAAATGATCAGCCGTTGGCTAGACTTTGGTCAGGCAAGATTGAGAAGGGGCGAAGATGAAATATGATGAATGTGTCTCTGTGGGGATATTCCAAGATGATTATATTGTCGGAGCTAAGAGAGCCGAGATATGCGAATATGGGAGGGATGGTTCGCATGCGATTAGGCTTTCTGAAGTTGATATAGAGAGCGGTAATATCTTTTATGAATTTAAAATGCATGCTTCGTCTCGGGAAGGGGCAATTTCTAGATTAGATAATTTGTCGGAGGCATTGCGATGGTAGAGCTGAAAATTTTTGGACTGTTTGATGCTTCGGACATTAGGGTAGAAGATCCTGGGCTGAAGAGAGTCGTCAATCTGGACGCCAAATTAATGTTAAAAAGTCATGGTAGAATTAAGCATGATCCTGCCAGATCTAAGGTGAATGTGGTTGAAAGGCTGATTAACTTATTACAGGTTCCAGGGAGCAGAGGAAAGAAGCATCGTATTATCACTGGATGGATTACTGGGAAGCAATCTAAATGTACACAAATTGTTATTGATGCGTTTAAAATTATCGAGGATAAAACTGGAGAAAACCCTTTGAAAATATTTGTTAAGGCTATAGAAAATGGGGCTCCTCGAGATGAGACTACTACAATAGTTATGGGCGGGTCTAAATATCCTCAAGCTGTTGATGTTTCTCCAAGAAGAAGATTGAATTTAGTTTTAAGATATTTTATTAATGGGTCCTATGATAAGGCTTTCAATAAGAAGGCTACTATTGTTCAGGCTTTGGCTAAGGAGTTGATGCTTGCTGCTAACAATTCTGGAGAATCTTATGCCGTTCGGAAGAGGGTTGATGCAGAGAAGCAGGCTGATGCTGCTAGATAATTTTGGTATGTTTGATTATGTTTAAG
>CAYRXX010000037.1:0-7127 GCA_964428375.1 Candidatus Woesearchaeota archaeon
GATTTCTATCGATGAGGTCGTGGCGGCAATTCGAGAGTGGGAAGATGGGTGTTAACTGCGATACCAAATATTTATAAATACAACCGTCTATACCCCATCATGAAAATCAATGTTACCGACGCCGACTTCCAAGAAAAAGTTATAAATAAATCGCACGAACTTCCAGTTCTTGTAGATTTTTGGGCAGGTTGGTGTGGTCCGTGTATGATGCTGGGCCCAGTTCTAGAAAAAATCGCAGAAGAGTTAGATGGAAAATTTATTTTAGCCAAAGTGGAAACAGATTCTGCTCCAGAAGTATCTTCAAAATTTGGAATTATGTCCATCCCTTCTGTAAAACTTTTTAAGGGTGGTAAGGTAGTCGATGAGTTTGTAGGAGCTCAACCTGAGGCCCCAATAAAGCAATGGTTAAGTCAATATATCTAAATTAAATTAAGAGAAACCAATCTCTAATTCACGCTCTTTCAGTTCAGCGTCGGATATTTTTAAAGTTATCTTTATTTCCCCAAAATGTTCTTTTTGTCTTAAAAATATCTTCCCGTCATTGGACAGATGGAGAATAGGTACGAAGGATGATATTTTTTCTTCTTTGGACGGAGCTATATGCGAAAACTCTATATGATTATTCCCATCACTTAGGTGCTTTTTTACTAAATTTAAGATTGATTTAATTCTCGTCTTTAATGGAATAAAATTGTTTCTCGGCAAAACTGTTAGCATATTTTTACTGGACTGTCTGCTTTTGATTTCTTTTCTAATTCTTCTACTCTCAGTATTAATAGCATGATCGAGAGCCTTTATTAGTTCTTGAAGCGTAACTTTCTTTTTACGCGCCATTGGAGTCCTCGGACTCAAGATTGGCAACTCGTTCTCATCAATTTCTATCCTTTCTATTTCATAGCGATTTTCTTTCTTGTTTCCATAGAGTGCGTCATTGAGATCTTGAATATAGGAACTAATGAGAATTTCTGACTTAAGCCTCAAAAGAAGAGAACAAGCTAAAAGAATCTTAGAAGAAACAAAGAAATCTGTTTCCTCCAGCTGCTGAATTACTGCAATATATTTTTCCGCCAGAACAGCAAGATCAATATCCCACGGGTCAAGCTGTTCTGTTTTTATCAAATCATAAATAATGGTCTGCCAACTTATATCGTCCGACGAGATGAGATTAAAAAACTGCTCTTGATTTATTCTGTTATTCTCTTCCATTTTAGCATCACATCAGTCAAATAGAAAAACATCCTTTATTAATAAATTTATAGATAGGAGACATGTCACTACCCGATTACGACAAATCCGAAAGATTTAAATAGTATCACTTTGTAGTTATATTATCACCTCTTTTTCCCCAGGAGATGACAATAAGGCAACTAATTTTTCGCTTTATTGTCGCTCCTAGGGTTTATACTTATTATTATAATTCCGACGGTGTTGTTATAGAAATTTATTTAACTCGTATTCTACCTTCTTGCCAATCTCTTAGAATTAAACGTGCAGTCCTGTCTTCATCTATTATCCCACCCTTTTGTAAAAAATTCTTTTTCTGTCCTAGTTCCGCTATTAAGACTTCCACATCTCCCTCTGCTTTAATTTTATAAAATCTTTCAATTGCATCGGCATTTCTTTTGGCATCTTCAATTCTTTCCTGTTCCACCTCGGTTAAATTACCTTCGTCAATACATGGAGGTGCACGCATTAGAAACATCACGGCTCTTTCGGGATCTTTTACATCCCCATAGCTTCGCGCTCCGACCTTTACATCTTTGGCGAATCCTGTTCTCTCGCTTGTGTAACTGTTTTTTGGAATAACTCCCGGAGTATCTAAAATCAGTATACCTTCAGATAATTTTATTTTTTGCATTCCTTTTGTAAACCCTGCCTTTGCTCCCGTCGGTGCTACTCCTCTCCTAGAAACAAAATTAATAACAGAACTTTTGCCAGCATTAGGAAAACCAATAACTCCAACATGAATTCGTTTCCAACTTGTCTCACCCTTCTCTTCTTTATTTTCTTCTTTGCCCTCTTTGTCTTCTTCTTTTTTGCCACTCTTGAATTTTCTCTCGCTGATAATTCTTTTCGCCTCCATTTTTATACGAGACTTTAAATTGCCAAGCCCGATTCCTTTTGTGGCAGAAACAAATACGTATGGTCGCATCCATTTTGGCATTTGCTCCTCTAACGCTTTTACATCTACCAAATCCGATTTGTTCAAAACATAAACTAATTTTTTCTTGGCATCTAAAATTTCACCCTCAACTTCCAAATTCCGTGTTTCCTCGATATATCGTGCATCTAAAATTTCTAAAACAATGTCTGAAATTTCAACTACTTTTTGCATTACGTCGGGATACTTCCCTCTTTGCTTTCTAATGTTGGAAATTCTTCCAGTATGCCTAGATCCAAAACTATATCTGACTCGTACCATTTTTATAAGACACAGAAGCCCCATTAAATAGTTACCGGGTCATCTCACTGAGACACAAACCACACAAACGAAAGACTTATAAATATCAATATATCAATATATCATGATATGAAAAAAAGCAAGGCAATCAAAATATTTAAAGCATTAAGCGAAGAAACAAGATTCCTAATTATTAAAACCCTATTAAAAAGAGACTATTGTGCATGCGAAATTCCCACCCTTATTAAACGGACACAAAGCAACACTTCCATGCACTTATCTAAATTATTAAATCTAGGATTAATAAAATTCCGAAAAGAAGGAAGAAGTGTGATATATTCGATTAAAGACAGGGATGTCAAAACCATTATGGAGCTAATAAAATGAAAATAAAAATATTAGGAACTGGATGCCCAAACTGTCTTCAATTAGAAAAGAACGTAAGGGAAGCATTGAAAAACAGCGACAAAAAGGCACAAATTGCAAAAGTTACGGAAATTCAAGAGATTATGAAATACGGAGTAATGTCGATGCCAGCCATAGCTATAAACAACAAAATAAAATCCTATGGACGAGTTAATAGCGTAGGGGAAATAATGGAGATGATCGAAGAATGATAAGCCCCATAGACTTCATCCTAATTTTTGCAGTGGTGGGTATAATAACCGCATTTCTAAATATTAAATTTGACAGATTCTTTACTATTATCATGCTTTTGTTGGTAGCAGGAATTGCTATCAAAACTTCAGTCGAAATTGTTCTATGGGTGGTTTTCTTCGGAGCGATAACCGTCCTCTTATCTAATAAGGCAACAATCTCCAAGATATTAAATCAAAATAAAAGAAAATATTTATTACTAATTCCAGCCCTCTCTCTGATGTCCGCGATAGGCGGAACATACCTATTCTTTAAAGTAAGCTCCGCTTTTTTATTAACAACATTAGGTATATTGGCAATAGCATACGGGACAAGACTAATCTTTATTCATATCAACGAGACTGCCATTATCCCAAAAAACGGCAGACAATCAGTCAAAAAAATTTGTGGAATATTTGGACCACTCCTTAGCGGTTTTTCGCTTGGATTTATAGGGACATCGCTGAAACCCTTAAAAATTCCTTTCGCAGTCAAGATCGGAAAAACAAACATTAAAGAAGCATACATCGGAAACGTTATAGTGGCTGCCTATGCATCCCTATTCGCAATAATCCTCCATATCACATGGGGTGGAATATCAACAGCATCAGCCTACTTAAATTTTTTAATTGGTGCAAGTCTTTGGGCATCGATACACTTTACTTCGGAAATTAGCAACCTGTTTATTAAAAGAAAATGGAGGAAATCTGTTCAAATTGTGGTTGGCATTATATTAATTTTAGTTGCCATCAAAATATTCATGATAATTTAATAAAATGACAAGAGAAAATGTAATCTATGATTTGGTAATTATCGGAGGCGGACCTGCCGGGACTCCCGTAGCCATAGAATATGCAAGTATACACCCAGATAAAAAAATAATATTAATTGACGAAAAAGGAAAGCTCGGAGGAGAATGTTTATTCGGAGGATGTATTCCATCAAAGATTCTGGAAGCCTCAGGAAAACACCTCAAGGACTTAGAAAAACTTTCTTCTTTTGGAATAAAATTAAATGGGGCTCACCCAGCATTAATATGGGCAGACGTTGTAAGAAAAAAGAAAAAAATACTTTCCAGCAGATCCGTTGAGGCAAGCAACAAAGCTAAGTTCTTTGACAATATAACTATAAAAAAGGGAACAGCAAGTTTTGCCAACAAGACATGCTTAATACTAAAAACAGCTCAGGGAAAGGAAAAAGTGTTTTTCAAAAAAGCCGTAATAGGCACGGGCTCAAGGACATCCGTCTCAGAGTTTAAAGGAAGTGGCATCGATAAAGCATGGACAAACAAAGAGCTATTTGATAAAATGGAACTGCCAAGTTCCATTACAATAATCGGGGACGGACCAGAGGGAATTGAATTCGCTCAAATCTTCTCCAGGTTCAAAGTCAAGGTAAATCTAATCGGAATTTCTAATAATATTTTACCAATGATAGACCCAGAATTTTCTAAACTATTACTAAACAGAATAAAAAACGATAATAAGATAAGCCTGATATTAAATGCCAATGTTACAAAAATTGATTTTGAGAATAAAACATTCGAGGTAAAATATGAACAATCTAACTCCAAAAAAACAGTGAAATCTTCCAACGTGTTAATAGCTACGGGGAGAATTCCAAACTTAGAAAATCTTAAACTAGAAAATGCTAAAATAAGATATAACAATAAGGGAATAATAGTAGATAAATATATGCAAACTACAAATAAAAATGTCTATGCGGCTGGAGATGTCGTAGCTGGAACGCCAATGTTCGCACACACAGCGAGTTACGAAGCCCACATTATATCGCAAAATTTATTCATTGGGAGAAATAGAATCAAAACAAATCTTGATAAAAACTCATGGGTCTTATTCTCAGATCCAAATATAGTAAGCGCTGGTATTTCCGAGTCCCAAGCAAAGGAAAGAGGCATCGACATAATAACTGGGACTTATCGCTATTCAATCGATGCGAAATCACAAATTGACGACGAAGCATTCGGATACCTAAAATACATCGTTGACAAAAAGACATTACAGATTATTGGGATTAGTATCATCACTGCGAATGCTCAAACCATATCAGGAGAAGCAGCCCTCATTGTATCTAACAAATTAACATTAGAGAACTTAGTAAACACAATTCAACCGCACCCTACATTGTCAGAATCCTTCACATTCTTAGCGAAAAGCATGATGGGAGACATCATTAAAAAAAGGACAAACAGCCCACTTTTTAGAATAGGAATTTTTTTGAAACGGTGGATATAGTCCATAATAATCACATGGAACGTCAGAACTTACTAACACAAAAACTTGGATGGACAATTATTTTAAATATAGTTATAACTATTGTAGAATATGCCGGAGGTATCCTATCTGGCAGTCTAGCCCTCCTTTCCGACGCTGGACACAATTTAACAGATGTTTTTTCACTCATATTGGGATACTTCGGCGAAAAAGTCTCAGATAAAAGACCTGACAAAAGGCACACCTTCGGATTTAAACGAACTGAAGTTTTCACTGCACTTATCAACGCGTCAATTCTTTTTCTAGTAGCTATTTTTATTTTATACGAAGCATTCGAAAGGATACATTCTCCTCGGCAAATCTCTTTGGGTATTTTATTTACTGTTGGGTTAATTGGGCTTTTTGGGAATTTGGTTTCTATCCTAATTCTGAATAAAGATAAAAACAAATCACTTAATATGAAGGCAACATATATCCATCTTTTTTACGACACATTATCCTCTGTCCTTGTTTTAATTGGCGGAATTATAATGTATTTCACGTCGTTCTTCGCAATAGATATTATTCTAAGTGTTGCTATAGCCTCGATGATTTTATGGAGCGGTTTCGAAATCATAAAAAGTAGCATTCACATCTTTATGCAAGGAGTCCCAGAAGGATTAAATTTTGATGAAATTTGTGACACACTCAAAACAATCGACGGGGTAAAAACCCTTCACAACTTGCATGTCTGGTCAGTTAACTCCAAAGACGTTTTTTTATCCTGCCACCTTTGCATTAATAAAAAAACGAACGCCGATATTCTAATTAGAAAAATAAATCAAATCTTAAAAAATAAATTTAAAATTCGGAACACCGCGCTACAAATAGAGAATAAACAATGCGAAAATATCGATGGTTGATGTATTTTATTTATTCCAATGGATTGCAAATAAGATTAGTTATAACTGGCTTAGTCTTGCACGGGGAACCAACCTTGCGAATAGCGTAAATTTTATAATTAATGATGTTTTGAAAATATTGTTTTTATTGGTAGTTATGATTTTTGCGGTTTCGTATCTTAGGAGCTATATCACCCCAGAAAAAACAAGAAAATTTCTTGGAGGGAAAAAGGGGATATTCTTCAACCTAATCGCATCCCTCATCGGAGTAATTACGCCTTTCTGCTCATGCTCAAGTGTCCCATTATTTATAGGATTTATCGAGGCTGGAATTCCACTGGGAGTAACTTTTAGTTTTTTGATTACAAGCCCATTGGTAAATGAAGCAGCAATCGCCGTCCTTTGGGCAATGTTCGGATTAAAATTAACAATAATATATGTCATCTCGGGAATTCTAATCGGTGTCATAGGAGGATACATCATTGGACTTCTAAAAATGGAAAAGCACGTTGCAGATTTTGTTTATCAAATAAAATCGGGGGAACTAAAAGAATTAAAACAAACACAAGGAGACAGATTAGACTTTGCGACAAACGAAGTAAAAACAATATTCAAAAAGGTGTGGATTTATGTAATTGCGGGAGTCACATTGGGAGGGATATTCCACGGATTCGCACCAGCGGGAATTTTGGCGAAATACGCTGGAAACAAATTTATAGGCGTCCCCATAGCAACACTGATAGGGATACCTCTCTATTCAAATGTTATAGGAATGATACCAATAATCCAGAGTCTCGTTTCAAAAGGGCTTCCTCTCGGAACAGCCCTTGCGTTCTTAATGGCAGTAACAGCCCTCTCCCTACCAGAGATAATTATTTTGAGAAAAGTTCTAAAAAGAAAATTGATAGTCGCCTTTGTCATAGTAACTGGACTTGCAATTTTATTCACAGGATATTTATTTAATATCTTAATATA
>CAYRXX010000038.1:0-7069 GCA_964428375.1 Candidatus Woesearchaeota archaeon
ACGAGTACAAAGAAAAATCTAAAGTTGCCGACGGTAAAAAGAAAAAATTTGTTTATAAATTTGCGATGTTGGATTTGGATTCTAAGATGTATGTTTGCTATGGGACGAGTTTAAAATCAGAAAAGGATGCTTATTTTAAAGCAATAAAAATGCTTAGAAAAAGCACAAATGATATCTGGATTAAATCTATGAGGCTGGACAGATATTATAGCAACCAAAAAGATGTTAATTCTTATCGAGGCTGTGAACTTTATTTCATTCCAAAAAAGAACGCAACAATGAAAAATGGACTTTATTGGAACGAGAGATTAACAGAATTTGTCGAAGACACTTTTAAATATTTGAAAGAATATTATCGAAGAAATGGTTCTGAAAATAGTTTTGGCGTCGATAAAAAATTACTTGGGTGGAGAATAAGCCAAAAAAGGGAAAACAGGATTGATACTGTTTGTTTTTGCAAAACTATTTGGAGAAATCTATTTCAGTTGTATGCTTGACTTTTGTCCCAGAGCCGGAAGCACAACTCAATATCAATAATACTTATAAAGTCAGGTTGCTATTCCCACGAATGGTAGAGGTAACTGGTGAAATCAGAAAAAGAAACGTTGCATTCAAACTACGTATTGGAGACATCCTAAACGGGAAGCCAATGGTGGATGAAGGAAAATTTCTATTTCTAGAAATCGGAGACAAAAAAATCGTACGTATTAATATTTTAGCAAACTGCGTCGACAAATTCGTTCAAGACGGAGATAAGAGTTTCGCAAGTTTAACCGTTGATGATGCATCTGGGCAGTTAAAACTAAAAGTATTTGGAGAAGACACCGACAAGGTAAAAGAGATTATGCAAGGAGATACCTTGCAAATAATTGGTAATATTCGAGAGTGGAATGGAGAAATTTATGTAATTCCAGAGATAGTTAAAAAAGTCGATGCAAAATGGCTTCTAGTAAGAAAATTAGAGATACAAGAAGCAAGAAAAAACATAGTCAGCGACGACAAAGGGGAAAATAGTATTAAAAATAAAATTTTAGATAAAATCAAGGAAGCCGAAAGTGACGGAGGAATTGACCGAGACGTTTTAGTTATGGATATAGAAGCCAATCCAGAAGAGATAGAGAAAGAAACAAAAAAGCTACTGGAAGAAGGATTAGTTTATGAGCCTCGACCAGGAAGACTAAGGTATTTAGGGAATTAGCCCTGTGATTAAATAATTAATAGGTTGCCACTTTCAATATTGTTATATAGCCAAACAAATTATTATAACAAATAAAAATTATTCATACCTGCGTAAAGCAGAAACGAACACCAACTATTCTTATAATGAATCGAGATCAATATCATCCCCGAACATTTCTTCCTGCTTCATCTTAAGGTTATATTTTTCCCTAGCTCGTTTCCTATCTATTAAGTCGCTTAGGGTCACATCCTCCGAAATACCCTTATCCTTGAAACCTTCATCTTCTGGAGCTGTCCTATTTCTGACAATCTTCTTTTCTTTTCTATCCGAGGCAGGCTGTCCCATTTTCTCCTTTACTGCATTCAAAATCTCTTTTTCTTTGTCTGAATTTTTTCTGATAAAACTAATTTTAGAATCATGATTTTTTAAAAGCTTAATATTCAGAACATTCTCAAACCTAGGAAAGATATCCTTAAAATCTTCCGGAATAACACCCCTTTCAACCCCTTGTACCGTCGTAGCTGTTATTCTAATTTTTTTTGCAAGTTGAGAAGTGGTCATTTTTGCCCTTCGCCGTGCCATACTCAATGTCCAATAATAATTATCTAATACATCCGGATGATTTTGTTTAGGCTTAGGCATTTTTAATTTCGCCAAATTTCTTTGAGTTGTTAGGAGTTCCCTCTCCTCAACCCGTCGTCCAGACATTCTATCCAAACGTTCTCGAACAGAATACGTCTTATTAATCTGACTAAGCTGAGATTGCGACGGCTTTTTTATTATGGGAATCTTTTGGTCCTCAGCACACTCTTCGCAAACATCCACTATTCTAACTTTTAGAACTCCTCGATAAAGTGTTACCTGTTCAGGAGTTTTTTTACAAATTGCACAGTGTCTCGAGTTCTCCATGATTTTATCCATAGAATTAAAGAGATTATCATTTTTTAAAGAAACATATCCTCAAACATATATGTTAGTTTAGAGCTTGCGAAATCGTCGTCGCATTTTCCAAATTGTAAATGATCTTATTGTCATTAATTATTACCGCAGGAAACTGCCTTATGTCGTATTTGCGTATCAAATATTCCACAGTTGTTAGGTTCTGATTAGCCGCTATCGGCAACAGCAAAACATCCTTGTTCTGCACCTTCACATTAAAAAGAATTTTAGACCAAACATTCTGTGTTGCCTTCTCAGCAGGATTATCCGTGCCATAATCGTAAAGATAAATAATTAGATCGTAGTTTTTACATCTTGTTAAGGACTTCTGATTTGATATCCACAGAAGTGCTCGAAGTAAATCGTATTTCTTATGCAAAAGTTTCATGCTATCCGTTAGTTTCCCAGAATCTTCGTATAATTCTAGTATCTTTGCTTCTCTATATATCCTATTAGCTACATTAATATTATCCTTTTTTATTATCTCGCAATTTACACTATTATTATCTAGGAGACTCGAAGTGGCTGCCGCATCGCTAAGGCTTATTTGGGAATTTAGATAAAGATTGGAAACCTTATTTGTGTTAGATATCTCGGCAAGCATCCCAAGTAGAAGTCCAGCCAAAAAAATCACGATTGTGATAATCAACGCTTCCCAAAATACATTCTTCTTTGATTTTAACATTTTACCACTCACGATACCCACGGAGATATTTATAGAAGGACACTATTAATAACGGCGGATACATTAAAAGATAGAAAATAGAATATATAAATATGTCGAGCAACCCATGCCCTATTATCTCGCCAGAGTCTCGAGAATGAATAAGTGCCAGCAACGTATAAACCAATCCAAGAGCAAATAGGAGTATCCCGAAAAAGAACAATATGCTTGGATTCAGTATAAAATCGCTATGATTTAATAACGGTATATTGGTCGCCATAGAATACTTTATTACCAAATATTTCATAATTGCGTATTTGCCAAAACGATAAAGTAAGAAAAAAAGTCCAGTAAGCCCCAAGAACCATGAGAAAATAAAATACGGCAAAATAAAAAGTCCGAGCATTCCACATTGTAGAAATATTTTTCTATATTTCGCCACGGTCTGAATTCCCCCGACATTCCATCTTATTCTCTGATGAAACCATGTCCCAATTGTGGTAGGAGGATAGGTATAAACAACAGAGGGAATTGACATTTGAACTCGCCACCCCTTCGAAACGAAATGCCACGTAATCTCAATATCCTCAGTGAGGTTGTCCTCGTCGAAACCCCCAACTTGATCAAAAGCCTTTTTTCTATAGATACTCAAAGGACCATTCGTAACATAAATAGAATCCACAAAACCGAGCAACTTCCTAGTAAAGGCTATGATTTTATACTCTATTGCTTGGGATTTAGTAAGAAAGTTTTGTTTTCCTTTTATGAGAACCCTTGAAGTCACCGCCCCCATTTTCTCGTCGTTAAAAAACCCAACCATTCTAGAAACTGCGTTTTTGGCAGGAACAGAGTCATCATCACTAAATCCGATCAAGGCAGTCTTTACAAACTTGCTTCCATAATTTTTCGCGCCCGCAGCATTCCCTGCATTTTTAGGAGTTTTCACATACATAACTCTACTATTCTCCTCGGCATATTTTTTAATTACAGATGCTGTATTATCAGTAGAACAATCATCGACGACAATGATTTTTTTTAGGTAAGGGTAGTTTGAATTTAGGTGCGCTCGAATAGTTTTTCCAATACTTGCACCACCATTAAAACAAGGAATAACGACAGACAAGTTCCTATTTTTATTGGGGATGATAGTCTCATATATTTGTCTTCTATTCTGAACATAAATCAAAACATAAATCAATAAAAAATAGAACGCGACAAAGGTATACCCCAAATATAACACAGTTATCCAGTCCATCATTTCGTTGATTCGTTTTTAGTTACATTAAAATATTCATAGAATTCCTCGGATAAAGAAAGAATCAAGGTGTGCCCTTCTCTCTGGGTATTAACAAGTCCGAGTTCACGAAATTTCTTTATATGATCGTAAGACTTATTCCCTCTTATTTTTATAACAACCGATTGTTTGACGGGCTGTTTGTAGGCAATAACTGCAAGAGTTTCCTGTTCTGCCTTTGTAAATTCTGCCGAACCCGTCGCAAGCCTATTTATCAAATAGTGATATTCTTGAGCAATATCCATCTTATAAGAATCCCCACGTCGACCAATGCGAATAGTCCCATAAGAATACTTCTTTTCCAAATCATGCAGAATACTTTTGAGCATTATCGGATTAATATCAGTTAAAACCAAAATCTCCTGGAAGGTAAGATAACGACCAGCAATGAAAAGTGCCGCCTCAACTTTTCCACTAGCATCTGCTTCATTAATCTCAAAAGTATTATCTAATTCCGATGCGGTAGTTTCTGTAACAATAGGCTGAGGATTGCTATGTTCCATAAATAAGCATTGGCATCCATCTTTTTAAAGATAGCGAGAATGCCCAACCGAAGGCAATAATTTTTAAACAACCCATTATTAAAAATAATATGCCGAAATTATCAGAAATCAAAAATTGGAATGTTGAGATAGAATCAGAAATTACTCAAAAATGGAAGACATCAGAGCCGTTTAGATTCAATCCAAAGACAGAGAAAAAAGTTTATTCTATTGACACTCCCCCGCCTTATGTTAATTCTCCAATCCACATGGGACACGCCACGACCTATTGTTTTATGGATTTTTTCGCTAGATACCGACGGATGAAGGGCGAAGAAGTTTTGTTTCCACTTGGCTTAGACAGAAACGGCTTACCGATTGAAATGGCAGTGGAAAAAAAATTTAAAGTTTCTCCATTTAAGGTAGGCAGAAAAAAGTTTGTAGAATATTGTGAAAAACTTTTGAGCGAATCCTCGGTGGAATCTATTGATTCTTTTGCGAAACTCGGAATATCATTTTCATCTTATAACAACGGCACGGAAATCGGGTCTGTTTATAACACGGACTCCCCAGAATACCGAACACTGACACAATCTACTTTTAAAGATTTATACAAAAAGGGACTAATATACGAAGCATCCCGGATAAATAATTGGGACCCAAAACTTAGAACCACCGTCGCTGATTCTGAAATTGACTACAAAGAGATCCAGTCTACATTTAACGATATAAAATGGAAAGTCAAGGAAACTGGTGAAGAAATTGTCATTGGGACAACTCGTCCAGAATTAATCGCCACTTGTGGAATGGTAATTTACAATCCCGAAGACGAAAGGTACAAACACCTCGAGGGGAAAACTGCAATCTCGCCAATATTTAACGAAGAGATTAAAATTCAGGCACATCCTTCCGCTCAAATTGATAAGGGGACGGGATTAGTCATGATGTGCTCCGTCGGTGATTTAACGGATATCCAGTTTTTTAGGGAAATGAAACTAACGCCAAGAATTGCAATTAATCAAGATGGGAGAATGAATGAAAAGGCGGGAGTCTTGGAGGGATTGAAAATTAAAGAAGCAAGAGGGAAGATTATCGAATTAATCAAAGAGAACGGGTTACTCATTAAGCAAGAACAGATCACACATAGGACACCGATTTCTGATAGATCTAAGGCTGAGATTGAATTTATTGAAATGCCAGAATTTTATTTAAAACAGATGGATTTTAAAGACGATGTTAGGAGAATCGTTAAAGATATATCATTTTATCCAAAAAATTCAAAAAAAATTCTTGATAGTTGGATTGACTCAATTTCAATTGATTGGCCGATTTCCCGACGACGATATTACGCAACGCCCGTCCCACTATGGTATTCTGACAATTTAGTAGCGATGGTCCCAGAAGGGAAATATATGGAGCCATGGAAAGAGGAGCCATCGAAAGACGCCGAAGTAATTGATATTAACACGAAAAAATCCTTAGGCACCGTCGGTGATTACCCGGATAAAAAGTGGATAGGAGAGGAGAGAGTTCTGGACACTTGGTTTGATTCCTCAATTTCTGAGCTAAACATAATTAAGTATAAAGCCGACGACGAATTTTTCAAAAAGGCATACCCAGTCAGTTTGAGACCGCAAGGAAAAGAGATTGTTAGAACGTGGCTTTATTATACTGTTTTAAGGGGATTCTTGGAAACTGGGAAAGCGTGTTTTAAGGACGCGTGGATTCACCAACACATACTTGATAACAGTGGAAGAAAAATGTCAAAATCGTTGGGGAATGTAATCAACCCGCAGGATATTTTAAAAGAAGATGGTGCAGAGGCGTTAAGATTTTGGGCAGCGACGGAAGGTGACCTCTCAAAAGGCGACTTTACCTGTTCAAGAGAAAAAATCAGGGCAGAAAGAAAATCGCTAAATAAATTACTGAATGTCTCAAAGTTCGTTATGATGTTTGAAAAGCCAGAAGCAAAACCAGAGATAACTGATTTAGACAAACTTTTTATTGACTATATTGAAAATATGACTTCGGAGATTGACAAATCTTACGGCCTCTACGATTTTAATCATCCCGCACAAGATTTAAGAAAATTCCTCTGGGACACCTTCGCTTCTAATTATATTGAACTCGTGAAAAACCGAGCATACAATGAAAACGATAAATTCACCGACGATGAATCCAATTCCGCTAAATACACTTTACATTTTTTGCTTGAAAGATTGCTAATTTTATTATACCCAATCATCCCACAAGTTACGAGCGTAATCGCCGAGGAAAAGGGTTTTGGTTTGCTGACCATTGAATGGCCAAAAACAAATTCTGGGAATTCCGATTTGTCTTTGATGGAAAAGCTCACTGATTTTAATGGTAGGGTTTGGAAGAAGAAAAAGGAAGGGGGAATTTCGTTGAGAAATCCGATTGAGGGAGTTGAGATTCCCGAGGAGTTGGGCGGGTTTGAGAAGGATTTGCGGGCGTGCCATAGGATTTAGGGGGAGGGAAGCAAGGTTTCA
>CAYRXX010000039.1:0-6556 GCA_964428375.1 Candidatus Woesearchaeota archaeon
AGCTTATAATTGTGTTGCTGGATGGGGATTTGGGTTTTTAAAGTTTGGGATTTAGGGCTCTGGACATTTGAAATGAAGTGGGACAATGTTTAAATATATAATTACCAATATAGGTGAATGAAGTTCTTTAAGAGGAATGCTAAAAAACCCAATCCCCTGAAAACCGAAGGTGTCGGGTTTTCTTATTCAAACCAAGATGTTCTTAGGGGTATTTCTTTATCTATTAAACAGGGAGAGCTTGTCGCTATCATCGGAAAATCTGGCTGTGGGAAATCCACATTTTTGAAAATAATAGCGGGCATTATTTTTACTTCGCATCAAGGGAAGATACGAATTTTTGGGCGTCCGAAGTTTTTTGCAAAAAATAAAATTGGATTTACACCGCAAGAGATTGCTCTCATACCAGACCTTTCTATTATTGATAATATCAAAATTCTCGGATTAAATTCTGGAATTTCTGAAAGTGCGGCGGTTAAAAAGGCTACTGTCTTAATGAAAATGCTCATGATCGAGGAAGATGTTAACAAATTGCCATCTCAACTTTCTGGAGGACAACAGATGCGACTTAATGTGATTTTATCAATACTCCATGACCCCGAGATTTTAATTTTGGACGAGCCGTTTGCTGGGCTTGATTTTCAAAATCGTCGTCTGCTTTGGCATTTTTTAGAATCTCTTAAAAAGAAGGGAAAATCGATTGTCCTTACTTCTCATCTTTTGACAGAGACGCAAGAGCATGTCGATCGCTTACTTATTTTAAAAGACGGGAAGATTTTTTTCTCTGGTAATTTGGAGAAACTGAAAACCAAACTCAAGATTAATTATATCTACGAACTAAGGTTCTCACATCTTTCGAAGCAAAATCTGGATAAGATAAAAAAGTATTGTGCTTACAGGGACGTGAAAATCTTGGACGCCTACGAGCGTTACGTTATGTTTGGAATTAATACGGAGCGTCAGAAATCATATCTTACAAAATTGCTCCAAAAACTAAATTTGAGATTCAACGAGATAAGTTTCCGAGAGCCGAACCTCGACGAGACATTTTTGAAAGCATGAAGTCCCTATTTTTTAAGTTCTATGCTTATTTGAAAAAGGACACTCTTCTATTAGTCAAGCGAAAAAAATACCTCTCTATCTTTATATTGCTTCCATTGATAATAGCGACGCTGTTTTTATTTGCCCTGAGCCCAAAAGGATATAATATCAAGGCTGGTGTTTGTGATTTTGACCATACGAATATTTCAAATTTGGCAGTTCAAAATTTAAGAGGGTTCGATCCGATAATAATTAACGGGACGGATTGTGTTGAAAAAATGCAAGAGCAAATTAAGCAGGGAAAGTTGGACATAGGAATAGAAATTGGCAAGGGTTTTTCAGAAAATCTTCGAGAGCTGAGGCAATCAAAGCTGGTAGTATATTATGATAATACCGATATTGCATTCGCAAATCTAATATCTTGGAAAATCGATCAGTCTCTTCAGCCATTTAAGCGGGAAATAATAAACAACCTAAATCAAGAACTGCATTCAAAAGTTAAAGCTATCCGTAGCGGAATTAATATCGCCGTCGAGTTCTCGGGGTTTAATAAAAAGTTGCAGAGTAAAGTAAAATCCACTGACGATAATCTCAAATCTCTCGAGGGAATGAACACGGAATTTTTGACAAACCCTATTTGGACAGATAAAAGAGCCGTATATTCAAGTGGCTTGAAAAAAGATGCTGGAATAATTTATATTTTTCCAATCCTTGCGATTTTTATAATTTTAATGTTATCATCAACTTCTATTATATACGATAAGAATTCCGGATTTATAACAAGAGTAAAGGCGTCGTCGTCTCCGCTTTTTTATATCCTCGCGAAATTGATATTTTTTACGGCTCTCGTCGCTGTCCAGTTCTTTATTATTTTAATTTTATTCATGATTAATGGAGCTAGATATGCTATGCCTCCCCTTGCGATTATCCAATTAATTCTTTTTGTGGGGATTATCGATGCTCTTATCGGGCTCATTGTCGGAGTTATCTCAAATAATGAAGGAATTGCAGTTTTGTTTTCGCTTATGATATCGTTTCCGTTGATGCTGGTTTCTGGTATTTTTTTCCCGACCCAGGCTTTACCGAGAATAATCAGTTGGACGTCTAGTTTTTTACCTCTTCATTATCAGATTGATGCGACGAGACAGGTTTTACTTTTTGGGCAGAACTTGCCATATACTTGGGTGTATTTTGCAATCCCATTGATAGGTGTTTTGTATTATTTAATAAGAAAAAATTAATCTTGCTGGTCTTCCCAATACCCGTGACCTGGACAAAGTCCAAGACTTTTTTCTGCGACAATTTTTCTTAATTCCGAGGCACTTTTTTCCATTTCAGAAGGCAAAGAGTTCGGAAAATCAGTTCTTCCGACGATACCTCCTCCGAATATAGTATCTCCGCTAAACAGAAGGTGTCTTTCTTCGTCTAAAAAAGCCACGCTCCCTCGAGTGTGACCTGGAACTCTTAGTACTTTTAGTCCAAAAATATTTTTAGGTAGTGGTTTGGCATTTGTTTTTAGTAAGTTATCTGTCGCTTCATTAAGATAAAAATTAAACCTTTCTGAGTCGCTGAGATAATCTTTCATCTCCTCCACATCTACGAGGATTTCTGCGTTTGGGAAAAGCTCCAACCCTCCCAGATGATCATAATGTAAATGGGTTAGTAATATTGCATCTATATCTCCTGTCGGGATAATCTTAGTTATTAATTTTTTTAAATTTATTGCGTCTGCGGAATCTCCAGCGTCTATTAAAATGTTCTTTTTCCCCTTAATTAAAAAAACAGAGCCGACTCCTTTAAATTTCCAAACATCTTTTCTTATTTGTTTTGTTTCCATTGAAGAATTCGGTTTTTGTTCTTTAAAAATATTCTTGATTAATAGAGTAATTTGTGAATTTCATGTAAATGTTCAAGGTGTTCTTTTTTCTCTTTTTTAAGTTCCTTAAGCCCCCCATTATGGATGAGCCCAGCTAGTTTTTTACCCGCCAAGATTTTTGGAGTCACAACATAATCAGCACCTGTTTCGTATAACTTTAGTGCTTCGCTAATTCGGCTTCCCGTTACTATAATTTTTGCCTTTGGTGCGAGTTCCTTTATCTTTTTCAAAAGAAATTCTGTCTGTTCGAAATCGGGGATTGTAGATATAACTAATTTGAGTTTTTTCATATTAATTTTGTCCAACATCTCGGGGCTTGCAATGTCTCCGTAAATACAACTAATTTTTTTCTTCATTAATGTTTCAATCACTTCTGGATTATAATCTATGATTAATAATTTGTCTATGTGTTCTAGTAGTTCTTCCATTAATGCACCCCCCATACGATGCGACCCTACAAGAAGAATTTCTTTTGTCCCTTCGCTCTTGTATTTTAATATTTCACGCACTGGCAAAAACTCTAAGGTCTTTATGGGATAATGTGAAAAGGTGTAGAGGTTATTTTTGTATTTTATTAGGTATGGAGTTACTGACATTGTTATGATTGTAGCTAATATTACTGTTGAGAAAAGTGAAGCATCTAGTGCTCCCGTTCGTAATCCAATCATTCCGATAATTAAGGAGAATTCCGATAATTGAGCTAGGGATACCGAAGTAAGGAAACTTGTCCGAGGCTGATACCCTGTAACTCTCAACAAGACAAAGGTTATAACTGGCTTCAGGAGGAGAGCTCCTATCAGGAGGGTGGCAAGTAGAACTAGTCTGCTACCAACTCCGACGAAGACGATTTGCATTCCAAGTGCTACGAAAAACAGGATTGCAAAAAAATCTCTTAGGGGGGATATTCGAGACTCAAGTTCAACTTTGAATGGTGAGTTTGCTAAGCTCACTCCCGCAATGAATGCTCCGATGACAATTGATAAATCAAAAGCATAAGAGAGAAGAATAAAGAAGAATAAAACAGAAAGAGCACATAGAACCAGAAACTCGTTCGATCTGGCAGCGAATCTGAAAAGTTTATTTAGAACAAATTTTTGTAGCAAAATTGCTGCGGCAAAAACGAAAATTAATTTTGTAAAGGCTATCGACAATGGCCCTACCGCAAATCCTCCACTGGTAAAGACAACGATAGCAATAATAGCAACCAAATCTTGAAGTAACAGAATCCCTAAAATTAATCTGCCATGGAGCGTCATTAATTCTTTCCTGTCCGCTAGTAATTTTACATCAACCATTGTGGAGCTGAATGCTAGGATAATCCCAACGTAGGCAGCCTGCAAGGAGCTTAGTCCCAAGAAATTTGAGAATAAAACTACTAACCCGAAGATAACTGCTATTTGTGCTACTCCAATCAAGGCAATCTTTTTCAAATTTGCTTGAAGTATTTTTCTAAACGAAATCTCTAATCCTGCGGTAAAAAGTAAAAATGCAATACCAATTTCGCTGAACGCATTAATTAAACTCATGCCCTTTACGACACCAAAAACCAAGGGTCCCAATACTAATCCGGTAAGAACATAGGCTGGAATTAGTGGTTGTCGCAATATTCTGGCGATGAAAGCGAATATAGTCGATAAAATGAGTATTATTGCAATGTCAAAAACTATCACTTCGCTTGCTGGGAGTGCCCCGAGATGAATAGCAACGCCCCTTATCGTTTCTATTACTCCAGCAGTTAGTCCAATCATCGAATAGGATAGCAAGTGTCTTTTATAAAGATTTAGAGGAGCAGACGGCTTAAATGTTCCTTCCGATATCGAGATTAGAATGTAATAATTTTTATAAAGAAATTTAGGATTGTCCGAAGATGAGAAAAGAACTTGCGAAGTTTGTATTAGATGAAAACCTAAGCCCATTTAGTTCTGGGAAAAGTACAATTCGTGCTGGGAAAAGTAGTATTTTTATGACAAAGGATGCTCGTAAGATACATTCAAAGGTCCTGGAAAAGTTGTCTTCTAAATTTGTTTTCAGTGAAACCTCTAATTTTTGGAATTGTTTTAAGACCGACGCGGACTATGACACGATTAAAAAGAGGCAGGATTTTTTTACCAAGTTAAGGGAAAGCCCGTCTCGGTTGCAAGATGTTTTGAAAAAATTAAAAAAACCTCGTGCGAGTTGGAAACCAAAATATGATGTTGTCGTTGTTACTGAGGATGAAAGCAGTTTTATTAGGCTGAATAAACTTGGGTGCGGGGTGGTTTTGATTGCGAATAGAAATGATGTTAGTGATTTAGAGAGATACGATATAGTGCAAGTCGTTAATTGCGAGAATTTTCAGAACGTGTTGGAACGATTGCCACAAAGCGTTTTCTTGGATAGTGTTGAGGATGCTTATTTAGAAAGATTCTTAGAAGAACTCTCGGGCTGGCGTGAAAATTTTGCAATTCTAAATGGTGCTGATGTGTCCGAAGAGATAAGAGAAAGTTTGGATGCCTTGATTGATAGTTTTGTCTTATTAGAAAATAAAGAAGGGCAGATAATCACGGAAGGTGAGGTGGAGAGAGTTTTGGAGGATATTAACGATGAAGTTAATGACAAAATTAAGGAGATGACGATTTCAGGAGAGGGATTAATTAAAATGTTGGGAGAGGGGAAAATGCCAGAAGACCTTTTGAAAATAGTTCGTGATGAGATTGAAAAAAGTGGAATTGGCGAGCATATTTTTAATTTGGGTATACCTGTTACTATTGACTATAAAGAACTTGAAGCACAAATTAGAATCCAGAGTGTGAATGAGTTTAGTGACGTAGCAGAGAGAATAAAGAGGAGTTCTGGAAAATTGAAGAGTATACCTGACGTTTTGAAAAAACTCAAGGCAGAGATTCTAGTAGAGGATTTTTGTAATGGAATTGGAGAATGGATGAAATCTGATTCAGGCGTTGAGAATAAAAAGTTTCCAAATGCTGGAAGAGAGTTATTTATGGAGGATTGTTATAACATTTTTTTGAAAAGTCCCCAGCCTATAAGTTTTATTTTGGATTCTGAGACTGCGTGCTCAATTTTAACTGGGGCAAATAGTGGTGGGAAAACAACTCTTCTCGAGCATCTTCTGCAAAATATCAGCTTATTTAGAATTGGATTGCCAATAAGCGGTGAATTTCGAAGTCCAGTTTTTGATGAGGTTTATTATTTTGCTAAGACGAAGGGCTCCACGAGCAAGGGAGCATTTGAGACACTTTTAACACAGATGTCAAATATTGCGAAAGGGAAGATTGAGGATAAAAAAGTTTTGATTTTAGCAGATGAAATTGAGGCCGTAACCGAGCCAGGTGTTGCTGGAAAGATTATCGGAGCAACGGCGGAATATTTCATAAAGAAAAAATGTTTTGTGGTTTTGGCTACACATTTAGGTGCGGAGATTGCCAAAGCTTTGCCAGAACAGGCGAGAATAGACGGGATAGAAGCTAAAGGTTTGGATGAAAATTTTAATTTAATAGTAAATCATAATCCTGTTTTGGGTAAGTTGGCAAGTTCGACACCAGAATTAATTATTGAAAGAATGGCGAACTCTTTTGGTGGAGATTATTTTGAATATTTATTTGGAAAGATTAAGGGGAACATCTAACACCCATCTTCCCACTC
>CAYRXX010000040.1:0-6533 GCA_964428375.1 Candidatus Woesearchaeota archaeon
GGATTGCGAAACTTATAGTATCCCAATGCTTTCAATCCAATCAGCTTTTCCCCCGCCACAAATCGTAATAATGCTCCACCAGATAAACTCACATGCCCAAACTTCTTTTTTGGAATACCCGACTTTGCAATAGCCTCGCTCAACTGCCCCCCACCCACAAGACTAAATCCCTTGCACTCCGAGGCTGCCTTCAATAGTGCCGTTGTACCTTTACGAAACTTTACGTCTTCTGCGAACCCAGCAGGACCCTTCATATAGACCGATTTCGCCTTTCGAATTTGTTTGCAATATTTTTCTATGGTTGCCTTACCCAAATCCTCTATCTCATATTCCATCGGGAATCTACTTAAAGAGAATTCTTTCCTTCCTCCATTTACATCAATCGCAAAATCGACTGGAGTCTCAGCATCCTTCAACTTTCTTTTAACCCTTTTTAAAAAATTAACATAGCCTCCCTCGACTAAAACTGTTTTTTCTAAAAATTTATTTTGATATCCAAAGTCGAACCCCGTTGCTGCCAAGCAAACTTGTCCAAAAAGTCCGCAGACCAAAACCTCATTTCCCCTGCCCAATAACTTAATATTGCTTTCTGGTTTCGCTCCTCCAAGAACAAACAAAGAGTTTTTTACCGAAATCTTCTCCAGCGCACGAATTTCCTTTTCAAACAAAAGCCCAATCCCACTCGACATTTTTCTTGTAAACCCGACGACAGACGTTTGATTTCTATGTGAGACAGAAAAGGCGTCATTAATAAAGATATCAAAAAGAGGAAGAAGCCTCAATAGAAGCTGGTTATTTTTTTTATTTGGAGAAAACTCATCTTCAACTTTACGAACGTTATCCAGTAAGATAACATCTCCATCCTTCATCTTCTTAATAGCATTAATTGCTCGACTCCCGACGACATCCTTTATAAATTTGACATAATTTCCAAGCAACTTCGCATGTTGTTTCATCCCCAAAAAGTTCTTTTTGTTGGGATTCCCTTGGTGGGCCAAAATCACAACCTTCGCTCCCTCCCTTTTTAATTTTGCAATTGTTTTCGCACTCTCTCTAATCCGTGCCCCCCTAATCACTTTCCCATTAATAATATCCGAATTTAAATCAGATCGCAACAAAACCCATTTCCCTTTAAAATTAAAATCTCCAAGTGTCTTTAATTTCATCTCAACTTTCCAATCAAATCAACAATCCGAGAGCTATACCCGAACTCATTATCATACCAGGACAAGACTTTCACCATTTTCCCATTTGCCTGTGTTAATTTAGAATCAAATACAGAAGAATGGGGATTCCCGATTACATCCGAAGAAACAAGTTCGTCTTCACTATACTCCAACACTCCTTTCATCTTAGTAGATGATGCCTTTTTCATCGCCTCATTAATTTTACTTTTATCCACAGATTTTTTCAGAGTTACAACAAAATCAACGATACTTCCACAAGCGACAGGCCCACGAATCGCTAGCCCATTCATCTTCCCCCTTAGCGACGGAATAACTTCACAAACAGCCTCAGTAGCCCCGCTAGAAGTTGGGATAAAATTCTGTGCGGCAGCTCGCCCTCTTCTGACCTTTTTATGCGGAACGTCTAATATCTTTTGGTCATTAGTGTAGGCATGCACTGTCGTCATAAATGCTTTATCAATTCCGAAATTATCGTCTAAAACTTTTGCGATTGGAGCGAGACAATTAGTAGTACACGATGCCATGGAAATTATTTTGTCGCTTTTTTTAAGCTCCTTCTCATTTATACCGAGCACAATGGTTCTATCTACATCCTTCCCAGGAGCCGATATAATAACTCTTTTTGCCCCTGCTTCTAAATGTTTTCCAGCCCCCTCCCTGTCTCTAAAAAACCCAGTTGATTCAATCACAACATCCACTTCCAATTTTTCCCATGGCAAATCCTTTGGATCTTTTTCTGAATAAATAGCTATTTTCTTTTTCCCAACCCGAATGAAGTTAGAACCAAAAGTAATTTTTTTATCGTAACGCCCATGGACTGAGTCAAATCGCAAAAGATAAACGAGCGTTTCTATGTCAGTCAAATCATTCACAGCGACGATATCATACCCCTTTTCCAAAGCAATCTTAAAAACCGTCCGTCCAATTCTTCCAAATCCATTAATAGCAACTTTCATTCAACACCTTTACTTTGATTAGCATCCCTAGTTTATTAATCTTTCTCATCTCCTCCTATCTGCCGACGGATGTCTTTTATCTCGGAATGTCTATGAAAAATCTAATTTTCATCCCATCGTCTAAAACAACAAACCCACAATAATAGATTAACATTCCCAATCTCAAGTACAAACCCCAACCCAAAGTATTAAATATTTACTCCCTCCCATAACAAAATGAGGAAGATAATAGATTTGGATGAGTGCGTAATAAACGCATTGAAACTTTTTTCCAAGACAGATTTACCAGTAGTTAAAAATCCGTTCAAAACCCCCTTAATCGTCGGAAGCGGAAACGCCGCCGCAACGGGGAAATTTCTATTTCGTGGAGTTTACGCAAATGAAAGTAATTATTTAGACAAATTGAAAGAGGGCAAAACCGATGGTTGCATTTTAATTTCTGCTTCTGCGGGGAAACATGCTCCGATAATAGCAAGAAGAATAAAAAGAAGAAAAATTAAAAGCATCTTACTTACAAATAACCCAAACGGGAATGCCACTAAGCTCGTCGACAAAACATACATTTTCCCAAAAAATATCGAACCATATACGTACAACACTTCTACTTATTTGGGAATGATTTTATCTAAAACGAAAGAGAACCCAAAACAAATTCTAAAGTTTCTGCAGGGAATTAGTATTCCAGCACTAAACAAATATGACTCGTATTATTTTATAGTTCCAGAAAAATTTGATCTAATTCGAGAATTCTTCATGACAAAATTCGATGAACTTTTTGGGCCCAAAATACAGGGAAAGATTTTTACGTTTGAAGAAAGCAAACATGCGAAGACGGTAATAAAATCAAAGAAACAACTTTTCATAAGTTTGGGCGTAAAAAACAAAGTGTTCGGAGAGAGCAGATTGGATTATAAAATTCCTGCATCGGCGGATTTTGGGCTTATGCTTTGTCTCGGGTATTATATTATAGGAAAAATACAAAAAGATAACCCGCAATGGTTTAAGAGAAGCATCGAGAGTTACATTCGGGAAGCCAGCGAGCTATTCGGAGAGAAGATGGAAATAATGAGTTAGAAGAGTTTCTTTTGTGTTTCCCCTTCGATAACTGCATCGATATCCGTATCAAATACATTGAAAATCCCATCCACAGCTGGTAAAATTTGTTTTCGCAAATAATATTCAATATCATACTTAACACGCTCCCCTTTCAAAAAAACTCTATCCCCGATTTTCTTACTACTTCCCTCTCCAACAAAATATTCCACAAACGTCCCGACCCCAACATTTGTCCCAGCTTCAACCATTTTTTTCGCAGCAGCAACATGAGGTCCTTCGGATAAATATTCGTCAAGAGGCTTTTTTATTTTTGTTTGAATAGTCAAATCTTCTAACTCAATATCACGTGCACGAAGTTTGTCCACGACATCCCTTACTATTTTTAGGGCTTTCTTCTCATTCCCATCACGCAAAATACTTCTCAAAACCTTATCCTGCAATTCTCGTGAAAGTTTGCACCAATCTCTACGCACTGTTTCAAATCCCCTAATTTTAATTTTCCCGTCATCCCCAAGCAAGGCATACTTCTTTTTTGCCCCAGTAGTTTTTCCTCTTTTTGCTACAAAAAGTCCACGGGAATAAAAATCTTCTAAATCTAATTCCATTATCCCTGGCAATTCCTTATTAATCCCATAAAGAAGGGATAAAATATCCTCCTTGCTTTTCTCACCCATTAAAAAAGCTATCGAATCGGTGTCTCCATAAATAATCCGATGACCTTTTTCTTCTATTTTTTTCATCGTATCAGCATTAAATTTTCTTACAAATGCAAGTGTCGCTGCGGCCGCTTCTTTGGAATAATAACGAGCCCCATAAAACCCCTGATACCCAAAAGTCGCATTTGCCAACAGTTTATACGCATTAGACCGTGCCTTTTTCATTGCGACATCAGAACTTCTCGTCGAAGATTCCATACTTTCTTTGTATTCCTTTTTGAACTTCTTTCTCATCCCAACTACCTCCGATAATAATATCGAAAAAAATCCGGGAGTTTTGTCAAAATAAATTCGAACGCTTTTTCCATCCAGTTCGAATTCTGGTGCAGTATAGCAATTACCATTATCCGAATTTCTCAAAGTTTGCCCAGAGATATTAAAAGAAACAATAATACTCGCATGCATACTCGTAAAATCGAACATTGCCAGTTTTTCGTAAAATCCAGGTGTAGGTTCGAAAACATTTGCCCCTTCAAATTTCCCACCCATTTTTCGCATATTAATCTCATTATGCCCAGGGCGTCTCTCGGCTATTTCGTTAAACCTGTCTAAGTTATGCAAAATATGATTTTCCACGTGCGTTGCCATCCTGTCACGCGTCACATCAAAAATCGGTTCTTTTACAACATGGCAAAATTCTATCATGTCGGGCCAAAGTTTTAGAGCAAGTTTATATGTAACATTAGAATCTTGCAAATTATAAGAGAAAAAACTTTGCCAATCCTCATTATTCATACTTCCCAGCTTTGCGAAATCGAATTCTTCTTTTTTTTCTCCAACAAGCTCTCCAGCGACCTCGTTCAAACTTAAAGTTTCACTTTGCAAATATTGCGAGAAAACAGCATCAACAAATCGGTATAAATCAACATGAACAAGCCCAGAAATTTTCCCAGCAGGAATTCTCCCCCTTGCAAATGTCGGACCACGTCCATTTATTCCTAAATTCAAAATTACGTTGTGGTAATCGGCACGAGCTTTCAAGTAAGGCAAATCAAAACCATCACTGAAATATCCACATAAAATGTCCGCATCCGCTTCTCGCACAATCTCACAGAACCTTTCAATCATCGTAGCTTCATCCTCGACAATCTCAACATAATCGGCTACATCACCAGTCCTTTTCCAACTAATTACTTTCTTGGTGTGTTCTCCAAAAACAGAAATCATCAAAATTTCATCCTTGCCTATTTCTCGCCCCCCCGTCTCAATATCATAAGCCAAAATCCTTGGAACAAATATTTTTTTATTCTCTGATTTTTTTATTCTCTTTGCAAGAACGGAATATTCAACATCAAGAGTATTAATTCCTATACTCTTCATTCTATTGTCAGGAGTTTCCCCCTCAACAAGATAATTCTGAAGAGGGACAATCCCTATTTCCTTAATATATTTTGTTATTAACCCAATATCCCACTCTCTCCTACTTTCCACATCATCCATTTCTCCAAGAGACGAAATCATTTCGTGCGCGTCTTTATGATTCGTAATCCAAACCCGAATCACCGTTTTTTCTTTTCCTAAAAAATTCTTTTTTAAAATCTCCGTTCTTAAAACCCGGGTATTTCTTCCCCCCTTATTAACTTCTATCTTACGAAGTCGCTCTAATGTGCTGTCTGGGCTACGTTTATTTTTCAAGATGAGATAAAAATTAGCATCGTAAGAATCGATTACACAGACACGTTTTCCTGCGGAATCACGCCCGATCATTTTAACATAATTGCGTCCCTCAAAATCAAAATAATCATACTCCAGTGGGGTAAATTCGAAAACTTTATTCATAACTGTTAGAGCTAATTAAAGTTTATATAATCTCCGAAGACAAAATATTAAAAACTCCGTTGGACTTGTTTTTTGATGAAAAGAACTATGGCACTTGCTGTTTTGATTATGCTTGTGGGGTTTGCCTCTGGGGTTTCTGCCTTAAACAGCATAGGAACATCTTCAACTTCTTCAAACGGTGTATTTTTTTCAGACGGATTCGAATCGGGGAATCTAAGCCACGTCGATGCGGTGAGTGGTGCCAAATGGAATGGGCAAGTTGGGTTATGTAGCGGGCCAAAGGATTACGGGACATGTGTCTCAACAAAAATTGTGCATTCAGGTAAGCATTCGTTACGATTCTCATTCAAGGGGAACCCCGACTTATCTAAAGATGCTTGGGCAGAACAGAGATTTACTCTCGGAACACCACACAATGAAGTTTTTATGAAATATAGCATTTATTTTCCTTCTAATTATGTGATTAGAAATGCAACCGGGGCGACTAACACTAAATTCTTTAGATTATGGGGAGATGACTACAACGACCCAATTAAAGTAGGGCTGTCTATAGAACGTACAATGCAAGTGGGGTTCAAAGCAAAAATAAGTGGATGGCCTCAGAAACTAAGTTGCAGTGGAAGTATAGGTTTTATTCCCAAGCAATTTCAAACTCGCTGGAAGTTAAGTAAAGAATATCTAGGAAAATGGGTTTCTTTCGAGTTTCATATAAAAAAAGACGATGGCTCTGGCGACGGCGTTCTGCAAATGTATGTTAATGGTCAATTGAAGATTGACTTAGAAAATCTGTCATTAGCTGGAGCTCCTTGTTCTCCTGGATTTTTCAGACACGGGTATTT
>CAYRXX010000041.1:0-6378 GCA_964428375.1 Candidatus Woesearchaeota archaeon
TCTCCTCTATCTTATTCCGCCCAGAAGTCCCGTTCCCGTCAAGCCCGAGATTAAATAAAATAATCGGCAACTCCCCGATGACCATCCCGACGCAACACATCTTGTTAATTATCAAATCCACAACATGTTCTTCCATCGTCCCCTTCGTCGCAAACGAATAAATATACATATCCCGTTTCTGTCCAATCCTATCAAGTCTCCCAATTCTCTGTTCAACCGACATCGGATTCCATGGCAAATCATAATTAATCAAATTTCTACAAAACTGAAAATTCAAACCCTCCGCCCCACAATCAGTCGAAATCATAATGTCAGCCTCGCCGTTTTTGAAAGCATCAATCCTCTGCGTTTTTTCTTCTCTATCAAGCCCACCCATAAATTCTATAATCCTACCCGATGAAGACGGAACGTCAGCTCCCAATTTAGAGGACATGCTATTATGTGCCAAGATTATTGGCTCCAACTTCTCAACAATATACTTCAGCGTCGTAGGATGCCGAGTATAAATTAAAATTTTCTCATCATCGTTTCTATCCATAATTTCCTTAACCAATTCAACCAACTTTTCAATTTTAGAGTCTTTCTCTAATTTAGCATAATCATCAAGTATACCTTGTGCAAACACCTTCGTCCTTTCGTGATAAACATCGCTTTCCACAATTTTCTGCAAACTCTCGACGGCAGATTTCGACGAACTCGTGACCTTTGGTAAAATAGCGAATACAATTAACGCTCCATTAATCTCACTACCGTTTTTTCTAAAATAGTTAGACCGAAGTAACCGAACGGTATTTTCATAAATCATTTTCTCTTGCTCTGTCATCTCAACGGTGACGATTTTTGGTATACGATGTTTATACTCAATTCCGCTCTCGTCCCGTCGTCGTCTGACCATCACTTCCTCTAATTTCGCTTTCAATTTTTCAGGATTTAACGGATGACGCTTATTCCCACGATAGAGAAATTGCTTCCTAAATTCCTTCATCGTCCCAAGATGTCCTCTCTTCAAAATATGCAAAAGATTATACAATTCAAGCAAATCATTCTGAAATGGCGTCGCTGTCAGAAGCAAAAATCTTTTTTTCTGCAATCTATCAACAAATTTCCATCGCACGGTATTCCGTTCTTTTAATTTGTGAGCCTCATCCACAATCACCAAATCCCACGAAATGGAGTGTGCTTTGCTATGTCTGAATTTTCCCTCGGAACGATTAAAAGTTTTCACCCTGTCGATGGAAGCAATCACGAAATCATTTTTATCCCAGTCGTCGGGAGATTCAATAATATGAAAATCCAGCTCAAACTTTTCTTTTAGCTCCGAAACCCATTGATCGACAAGACTTGGCGGAGTTAAGATGGCAATCTTTTTCAAAAATCCTCGGACAATCCCCTCTTTAATTAGAATCGCCGTAGTAATAGTTTTCCCCAATCCAACCTCGTCGGCAAGTAAAGCCGTAGCGTTCAAATCTCTCAACAATTTCAAAGCACCCTCCCTCTGATATGGCAAATCATAAGCCAAATTTTTCTCTATCATCCCGTAAGAAATCAGCTCGTCAATTTTAGAATCCGAGGCGAGTTCCTGTGCTTTCATTTGTAACTTAAATAATTCAGGAGAATCAAAACTCCCTTTCTCAATATTCCCGAATAATTCAGAAGCACCTTTCTCAAAATTTTCATTAACTATAATATCGACCATCTTAATGCAACGAATAAACTCTTTAAAAAAACTCCGTGGCAAACCTTATAAAAGCTAACCGACTAAAATAGCGAGGTGATAGATATGCAAAATAAAAAATTCTGGGCAACAACACTCACACTCTCCGGGACAATTATCGGGGCTGGAATTTTGGGACTTCCTTATATCTTTGCACAGTCAGGATTTCTTTTCGGATTATTCTGGCTTTTAATTATAGGTAGTTTTGTTATTTTTACAAATTTGGTTTTAGGAGAAATAGTTTTGAGAACAAAGGGGAAACATCAACTAACGGGATACGCAAAAAAATATCTTGGAAAATGGGGTGAGAGGGTGATGCTTTTTGCGATGCTTTTTGGCATTTATTCGTCGCTACTTGCATATCTTATTGGGGAAGGGAAAAGTCTATCACAGTTATTTACTGGCGGAGTTGAATACGCCATAATATTCACCGTCGGATTTTGGATAATTTTAACTTTAATATTGAGAGAGGGATTAAAGGGACTCAAAAAAATAGAGACATGGGGAGTAATTGCGATAATTGCGATAATTCTTACAATGTTGGCGTGGTTCTCTCCAAGTATAAATATGCAAAACCTCTATAATGTTAATCCCCATAACTTTTTCCTTCCTATTGGCGTTATTCTCTTTGCCCTCTTGGGTTTTGTCGCCATTCCCGAGATTAGATCTGAGATTCGCGGAGAAGAACGACACCTAAAAAAAGCGATAATCATAGGAACATTAATTCCAATTGTGCTCTATATATTATTTACTTTTACTTTTATAGGCGTTCTCGGAACACACATCCAGAAAATTTCGACATTGTCTCTCGGGCCATTAATGGTTTTATTAGGAGTTTTCACAATGTTCACTTCTTATCTCGTTTTGTCTTTTTCTATAAAAGATATGTATCGAAACGATTTTGGATTTTCAAAAGGCAAAACGATTTTCTGGACAAATATATTTCCCCTGCTACTTTATTTTGTCTCTATGCAAATTCCAGGAATAAATTTTATATCTATTATAGGAATTGGTGGAGTAATCTCGGGCGGATTGACTGGGATATTAATACTAATGATGAGCAAGAAATCTAAGATAAAGGGGAATAGGACTCCCGAATATAAAATGCCAATAAGTATCTGGGTTGTGATTTTAATTTCACTGACCTTTTTATTGGGAACGATAGCAGAATTAACTCTTTAAATCACTCAAAGTCTTTAACTATTTCTAAAATTTTATTCCCATATTTCATTAATTTTTCAGGACCGATTCCTCCAACTTTCATTAATTCCTCGGCAGTTTTTGGAGAAGACGAAGCAATTCCCTCAATCGTAGCATTAGACAAAATCACGTAGGCTGGGACGCCTCTTTCTCCTCCAACGACCGCTCTCCAGCTTTTCAATTCTTCAGCTAAATCATCGTTTAAATTATCGTCCTTTTTGTTCTTTTCTTTCTTTTCCCCACCAAGCATTTTGTGCATCTCGCCAGAAATATAATAAGTTTCCTTTTTTGTATAAGTCACAATTAATTCTTCTCTCGCCCTTGAAATAGCAACATAGAACAGCCTTCGCTCTTCCTCTTCCTTATCATAATCGTCTCTTTTAACCATCTCAACCGCTGGGTGATCCGAGGCCTTACACGGGAAATTTTGCTCATTTGCTCCAACCAAAAAAACCTTTCTGGCTTCCAGTCCTTTAATCGCATGAATTGTCGCCAGCGTGACTTTCCCCGACAAGTTGTCAGACTGCACAGCCTTTCTCCCCCCGGAATCATCTGCACGAACCAAGTTAGGGATACCCTTCTCGTTCATTGTTTTAGAAAGCTCCATTAAGATTTTATTAGTTCTGGCCAAGATAAAAATCTCATTTAGAGGAACATCCAAATCTTCAATCTCCCTCAGGATAAAATTACGTTCGGATTCCTCATTCTCAAAATTCAAAACTCTAATATTTGCTTCTCCGTTTTTTACAGCTTCGAGGTCGGGCAACTTCATCTCCTTAATTGCATAATTCATGAACTCCACTATCCCCCGCAGACTACGATAATTCTTTTTCAAATGCACCACTTCTGCACCCCCAAAGCTTTTTTCAAAATTTAATATATAATTAACATCACTGCCTCTCCATCCGAAAATAGACTGCCGAGGGTCTCCGACGGCAAAAAGGTTTTTCGCATTAAGTAACCCAAGTAGCTCAATTTGCATAGCATTTACATCTTGATATTCATCTACCAAAATATGCTCAAATTGAGGTATACCATTTAAATCTCCCGACTCACCCTTTACGGATTTAAAAAATTTAATAGTATCTATAATTTGGTCGCTATAATCTCTCAGTCCTTGCGTCTCCATATGTTCTCTTAAGTATCGGGTAATTCTATAAATTCGTTCAGCATTTGTTCGTTCCTTTCCATCCACATCCTTGGAGAAATCATAATTCTTATCTCCCGACACTTTGAAATAATCCATCACGGCGAAACAATCGGACATAAAGGAATTCATTAGCTGGTTAGAGGTCTTGAATTTTTTTTGCCCAGCGTTAAAATATTCGTCTAGGACAACACTCATATCAAGCCCCAGCGTCGCCACCGCCATATTCATCGCCAAAATCTTGTCTCCATAACTTTGTACTCGGACATTTCTCCCATAAATTTCTGCTCCGTGTTTCTGTAAAATCCCTTCGCAAAACGAATTAAAAGTATGGATTTTAACTCTCGAAACTCCCAATTCATTGAGGCGTTTTTGCATTTCAAGTCGAGCTTTTCTAGTGAATGTTACAGCCAAAATCTGCTCAGGGGGAACACCCTTTATTTTTACCAAAAATTCAACTCTCTTGGTAAGCACTGTTGTTTTTCCAGAACCAGCTCCAGCGACGCAAAGTAAGTTTTTGGACTCCGAAATAATAGCTTTTTTTTGCTCATCGTTATAAATATCTAAAAAATCAGAATACTCTTCGAATCTTTTTCTATCTTCTTCCGTAACCTTACTCTCTCCAAAATCAATTCTATTCCCTAATTTTTTATCTTCCAATGTTGGATGTGTTATTTCGTTTCTCCCTCGAATCGTCAAAGATAAAACTTTTACAAATCGGCTATAATCACTTTGCACAACATCAATCATTCCGTTCGATACCAACCTATCAATTTCTCTGAAAACTCTTCCTCTTTCCCAATCCAAACTATCAAAATTATTCAACTCGTCTAAACGGTTTTTTGAGATGGATTTATTAGAGTAATTGCCTGTCAAAAAGTCGCACAACAGGTTCCTCCCGACCTGAAATGGCAATTCCATCAACGCCTTTAAAATACGAGTGTACTCCAAATCCTCTTTCATAATAAAACAGCGTAGCCTTGTTTTTAAGTTTTATCGTCAATAAATAGCCTACTTTTTCAGATTAACATCCATCTGTGGGAATGGAATTTCAAGCTTGGCCTTGTTAAGTGCGTTATATATACGAGTATTCGCCTCATCTATCGCCGTCGGCATCTTGTCAAAAGAATCTATATAAAAGTAAGCCTTAAAATTCAAACTCGAATCTGCCATCTCCAAAAATCTTACAATTGGCTTCTTGCCTTCCGCGGAGTTTTTAATTTTTTTAAGTTCCCCCAACACAACCCTTTTTACCTTGGCGACATCGCTACCGTATGCAACACTAAACGGAACAACAATACGGGTAGTAGGCTCTGGCAAAGCAACGTTCTTAATATTTGACTCGCTAAGTTTCCCGTTTGGGACAATCACCAATTTATTATTTAACGTCTTAATCTTTGTGCTTCGTAAATTGATTTTCAAAATGTGCCCGATTGTCCCGTCGTTTAAATCTACTAAATCTCCTACGTTGATTGACTTGTCAAGTAGCATCGAGATACCACCGAAGACATTGCTTAATGTTGATTGTAAAGCGAAAGCAACCGCAACACCTGCAACTCCCAATCCTGCTAAAAGAGGACCGATGGCAATTCCCCAACTTGATAAGACGACTAAAAATCCAGAAACAATCACCACAATAATAAGCATGCTATGAAAAAACTGCAAAAGGCTCTCATTCACTTTCCCATGAATCTTCTCTCCAAAGTCCCTATAGCCAATTGTCACTAAAACGTCGACGATATAATAAGAAACGACAGACCCGAAGATAATTATCAGTGTTAATATTCCTTCCTGAGTCATTTTTATTACGGTTGTGCTAAGAGCAATTTCTCGTAACGCAAACCTAACTCCGATTAAAAACGCCAGAATTGTTAAAGGCACAGACGTCCTCTTTAGTATCTCATCGTCTAAATCTGTTTCCGTTTTTTTCGTCAAATGAGGAAGAGCTTCAGCAAAGACGAACATCACAACCTTTACGATTGCAAATATTACTAAAAGAATAACCCCCGCTCTTAAATATGGATTACTAATATATTGTTCTAACATTATTTTAATTTCTTGTAGCCCACCCAGATTAAGATGGCAAGTGCGACTCCAAGCATTAGACTCCTCCAAGCATTATTTAATTCTCCCCAATATCTAATCGAACCATAAATTATCAACATCACAGCTCCGCCCATCAACCCACTGGAAACAGCTTCGAGACCCAAAAAGAAAGCGATGATAAAGACCGAGATTCCTATTGCAAGATTTGCAAAAAAAACATTTCTTTCATAAACTTTCCTAACAGATTCATACTCGCTTTGGCATTTGAAAT
>CAYRXX010000042.1:0-6351 GCA_964428375.1 Candidatus Woesearchaeota archaeon
CTGTGCTTCCACTAATTTTATAAACTCCCATTGTCTTTATTTTTAATGCAAAAAAGAGGACAGTTTTTTTTATTAGCTGCTGTGATAATCTCGGCGATGATAATTAGCTTAGGCGTCGGTACTAACCGAGCGATAACTAGCGAACAACCTAAAAATTTTTATGATTTTACCTACAACGTCCAAAAAGAAATTGGTGCTGTAGTGGATTATAATGTGTATAGTAACTTCTCAGACCAAGCGAACCTAACACAATTCATAAATTCGTTGGCAGCTCACGTGGAAGAAAAAAATCCAGGTTCTAACTTCGTTATTATCTCTGGAGACAATTCGAGCGTGACGGTTAGAAATTACGGGACGTCCTCGGTAAATGTTAATGGGGGCACTGAGATTAAGGGGAAAAATGCAAAAAGTTCTAGTGATGTATGTATTAAAAAAAGTTGCAAGACAGTTAAGGACAAGACTCCTAGTCCTGGGGGGATGGCTCCATCTGCAAAGGTTTTCAAGTTTGCTAATTCTCTTAATTTAAACCTTGACGGATCAAACCTACATCTTAAACTTACTTCTCGTCCAAAAGTGGCATTTGTCTTACAAAAAAATAGAGGTAGGAATAGGGATGTTTATATTGGATAAAAGTAGCCATGGTTCAGGTATCGAGAATCGAGTTCTATCTGCCATTAAGACGGACAAAAGAGGGCTTAGCAATTTGGTTGCTTACGTTTTATTAATTTCCATCACTCTCTCCCTCTCTGTTATGGTTTATGGCTGGTTAAAAAATTACACCAAAAGCGATAAAACTCCTGTTTGTCCAGATAACGTAAATGTTATAGTCGGTGATTATCATTGTGCAGGTGGGGTTAATGGCAATATAACAGTTGATTTGGAAAATAAGGGATTATTTGACGTTGGTGGTTTTGTTGTGAGGGTAAGCGATAAGCCAAATGCCAAATTCGGGATTTATACCCTTGATAGCAACGGGATTAAACTGGGTCCAGGAGATAGTAAAAAAATAGTTTATAAATTCAAAGACTATACGACGACAATTATCAAAAATGTCACTTTGCTCGATGTCCAGCCTTATATTTTAAAGGATGGCAAAGTAGCCTGTGATGCATATACTTCTCAAAAAATTGTTTGTAGTTAGATTAAATCCGCTTCGAATGGCATCATTGATAAACTTGTGGAATTTATTATCTAATTAATAGCTCGGGCTCTGGGACAAAAGTCAAGCATAAATTTAAATATAATTATTTTGTGATTATATAATATATGAGTAGTTTAAAGTAATCTCTGGATGTTCCGAGAAAACTACCTCTATACAATGCGTGGGTAGTTTAGTGGTTAGAATCTGTCGTTGCCAACGATGGGACCGGGGTTCAAGTCCCCGCCTACGCATTTTGAACTCCTTGGGGTTAAGGGAAAACTTCAGTTTTTTCTTAGGAGACAAAGTCTCCGTTCCGAGTTTCTTTGAAACGAAGGTCAAGTTGCAATTCATCAGAATTGTATGCCCGCAGGCCGACGCCTACGTATTTTGAACTCCTTGGAGGTTAAGGGAAATTGACGTGGGCTATAGTTTATTCGCTTAAAATCTAAGACAAGGAATAACTAGATTAAATTTTAACAGGATTTTTGAATACGTTCTTAAAATATTTTTTTATGTGCATTTCTCCTCGGAGAGAGTCTATTCCAGATTTCCTAAGTATATGGAGATTCACGAATACTGAGCTATTTTTTCTATCCGGATATAAGTCTTGCCCTTCTGCCCAATCAGTTTCGTATTTCCATGTCTTTCCCTTTGATATAAAAATATTATTTTTTGGGGCATGAGTTTTGTCTTCAAACAATTGGTCGGAGGTTGGGTCTGCTATTATGAAACCAGTTCCCCTTGGGTTTTTTATGATGAATGGAAGTCCGATGTAAAGATGATCCTTGTCAAAATCTCCTATGATTGAAGCATTTGGGAAACCTTTATCCATTAACATTAATAAGAGATTTTTTGAGGAGGACATGCAACAGTATTGAGGAAAACTGTCTTTCATATTGGTTTGTTTCGCCCATGCGTAATGACTATAAGACAACTCGTAGATTTTTGAAATATGCCTCAACAATTCCTGTGAGTCTTGCACCTCCATTGAACAAAACCCGGGAACGTCCTCATATCTTTCCATGAGCTTATATTTCATGTTGCCAAAAGACGGACCGCCCTTCTCGCTAAAAGAAATATTTTTTTCCAGCTTCCCAATATCATAAATTCGTTCTCCGTTTTTGAGTTTCCCGAGGACAATTCCATATTTTTTGTCCATTTCAGATTCATAAATTGAGGCTATTATAGAAAAAGGGGCTACGCCAGACTTATCGTCTTTTCTTAAAATATTTTCATAGAGAAAAGAACTGATTACTTTTCTTATTTTCATACAAAGAGAGGATTTTCCACGTTATAAACTATTCTATTGTAGTAACACTTTGGATGGTTTTTGGTTCAGTCGACTATGATGTCTTTGTCGATGTCCAACAGGACACGTCCTTCAAATTTTGCGTTATACAAGTCTAATTTAAGTTTGTCTGAGTATGGTTGAAATTCTTCTTTCTCTCCTGTGGAATACGTCGAATTAATTTCTTCGTCCATTTTTCTCCCAGATTCATCCCAAAATGTTTCTCCGTTCCCTTCTATGTAAGCTGTTAAATCTTTTATCATAACAGAAAGATGCAATTGATATTTATAAATTCTTATGCGATTATTCATAACCGTTCATGTTACTAAGTTTTCCAGAACGTCCAGAAATTTTTTTTGCTGCGACTACATCATCAATTCGCAAAATCATAATAGCAACTTCCGCTGCACTTGCTATCGCCTGCGTTTTTACCTTTAAGGGTTCAATTATTCCTTTTGATAAGTTGTCTTCCATTTTCCCGCTAAATAGATTTAATCCTATGTTTTTTTCTCCAGAATCATGTATTGCTCGTAATTCTGTTAAGATATCAATAGGATCTAATCCTGCGTTTTCTGCTAATGTCGTCGGTATGAATTCCATTGCACTTGCAAATTCTTCAACTGCCAATCTTTCTCGTCCTGCTAAGCTTTTTGCAAAGTTTTTTAATTCCCTCGCAAGTTCAATCTCGATTGCACCGCCTCCTGCTACAACTTTTGAATTTTTTAGTGTGGCAGACACATCCCCCAAAGCATCCTCGACAGCTCGCTCAACTTCGTCGACAACGTGGTCTGTCCCTCCTCTAATTAGAATAGTGATTGCTTTTGGGTTTGCACATCCCATAACATAGGTCATTCCGTCTTCCCCGTCTTTTCTTTCCTCGACTAGTTCTGCGTTTCCCAAATCTTCTGAGTTTATTTCGTTTAATTTCGAAACAATTTTACCTCCTGTTGCTTTGGCTAAATTTTGCATATCGCTTCGTGGAACTCGACGAACAGTGTAAATCCCAGCACGTGCCAAGTAATATTGGACTAACTCATCAACACCCTTTTGAATAAAGACCACATTAGCACCACTGGACTTAATCAGGTCTACCTTTTCTCTTAGTATGGAATCTTCTTGTCCCAGGAAACTGGTTAGTTGTTCTGGGGTAGAAACTGAAATCTTTGCATCCATCTCTGGGGAACGAACTTCCAATGCTTCTTCTATTAAAGCTATTTTCGCATCTTCCACCTTTGATGGCATTTCTAGATTAATACGTTCTTTATCTATAACAACACCACGAATTAACTCGGACTCCTCAACTGCTCTTCCCTTTTGTTTCTCAATTCGAATATCTTGTAAGTCGACTTTCTTCCCATCAGCGACGGTGTCTATTGCGTCCACAATCAGTTCTCCGAATTTATCTCTTAGGTATTCGATTCCCTTTCCTGTCATTGCTGTTTGTGCAATTTTAACGAGTCCTTCCCGATTCCCAATATCGACAGATAAATTCTTCAAAATTTCCTGAGCTTTTTTCTCTGCCCAACGATAACCTCTACAAATAACAGTTGGATGAATTTTCATATCTAATAACTTTTCTGCATTTTCTAAAAATTTCCCAGCCAACATCACCGCCGTTGTAGTCCCGTCCCCGATTTCTTTTTCTTGTGTTTTGGCAATCTCGACAATCATTTTCGCTGCGGGATGTTCAATTTCCATCTCTTCCAAAATCGTTACTCCATCATTTGTCACGACGATGTCCCCAGTTCTATCTACTAACATCTTATCCATTCCCATCGGTCCAAGTGTTGTTTTTACCGTGTCGCTTATAACTCGCGCAGCCAAGATATTGTTCCTCTGAGCATCTCTTCCGACAACACGATTCTCTTCGCTGATAATATTATCATCTCGCATTTTCAAAAAAGATGAACTAACTTTATAAGAATTGTTGCACTGCATGAGCTGTTTCTCCAAAAGAAATCTTTATATAATACGATTCTTTCTTAAATTTATGGCTCAAAAAAAACTGGTGTATCAGGAGAAGTTTACTCAGGTCGGATATTGGGACTATTCTGAGGTTTATGGAATGCTTTATAATTGGATAAAAGACAAGGGATACGATTTATCTGAAAAACAATACAAGGAAAAACTTTCCGGTGGGGGGAAAGAGATTGTCATTAAATGGGAAGCGAAAAAAAGTGTTACTGATTACTTTTTGTATAAGATTGAATTGGATTGGCATATTCTCGGCATGAAAGATGCGGAGGTTGAGATTGGTGGCAAGAAGGCGAAAACGAATAAAGGGGAGCTTGAAATTGTTTTTAAGGGAACGATAGTAAAGGATTATGAAAAAAGATGGGAAGATGGTCCGTTTTATAAGATCCTAAGAGGGATTTACGAGAATTATATTATTAGGACTACTATAGGTGAATATGAAGACGACTTGAAAGATGATGTCAAAGAGCTAATCTCAGATACAAAGGCATTCCTTAGAATTCCAGTTGGATAGGTTTCTCGCTTTCTACTACATAAATATTTATAAAATAATCTTAATTTGTTAAATCATGAAAAATATTTATTTATTATTTGTGGCGTTGGTTCTTTTTGCACAAGTATCGGCAATCCAGATTACTCCACAATATCCAACGAATATCATCGTTAGAGGATTTAATAATGTTATACCATTAACACTAAAGATTACGGATGCTGTTCCTGGAAACTATAATCTTTATACTCTTTCGGATATGTCTATTCAGCCATCCTCAACATTTCGGATTGATAGCCCGTCTTTTAATAAGACATTTATCATAAAGCCCAATGAGAACCTTAATATCAATGGGAACTATGCATTTGCTTATACCCTTAACCATCGGGGTGTTAAAAAATACAAGCAGGAGATTCTTCTAAAACTTCTAAAATTAAAAGATGTAATAAAAATAAGTTCAGCTTCAATCAGTCCAGCGTCGAATCATATCTCATTTTATGTCCAGAATAAAGAAGCAGTCTATTTAAAAAATCTTACTGCAACTTTTTCGTCTGTCTTATTTAATGTGACTACAACTTTTGACCTGAAGCCCAACGAGAGATTTGTAATTCCGGTTAATGTGAAGCCCTCTCTAATGTCTAAAACGTCCGCTGGTGTTTATGTTGTTAATGGGAGGTTTAAAGCAGGCAAAGGGGACGTTTCCATAGAGGGGAATCTTTATATTGGAGAAAAGAAAAACATTACTACTCTGGATGATAAATCTGGATTGCTAATTCGTACAGAAACTATCAGTAAAGTTAATGCTGGGAATGTTGCAGAACCTATTAAGATTCAGATGGAGCGCAATATTTTTTCCAGGCTTTTTACTACTTTTAGCGTCGCTCCTAATTCTATCCAAAGAGATGGGATGACAATACATTATTCTTGGATGAAGGGGAATTTGATGCCAAGTGAATCTTATACGGTGAGAGCGGAAACAAATTATATTTTCCCGTTTCTTATTCTTCTTTTTTTGTCGTTGGCAATAGCTGGATATTTACGATTTGCAGAGACCAAACTTGAAGTTAGAAAGAGTGTTGCTCCCATGAAAACAAAGGGTGGCGAGTTTGCGTTGCGAGTTACCTTATCTCTTAAGGCTAGGCAAGACGTGGAGAAAGTTACGCTCTCTGATAAGATTCCTGTTATGGTAAAAATATATAAGAAATTTTCGACGGTAAAGCCAGATAAAATTGATAGCGAACGACGGAAAATACATTGGACGGTGGGAAATCTGGAAGCAGGAGAAGAGCGATCATTTAGCTATATCGTTTATTCGAAAGTTGGTATTGTTGGAAAATTCTCGCTTCCTCGTGCGGTATCTGTTTTTGAGCAGAACGGAGAAGTTCAAAAGATTGATTCAAATAACGTTTTTTTTATGAATGAGCAAGTTGATTAATATTAACACCCATCTTCCCACTC
>CAYRXX010000043.1:0-5919 GCA_964428375.1 Candidatus Woesearchaeota archaeon
GATTGGGTTAATGCTGATTGTCCAAAATGTGGAGGAAAAGGGAGAAGGGAAACCGACACGATGGATACATTTGTAAATTCGTCGTGGTATTTTTTGAGATATTGTGATCCGAAAAATAGTGAGAAAATTTTTGATAGTAAGAAGGCGGATTATTGGTGTCCTGTTGATACTTATATCGGCGGAGCGGAACACGCTTGCATGCATCTTATATATTCGAGATTTTATGTGAAGTTTCTGAGAGATTTGGGGCTGATTAATTTTGATGAACCTGCAGTAAGATTGTTTCATCAGGGAATGCTCCACGCTGAGGATGGGAGAAAGATGAGTAAGTCGCTTGGTAATGTAATTGACCCATTGGACACTATTAAGAAATACGGGATTGATGCTACGAGGTTTTTTTTGGTTTCTGTCGCGTCGCCAGATAAGGATTTTGATTGGAGCGAGAAGGGGATAATCGGAAGTTTGCGATTTATGAAAAAAGTCGTTAAATTTTATGATGAAGTTAAAATTGGTAGTGACAATGACGAGGTTTTGTCGTTGCTGAATCAGACGATTAAGGTTTCCGAGAAAGAGTTTGCTAATTTTGGTTATCGTCCTGTTAGTATAAAGCTGAGGGAATTATTTGATTTATTGGACAAAAGAGGCGAAGCGTCAAAAGAAACATTGGAGAGTGCGTTGAAAATATTGAATCCGATTTGTCCTCATATTACCGAGGAGATTTGGGAGAAGATGGGGAATGAGGGATTTATATCTACGAGTGAGTGGCCGAAGCTTGACGAGTCCAAGATTATAAAGGAAAAACAGATGGGAAATTTGAACGAGAAAATTATTGATAGTGTTAAATATCTTTTGGGGAAAAAGGAAGCAGCGACGAAGGTTTATCTTTATGTTATGCCGTTTGAGCTGGAGAAGATTGGTGTGGAGGAGATAAAGAAAGCGGTTGGGAAGGAAGTGGTGGTTTTTGCTGTTAATGATTCTGGGAAGTATGACCCTGAGGGGAAGGCGAAAAAGGCGAAGCCGGGGAAGGCGTCGGTTTATTTGGAATGATTAATTATTTAAACTAATTTTATCCTATCGTTGTTATGGAAAAAGAGAATACCTTGGCTAAATTGTCTAAAAATAAAAACAGTATGTTGGCTAAACTTTCTGGGAAGAAGAGAACGTTTGGGCAAAAAGCTGCGGACAATTTGTCGAGGTGGGCAGGAAGTTGGGCGTTTATAATTTCCTTTTTGGTTTTTTTGGGAATTTGGATGTTGGTGAATGTTTATGCTTGGATAAATACTTGGGACCCGTACCCCTTCATTCTTTTGAACTTGGTTCTTTCGTGTCTTGCGGCGTTGCAGGCACCTGTGATTTTGATGAGTCAGAATAGGGAGGCTGAGAAGGATAGGATTAAGGCAGAATATGATTATAAGGTGAATAGGAAGGCGGAGAAGGAGATAGAGAAAATTTTGAAAAAGTTGGATAGGATTGAGAGAGTTGTTAGGAAGGGGTGATTATTCTAAGACAGCCTTAATCCTTCTTACTCCCGATGATGACGATTGCTCTTTTTTTATTTTGAATCGTCCAAGTTCGGAGGTATTTTTTATGTGAGGTCCAGCACAAATTTCCTTAGAAAAATCCCCGATTGAATAAACTTTCACCCTGTCGCCATATTTTGAATTAAATACTCCTTGTGCTCCCGAAGATTTTGCTTTATCAATTTCCATTTCTTCCATTACAACTGGGATGCCCTCCTCAATTTTTTTATTTACCAAGTTTTCAATTTGGGCTTTTTCGTCGTCGGTAAGTTTTCTGTCAAAATTAAAATCAAATCTTAGTCTTTCTGGGGTGATGTTCGAGCCTCTCTGAAAAATATTTTCGTCCTTTAAAACAACTCTTAATGCTTGGTTTAGCAGATGGCAGGCAGTGTGGAGTTTTGTAGTTTGTTCGGAGTTGTCTGCCAGACCTGATTTGAATTTTCCGACAGATGCGGTTCTCGATAACTCTTGGTGCTTTTTTTCTTTTTGTTTAAACCCATCCTCGTCGACGGTGATTTTTCTTTCTTCCGATAATTCCTTTGTCATTTCTATTGGAAATCCATAGGATTGGTAAAGCAAGAAAGCGTCTTCTCCCAAAATTTTAGATTTGTTTTGCGCGATTTTTTCGAAAACTTTTAATCCTTGCTCTAAGGTTTTTAGAAAATTCTCTTCTTCTTTTTCTAATTCTAATGAAATCTTGTTTTTGTCTAAGCTATAATCGTCGTAAATTTCATAAACACCGTCGGCTATTTTTGTTGTGAAATTTTTTATTCCCAATGTGCGTCCGTAACGGATTGCTCTTCTAATTAATCTTCTTAAAACGTATCCTTGTTCGGAGTTTCCTGGGAGTATCCCGTCGCTGATTATAAAAACTGCTGCTTTGATGTGGTCGGCAATTATCCGCATTGCTGTTTTATGTTTGTTGTAGTTTTTCTCAGATATCTTTTCAATTTTTTCAATAATTGGTTTCCACAGTTCTGCTAAATAGTTATCTTCAAACCCATTTAAAACAGTGATGACTCTTTCTACTCCCAGCCCAGTGTCGATGTTTCTTTGTTCGGCGTCGCTGTATTCTCCGTTTTTCTCTTTAGTATATTGCATTAAAACATTATTCCAAATTTCAACCCAGTTTTCGTCTTCGGGATTAAAGGTTTCTGGGACTGGAATGTCTTTTGATTTCCAATAGAAAATTTCGGTATCGGGACCACACGGTCCTGTTTCTCCAGCAGGTCCCCACCAATTTTCTGACTTTGGCAAAAATGCGATTTTATCGTCGGCAATTCCCAATGACTTCCATATTTCTGCGGATTCTTTATCTTGCGGAGAATTTTCGTCTCCCTCAAAAACGCTCACCGCCAATCTTTCAATTGGCAAATTTAAAATTTTTGTTAAAAACTCAAAAGACATTTCTATTGTCTCTTTTTTAAAATAATCCCCAAGCGACCAGTTCCCGAGCATTTCAAAAAAAGTATGGTGGGTTGTGTCGCCGACCTCGTCGATGTCACCTGTCCTGATGCATTTCTGAACATTCGTTAATCTTTTTCCTTGTGGGTGTTTTTCTCCGAGTAGAAACGGGACGAGCGGATGCATTCCCGCGGTTGTGAATAAAACTGTCGGGTCGTTTTCTGGAACAAGACTTGAGTTTTGAATTTCAATGTGATTTTTTGATTTAAAGAAATCTATGTATTTTTTGATGAGTTCTTTTCTGTTCATAAAGTTGTTAAAAAATTAAACTTTTTAAGAGTTTAGTTCTTTGAGTTTTTCTTGAATTAGCTTTAATTCTTCGTCTATCTGTGCTTTTTTTGAGAATATTTTTTTTGTTTTTGTTTTGGCTTCTGATTTTGTCCTTGGTAGGGCATGTTCGTGTTTTTGGATTATCTCTGGTATGTCGGAAGTGGGCATTCTTGATTGGAGAGTTACTATATTAGATAGAGTTGTTGATAAAAGTTTATAGAATTTTTTCCGTAGTTCCTGTTTTTGTCTTGAAATTACTTTTAGATTTTGTAGGTGTTTTAGGGACATAAGAAGGTATGTTTGATTTACCAAAACAGCGGACTTATTTTTCCTATATAATTCTGGTGAAATTGAAATGAAGACTTCTTCTGAGGTTGCCATATTATAATTGACTAAAAATATCGTTGTCTATTTCTGCAAGCCCGATTTTGAGCTTTTCAATATCCTCAGTCCAACCTTTTAGTTCGTTTTCTTCTTGGGATTTAATATCCTTAATTTTTTTTAGGACAGCTTCTATTTCTGTTACTCCGTTTTTTATGTTCTCAAAATTTTTTTGTGCAGCTTGAAATTTATCTATTCGTATAAATATTGGGTCGTTTTGTTTTGGGGTTGGAGTAATTGTATTCGGAGATGGTATTGAAGACACGGGTGTTGCCGACGGTGTCGTTGGTATGGAGGGTGCCATTGGCATGGATGGAATCGAGGCTATTGAAGCAGTGGGGGGCTGAAAATTTTTTTCTGATATAGGGAGGGAGTCTGGAGTGGATGCTTTTTCCATAGAAGGCAGTGAGGGAATGGCGGAGTCGATTTTTGGTTCTTGGATAGTAGTTTTTGATGCATTCTCATACATTTTGCTTTCTTCTGGAGATTGTACGTCGGAAACCGCAGAGCGTACCATCTCTTGGTTTATATTGTCGTTCTCTGGGCTGGTTGGGAAAGATGGCAGTTCTGGGAGGTTTTTTTTTGTAGTCTCCTTTTCTACTTCTGGAAGGGACGGAAGTGGAGGTAGTGATGATGGAGACAGCGTCGGGGCAATTGATGGCACATCTTCCTTTTTCTTGAATAATCCCATATTGTTAATTGGAATCTTCTTTTTTATAGCTTTATAGTAATTTTAGAATGACATCGACCGACGGGAGAAAGGTATATAAACGAATTTTAATTTTGATGACTATGCAGGTTAAACTTCTACATGATCTCGTTGAGGAACTCGCTGGTGAAAATACCGGTAGGATAGTGGAGATTCTATTTAAGAAAAAGGATGTGAATGAATTTTTGATTGCTAAGAAAATGGAGCTGACAATTAATCAGGTGCGAAATATTTTGTATAAGTTATCTGCGGACAATTTGGTTTCGTTTATTCGGAAGAAGGATAAGCGGAAGGGCTGGTATATCTATTTCTGGACATTGAATACAGAGAAATGTTTGGCTAAGTTGGAGAACTCCTTGGTTGATAAGATTAGTTCTTTTGATAAGTTGCTTAATAATCGAGAGACAAAAAGATTTTATGTTTGTAAGTCTTGTGATATTGAGGTCGGAGAGGAGAAGGCTTTGGAGCACGGATTCTCTTGCGAAGAGTGTGCAGATGTTTATGAATTAAGTGATAATAAGAAACCTATTCGGGAGATTAAGACGAAGTCTACGAGGACTAAAAATAATTTGATATTGATTCAAGGAGAGCTCGAGGCTGTTAGAAAAAGGTTGGCGATTGCAAAGAAGAGAGCATTGAACAAATTAGAAAAAGAAAAGCAGGCTAAAAAAGAAATGCTTAAAGCTGTTCGACTTGCTGCAAAGAAAAAGATTGCAGAGGCGGGTGGAAAGGTTTTGAAGAAACCAGTTAAGAAAAAAATTGCTACAAAGAAACCAGTTAAGAAAAAGGTCTCTGTGAGCAAATCAAAAAAAAATAAATCTAAGAAGAAATAATGGAACAGTGGTTTGAGAATCCTATTATTAGAAATACTATTAGTCGTCCTATTCGTCGTCGAGAAACATTTTTATCGGACATGTCTTGGACTAATATTTTGATTGGGATAAATGTTGTTAGTTTTATTCTATTTTTTATTTTGGCCGCTTTTGTTGGGGAAGGGCGTGCAGTTTCGTGGGTTGCTCTGATGCCTTCGGTGGCTTTGGTAGGACAGAAACTATGGACATTTGTTACGAGTATGTTTATGCATGCTGGTTTAATGCATCTTTCTGTAAATATGATTTCGTTGTGGTTTATTGGAAATTTTGTTGAGAAACTTATCGGGAAAAAGAGGTTTCTTTGGCTTTATCTTGTAGGCGGGCTTGTTGCTGGATTGACGTTTGTTGTGATTGCGGCATTGACAGGAGTAGACGTGAATGTTTATGCTGTTGGTGCCAGTGGTGCGATTTTTGCGTTAGGTGGGGCGTTGGCAATTTTAACTCCGAAGCTTCCTGTTTTGGTTTTCTTTGTTATTCCAATGCCGATGTGGGCAGCTATGGGATTCCTGCTTTTTGGTCTTTGGGCGATGTCGGCAAGCTTAGGGCTGCCTATTGGTAATACGGCACATTTGGGTGGGTTGATTGTGGGGCTTGCTTATGGAGTTTATTTGAAGAGAAAGTATCCAAGAAAAACTAGGATGATTAGTGAGCATTTTTCTAGGTGATTATAGTTGGTAGTTGAAAACCTTATCAAAGGGGATGA
>CAYRXX010000044.1:0-5591 GCA_964428375.1 Candidatus Woesearchaeota archaeon
TGGCAGGTTCACTCCTGGAAATTCAAATACGCCCACGCCAGGAGTCGAACCTGGGCACCCCGAAGGGTCAAGAGTTCCAGTCTTGTGCAATACCGTTATGCGACGTGGGCCTGATTAATCGAGAGAAATTATCTTTAAAAGATTAACTACAAAATTATATCCGCTTCTCCATGTATATTTTGCTGACATCCAACTCATATCCAAGCCCCTTATAATACCCCCTAACTCCAACCCCAGAAATCACCCTAATTTTCTTACTCCTTTTTTTCTTCGCAATTTCCTCTGCCTTTTTCATCAATAACTTTCCCAATCCCCTATGTTGCCATTCCCCACTCGCTTTTTCTTTCAGCTTCAAAGTCGGACCATAAACATGAAGCTCTCTTACCATTGCTGGAGAATTTTTATCTAATCTTAATCGCAAAAGACCAAAAAGTATGCCGTCCTTATTCACCGCTTCAATAAAAAATTCTACTCCTCCAGATGCCTTATACTTTGTAGTCTTTATTTTAATTTTTGAATCCACCCGACGCCCATCCCGCAAAGCAAATCCAATTTCTCTAAATCTAATTTCATTAATTTTATCGTCTTTTTTCAAAAAAGAAAAAGAATTTAGTTTGTTGGGATGTCGCAATTTGGACTCTATATCATGACGCATATCAATATTTTTTACACCAGCGACGAGGTAATTCAAAGGAATCTCTCTCATAATTCTCATAATCCGGCAATACCTCGGCGTTAGTTTTAACATTTTAACTACTATATCTGCGACTTGTTCTTTAGAATACGGGACATATTCACCGCCATAATACAGGCTCTCAATTCCCGCCCCCTTGAGAACTTGGCAGGGATAAATTTTTATTTGGTCTGGCTTAAAATCCTGTGATGAAAATATTTTCTTAAACATTTGAATATCTTTCTTCGGATTTGAACCTGGTATACCTGGCATTAGATGATAGCCGATTTTAAAACCCGCCCCTTTCAGCCTCGCTGTTGCATCAATGACATCCTTAACTGTATGCCCACGATTAACTTTTTTATATATTTCGTCGTCGATGGCCTGAACTCCCAACTCAACTCGTGTAGCCCCCCATTCTAACATGTCTTTAATATTTTTCTCGGTGCAAACATCAGGTCTCGTTTCAATACAAAGTGCAACACACCTATTCTTTGCTGTCTCGTTTATCTTTTTTGCTTCAGACAGCGACGACGATTTTTTAGAATTCAAAGCATCATAACATTTTCGGACAAAATCAAACTGAAATTCCCGAGGATAGGATAAAAATGTCCCGCCCATAATTATCAATTCTATTTTGTCTGTTGGATGTCCCATTCCCCTGAATGCTTTCAATCGAACTTTTACTTGTTTAGATGGATTATAATTGCACTCTCTCGCTCGTAAAACTGCGGGAGATTCTGGGGTATAAGATTGAGGAGCGTTCAGCGACGGGCAATAAAGACAAGCCCCGTGATCACACTTTCTTGGCGGGAGCATAACAGCAAGGGGAGCAACGCCAGAAATTGTTTTTGTTGGTTTTCGATTGGGCTTCATTATATAAGGAGTAATTTTCGCTTTAAATATTTTTAATTTTCCCATACAAGTTAGAAATGAAAAGCAAGGGGAATTAAGAATTCAAATAGTTTTTTAGGATGTATAAAATAGTCATGGGCTACATTCTAAGATATCCGCTTAAATCACACAAAATCAAGCCAATAGGAAAGTTTATAAACAGTTTTAGATATAGAAACTCTATGGATACACTACTAACAAATAGTAACTTAATTCCATACGAGGATAAGCCAAACCTCATAGAATTAAATAAGATGGGAGAAATAGCTGATGGCTCAAAAGATTTATTTATCTAGGCACGCCCCTACAATACAAAATATTGCCTTTCCGAATTGGAATACCGACGACGATAATTATAATGGTCTATTTAATTTAGCAAGTAAGAAAAAATATAAGGCGAATATCTTAGGAAAATATCTAAAAAAGGAAGTTAATAATCCTATTTTTCTGTCTTCCGAGTTGGAGAGATCTGTTGCCACCGTAGACATCATAGCAGAAGAAATGGGAGTAACTCTTGATAAAAATAATTTTTATAAAACAGCTGGGCTTAATGAATGCCAAACTGTGGAACAAGAATCCAGAGAGAAAGGCTATACAGTCGGAAGTACAGAATGGAATTCGCTTCCAAGCTTAGGGTTTGTTTTTCAGAAAGACCTTGGTGTTTATGTTAAGGAAAATCTTATCCGTGTCGCCAAAGCAAATAAAAACAATCCTATTATCGCCATAGGGCACATAGGAACAAACTCGGCTTTTTTAGAAGCCATAGGTATCCCCTATAAATATTCTGCTATTGAGAATTGTGGATTGTTTGAACTTGAACGAGAAGGCGAAGAGATAATCCCCCTAAATTATTTTTCCAATAAAGAATTAGAGCAAAGATTATGAAAAAGATTCTATAAGTTCATTTACACGCAAAAGATCTTTTTCGGTTTCCTTATAGATATCTTCTTGTGTAGAAAGATACGAACCCTTCTCAATTTTCCCTTTGTTAATTAAATCAAGTCTCTGAACCCTCCACGATATCATACTTAATAAATGAATTAGGTATACCACATCTAACCTTTTTTTTGACTCTTCCGAAAAATTACATCCATAAGACTTCAAAAAAATTGTCTCTTGTTTTTTGCTCAATCCATGAGTCCATATAAAAAAAACTAATTCTGATTCTGGAATACTATATTCCGAAAATTCCCAATCTATAACTCTCATAGTTCCCTTTGAATAAAATATATTTCCCTTAGACGGGTCTCCATGTGTTAAAGACAATTTATTTAATTCGTTGAATAATTTTTTATTATTTTTAATTATCTCTGAAGCTTTTTTAAAATCAGGGGTTAATTCCATTTCCCATTTCTTATCAAGAACGTAACGAAACTCATCATACCGATTAGAAGCAGTATTCTCAAAAAAAACCTCTAAATCAAAAAAGAATTCTTCCGTCGAGTACTTTGAGTAATTATTGTTTTTGTTGGAGTGTAATCTCTTATACCACTTACCTGCTGTATTGAGAAACGCTGTCTCAATTTTATCTATAGGTTCTCCTTCTATAAACTCCTCTATAAGGAACGCCGACGGTATAACCTTTTTTGAAGTGTCCAAATAAAAAACTTTTGGACCAAGTCCTTTAAATTTCTTTAAAAATTCATATTCTTTTTCTAAGTTATTGAATTGGGATCCCAGTTCAATTCTTAAAACGAAAGCCCCCTCATTCGAATAAATTCGATAATTTTTATTATTGTTCCCAGCAGCTAAGAATTCTACTTTTGTCGGACTTACTTTTATATTTTTAAAAATCTTTTCCGCTATCTCTTGGTTTATTTCCATGATATATTAAGAGAGACGTGCTTAAAAAGGATTTAGGTTCGCAGGACACATAAATTATAGCCACATAAATTTAATTTTAAGAATACAACAGAAAGAAACTTAAATCCCCCAACCCAAAAAAGAGCATGGATCAAAAAGAAATCTGGAATAAGATAGCAAAAAAATGGGATGGCTTTAGGACTAAACCCGCAGAAGAGGCACAAGAATTTTTATTAAACAAAAGGGGATGTATCTTAGATTTGGGATGTGGAAGCGGGAGAAATTTTATAAAGAATAAAGACATAAACTTATTCGGCATAGATTTCTCGTCGGAACTTTTGAAACTGGCAGAAAAGAATGCTAAAAAAATGGAGATTAAAATTGAATTAAAAAAGGCTGAAACTTCGGAAATTCCTTATAGCTCTAACTTTTTTGATGCTGTTGTGTTTTCCAGAGTTCTTCATTGTATTGACAGCGAAGAGAAAAGAAAAAAGTCCATAGAAGAAATTTTTAGAGTTTTAAAACCAAACTCAGAAGTAATCATTAGTGTCTGGGGTAGAAACCAAAATAGAATCAAAAATAAAAACAAGGAATGTTTTATGCCTTGGACGATTGATGATAAAAAATATTTAAGGTATACCTATATATACGATAAACCCGAACTAGAAGAACTCCTAAAAAGTATAGGGTTTGAGATTATAAGCTCAAGAGAAGGAAAGAACATCGTTATTATTGCAAGGAAACCATCAAGCTGAATTTCTTCTGTTACTCGCCAACTTTAAAAGCATGCTTTGGCAATTTCTATTATGGATAAAATAGTCGCCAAGCTTAAATATAAAACAGAGGATTTTATCGTCGAGGAAATTCAGGATAAATGGCATTGTCAGGTCTCAAAAGATTTTGTGCAACCCGAAATTCGAATCGACACCTCATCAGAACGAGATTTTTTGTTGTGCGAATTGGAAAAAAGAGATATTGATCATTTTAGTGCCATAAAAATAATAGCGAATTTTTTAGGGAAGAATACCCAAGCTATTGGATACGCTGGGACAAAGGACAAACAAGCTTACACTTCGCAACGAATATCCATAGAAAGACCAGACATAAAAAAACTTCTTACTTTTAGGCATCCAAACCTCATTTTAAAAAATTTTAAATGGAGCAAACGAAAAATAAAAATGGGATACCTAGATTCTAACCATTTCAAAATCACTCTTCGTGATATTGACAAAAAGGACGCAATGAAAATATCCAATCAAATAAGAAAAACCAAAACTTTCCCAAATTATTTTGGACCGCAAAGATTTGGAAAACAGCGTGGCAATATTAAGATAGGAAAAGCAATTCTAAAAAGAAACTTTAGAAAAGCCATTGAATTAATCTATGAAGATCGGGGATATGCTCCCTATAATTCAGAGAGAGAGCCTCTTGCTGAACTAAAATCTATTCCGAGAAAAAATCTTCTCATGTATGTTCATTCTGTCCAATCTGCTATATTTAATGAAATTGTGTCTCAGGCGATAGAAGAAAGATTAGATATGGAAGAGAGGGGACAACAAAGCGGTATTCTTGCAGGATACAAAACTCGATTTTCCAACGGACGATTGGGGCAGATAGAACAAGAAATCTTGACGCGTCATAATTTAAAATTAGAAGATTTTGATGTTAAAGAAATTTCTTTCCTTAGAATTAAAGGATCTTTTAGAAAGGCAGTAACAAGAATAGAAGATATGAGTATTTTAATATTTGACGACGAAGAATTCTCAAACTCCAAAAAGATTGAATTGACATTCACTCTTCCGAGCGGTGTTTATGCCACAACATTCTTAGAAAACTTTTTCGAGTTCGAATAACAATCCCCCCACCCTGAATCGAACAGGGCCACAGCGGGCTACAACCGCCTGCTCTACCAATGAGCTATAGGGGGATGGAGAAGAAACTTCCACGAGCTTTATAAATTTTCCCACCACAAGACAAAATTAGGCAGAACGGAAAATCCACCTAAAAGTTTATAAAGAATTGTTAAGATAATAATATATGGAAGAAGAAATCGTAAATCCTGAAGAAGTCATTGAAGACGCTCCAGTTGTTGAATCGAGTGAAACGCCCTCAGAAGAAGCTACCGATATTGCAGCTCAAGAAGTTGCGAAAGAAGTAGAAGAAAATCAACCGAAAGTTGCTGAAACTGAAATAGCAACAGAAGCTACTCCAGAGACAGAAG
>CAYRXX010000045.1:0-5293 GCA_964428375.1 Candidatus Woesearchaeota archaeon
CGGTTTTGATATTGACGGTTTTTGTTTCTGGAGTTGCCGAACCAAAGGTGGGGATAGGAAGTAAGGATGCTAATCAAATCCAGAACTTAACCTCGCAGTTACCTATTAACTCAAATGGCAAGGTCGATTTCGACAACTATAAACCCTTTTGGACAAAGGCAGATGAAAAAATAGCTACAATTAACGGATACATAGGTCCAATATCAAAAGCTATTCTTGGTGTAGAATTGAGTCTTAGTTGGATTTTCGCTTTCTCTGTTATTCTGTGGGTATTGTTGGTTGGGATTATTATGGAACCAGTTAGTGAAATTTTTGGCTGGAATCTCTGGTGGAGCTTAGCGGGAAGTGCGATAATAGCGACGCTGGCGATGCAGGGATTTGGGAGTTCTTTTGTTCTTTGGATTAATTCCATAATCACGCAGTGGTATATTGGTGCAATGGTGGTTGTCGGTGCAGTAATCTTTGGAGCGATTTATTCACTTTTTATGCGATATCTTGGGGAGAAGGTTAAAAACATAAAGGAAGACGCAGTTAAAACACAGACAGAACAAGACAGAATGATAATCCATGCCGACGCTAATGTTGCTGAAGAAGATTTGAAAAGTCGATTCTAATTGCGGTTTTTTAATGTTGATATTAAAAAGAATGTTGATATCAGGGAAATAATTAATACCGTGAATGCGTAGGAGGATATCTGTGTCGTTCCTATAACGGCTCCTGTCGCTAAATTTTCTCGCAGGGCTCCTGTCGCTGATGTGCCAATTATCAAAAGGGATGTAATATTCAATGAGAGAGAAATCCCAAGAAGTATCCCGATTAACATCTAAAACTAATAGAAAACAATTTTTTAAATCTACCTAATTTCCTCTTCTTCGGTTTGCTCTCAAACTAGGAAACGCTTTTGGAACTTTTACATGAGAATTTCTTTGCCCTCTCGCTTTCTTTCCAGAAGAGGTAAGTCCTCTCAGGGCACGCTTTTTTGGAGCAGAAACAAACTTCCCGAGTTGTTTGTCTTTTAGAATTCCTGGCTCTGCTCTGTCTACCATGATTACTTCATAAAAATAATTTATTCCGTCTTTACCAACCCAATACGAACCTAAAACTTCCATATTAATGTATTTTCTGGACACTCTTGTCTCTGCAATCTCTTTATAATTCATTCTCAGGTTTTTTCTAATATGAAGCCTCTTTGTTCTTCTTGCTTTATTAGGACGACTTCTTTTATGCCCACCACGTTTAATCTTAACACGGACTACGACAACGCCCTTTTTTGCTTTATATCCCAAGCTACGAGCCCTGTCAATCCTAAGTGGTTTTTCAACTCTCGTGATTGCTCCATCTTTTCTCCATTCAATCATTCGTTCTCTCAGTAACTTAATGTCTGGAGTTTTCCATGCTTCCCGTAAATACTTCATTAAACCCATATCATTCCAACAAAAAATTCCTTTTTAAAGTTTTGTTTATTTCGTCAGGGATAGGAGGTAACTCATTATCTCCCTTAATGAAGCCTGGGCGAAAATTTTATAAAGCAAAGTTAACAATAGTTAACATGGAAGGTATCTATCTTGACAATGCAGCGACGACAAAAGTAGATGAAGCTGTTGCCGAGAATGTAAAAAAGGTATTTTTAGAAAATTACGGCAACGCATCAAGTCTTCATGACATTGGACAAAATGCGAATATTGCACTGACGAACTCTAGAAATAGGATTGCTTCTTATTTTGGTTGTGATTCAAAGGAAATTGTTTTCACGAGTGGTGGAACAGAATCTAATAATTTGGCGATTCGTGGTTTAGCCAGAGCGAACCCAGAAAAAAAACATATCATAACCTCAGAAATAGAGCACCCTTGCGTATTAGAGACATGTAGAGATTTAGAAAAAGAAGGATATTCGGTTGATTATCTAAAGGTGGATTCTGATGGTTTCGTAAGCTTGGACGAGATTAGGGAAAAAATTAGAGATGATACTTTGGTGGTTTCAGTAATGTCTGTTAATAATGAAATAGGAACTATCGAGCCCGTCGAGGAAATTGGCAGGATATGCAAAAAGCGTGGTGTTTATTTTCATTGTGACAATGTGCAGGGATTCCTTAAAGAGGATTTAGCTTTATCGAGTATAGACCTAATGTCTGTTTCTGGGCATAAAGTTTGTGCTCCGAAAGGTGTGGGGATTTTATATATTAGAGATGGAGTAAAAATTAAACCTATCGTAACTGGGGGCGGGCAAGAACATGGGCTTAGAAGTGGGACAGAGAATGTTCCAGGTGCAGTGGGATTGGCTTCTTCTTTGGACGTCGATTTTAAAATTGATGAGGTGCGATTTAGTCGAGATAAAATAATCGAAGGACTATTGAAAATTCCGAGAGCAAGAATCAATGGTTCCAGGTCGGAACGAGTCTATAATAACATTAATGTTTCCTTTTATGGCATTGAAGGCGAAGGGTTGATGTTAATGTTAAATGAAGCAGGAATCTACTTATCAACAGGCTCAGCTTGTGCGTCTAGTAAGTTGCAAGAAAGTTATGTTTTGAAGGCCATCGGAGTTGGGGAGATGTACATACATGGAAGCCTAAGATTGTCCTTGGGGAAGGATGCAATTGGGAAAGAAGATGTTATTGTCGAGGAAATAAGAAAAGGTGTTGAAAAATTAAGGGAAATTAGTCCATTTAAATTTGATGATGATAAAAATGCCGAAAACTAAGATAAATAAAAAAATGACTTTTGCGGAAATCATAGAGATGAATAGAGAAGCTGGTAATAAACTTGCGGAGGCTGGTTTGTTTTGTGGAGGATGCCCAATGGCTCAACTTGAAAGTCTAGAAGATGGAGCACGAGCACATGGCGTTGATGCCGATAAGCTTGTTGAAGAATTAAATAAACTTTGATTAAATGGGAAATATTGATTATAATAAAACTGTTTTAGAGCATTTCAAGCATCCTCGAAATATGGGAGAGTTGAAGGACGCCGACGCTGAGGCTACGGTTGGAAATCCAATTTGCGGGGACGTTATGAAAATTATGATTAGGGTTCGTGACGATAAAATAGATGATATAAAATTTTTAACGATGGGATGTGCTGCTGCAATAGCTACGAGTTCCATGACTACAGAATTAGCCAAAGGGAAGAGTCTGAAGGATGCAGAAAAAATTACAAACAAAAGTGTTTCCATAGCACTGGGGCAACTTCCTCCAGTGAAAGAACACTGCTCTAATCTTGCAGCGGACGCATTAAAATTAGCAATTGAAAATTATAAAAAATTATAATGGATTTTCCCAGCTCCCTAACAAGGAAAATCCATTGAATATGATTTGATTGAAAAAGTAAAATTTACTTTTTCTTAGTTGCTTTTTTCTTCACAACTTTTTTAGCCGTTTTCTTGGCAGGCTTCTTGGCAGTTTTTTTAGCAACTGTTTTCTTAGTAGCTTTTTTCTTCTTCCCACCACGAGCCATTTTAGCCTCACAAACGTTACCCTGTCCATCTACGTAATATAGAAATCCAGATTTTCGTTCGATGACTTTTTTAGCAATAATTTTTCCCATTTTGTAACCTCCTTTTTACCTCTTATCGTAACTTGGTTATTTAGGGATATTTTTCTATTTAAATGTTTCTATTCCTCGACGAGAACGGAAAACATTGTATCTCAATTGAAGTTACAGCGACGAGAACGGAATTTCTAAAAGATACTTTCCATATCCAGACATATTAAGTTTCCACTTTTCGACGTCGAGAATCTTTGTTGCATGAAATTTGTCGTCGAGCCAAAGTACTCTAAACGGTTTGCAGAAGAGAGAATGTATTGAAAGCTTTTTGTTTTTGTTAAAAATGAATAGAAGTGGTGAGGAATTTTTTCTAAACATCAGTCCATTAAACTTTTTTGTTGGCGTATCACAAAGTTCTACCTTAACGCTATTTTTTTTCTTACCGACGTAATACGTTATTTTCTTCAGTCCCATCTACGAGACTCCAGAGACTTTAGATTTAAATATTTTTCATACATCATCCTTACAGACTTCTCATTTACCTTATCATGATGGATAAAACCTCCACCGAATGATTTTGGAATGTGCATAAGTTCATGAATAATGACTTTGAGTTGTTCTTCCGACGGCAACTTGTCAAATTTTTCTGAAATTGCCTCTATTAGATAAAATCCCTTTTTCCTTCCCATGCCAATTTGCATCGCTTTCCCAAGAGCATGGCATCTCGCAATGGTATATCTTGCCTTGGAACCCGTGCTTCTCAAGAATGCTACATGCTCTAAAATAACATGATCCCATCCCAATCTTGCTACAATTTCTTTTGCTCTTTCTTGTATATCTGGAGCCTGGACATATTTAATTGCTATTTTTTACCTCGACTATTTTTATTTTAGAAGTGTGCCCTTTTATAATTTTCACTTCTGACCTGAAATGTCGTGAGAGAACTTTCTCCAATTCTATATTTGCTTTATTCTCTTTCGCAGGTTTTTTCAAAAAGACTTTTGATATCTTACCGTCGATGCTGGTTTGAATTTCTTGACGAGAAGAATTTGGCTGAACCCTTATTTGTAATCTCATTTTTAGTTCCACGAATTTTTTCTTGCAACAACTATCCCGAAAGCTATAATGCTCAGTGTATCTATCACCATGCAATATGGACAAATAGCCTTGATTACGAAAAGTTGAAGAGAGATAAAATAAACGGCAGCGACGGCAGCGACCATTGTTCCCAACGATAAGAATCGTTCTTTATACCTCCTCGGGCTTATCATCTGTGATATTAAAATGAATATTAGCGACGAGAAGGCAATTATTCCAAAGTAACTGTTGTTTATTCCGAGGACGCTTTCGTATTCTGAATGCTGGACGATTGAACAACTCGAAGTTGCTTCACCACATATTTCTCCGATAGGGACGAAGGACAATATTATTGAAACAGATAGACAAACGGCGAAGATGAGGAGCAAAATTTTGTACCACGTGTTAGATTTTATTTTCGCCATCTTCTTAGTTAAAGATTGTGTTATTTTTTAAAGGCTTTGGTCTCCGAGATTAATGAGCATCCCCAATTTAATATACTTTATAGGGATTTCACTCGGACACATTCTTATCGTCGGCATTGACTGACTTCACGTGATAATTATCCATACCTATAATTGATTTTGATAGAAAATAACCATTTCCCATAACTTGACTATAAAATCCTTTTGAGTAAATATTCCCAGTTATATGGGTGTTGGCTCCTATTTTGGCGAGATTAGCAACTAAACCAGAAGAGCTTACATTCCCAATTATTTTAGAATTTTGTCCGAT
>CAYRXX010000046.1:0-5160 GCA_964428375.1 Candidatus Woesearchaeota archaeon
TAGAAAACACAACTTTTATAAACAAACAAAATAACCAAAAATTATGGGAACCGCAGGACTTCAATTCAAAATAATGCCAGAAGGGATAGAGATAAACTTAGAAGAACTTAAAACAAGAGTAAAAGAAACAATAGAGTCCTTCGAGTCTGGGGTTTTCAACGATGCAAAAGAAGAGCCAATAGCCTTTGGATTAAAGGCACTAATTATAACAATGGCCCTATCGGAAGACATTGAATCTGAGACTGTAGAAGAAAAACTCTCAAAAATAGAAGGCATTTCTTCCGTAGAACTCATCGATTACAGAAGAGTGGTCGGGTAATTCTAAAAATGAAAAAACAATGCGAAGCAATCACATCTGGAATAGCACACCGTTTTTATCTCCCTGAACACTACACCCCAAAAGACCACCCCAAAGACAAGGGGTTAGTCTTATGTTCAACGGAAAAGGATCAATGCCCCTACAACGCGCAAGGAAGAGAATGCTACGACGCTGATTTAGGACTAGTATATATTTGCAAAATAAATGCAAACGTTTCCCAAAATGCCAAACTGACAACAAGAAAAAACAAGACGACAATTATATAAATAGCAAAGGACTCCAAGAACAATGCATAGAATAGCAAACGAACCAGCAGCACTAAGAACAGAAATTAGAAACAATGCTTTCGCCATTAATTATGAAGAGAGATATAAGGATAACCCAAACGAAAAAACGATATATCTCGATATCCATTACGGATTTGATACCTTATTAAGCATAAACTCTACAAAATACCCAAAAGAAAAAATTCATAAAATCTTCTCCACAATAGTAGACAACGTGAAAGAAGGCGGACTAACTGAAAAAATCATAGAGGACATAAAAGAAGAGATAAAAAACGAAATATGACGCTCACCGATGAAGAAACGCTAAGTATAAAAAAACAACTTCTATCCCAACTAGAAAACTTCCCAGAGAATAAACGTCAACAAATTGAAGAACAGATAACAGCCATGACAAACGAAGAGATTGAAACCTTCATAAAACAAAACAAACTAAATCATCTAGGACAGCAATGTGTTTTTTGCTCAATTATAGCAGGACAAACTCCCTCTTACAAAATAGCCGAAGATAAAAATTACATTGCGATATTAGAACTCAACCCGCAAACAAGGGGACATTCTTTAATAATTCCACGAGAACATCTAGAAAAAATACCAGAATCAATAAAAACAATTACAGAAAGGACAATGGCAAAAATCCAAAAACGGCTCTCCCCAAAAGACATTAAAGTTAATGAATTAAAAATAATGGGGCATGCTTTTTTAGAACTCATTCCTATCTATAACGACGAACAGCCAAAAGAAAGAAGACAAGCCTCCGAAGAAGAACTAAAATCAATTCAAGAAGAAATCTTAAAAATAGACAAATCCAGCATCGCAGAAGACAAAACAGAAGAACCCATTAAACAAGAAGAAATTCCAATCCTCCCTCCTCGTATCCCATAATTAACCTAAAGCAAGTCGCATCAATAAGCCAACAAACCAGCCCTTCAAAAAAACATATCCCAAAAACGCAACCAAGAAAGCGGGAACAAACGGAATCCCTTCTTTAATTACAACCTTTTTTCTCCTTCTTAAACTCCCAATCTCTTCCAAGCTCAAACCATCCCAATTCGCCCTAATCACCTTTCCATTGACCCTAACGTCCTTAGCCAACCAATCCCCCTCACGAAGAGATTTCCCATCAATCTCATGAATCATAGAAACATTTTCCAAACCCTTCGCAAAAACATACAAAAGAGGAAAAATAAACAATAACACCCCAACTAAGAAAAACAAAAAATTCACAAACCCACCGAACATTAAAACAATTCCCAGTAAAAGCGGAACACGGAAAACAGCCCCATGAGACAAACGAGACATTTCCTTATTCACCTTACTTTTGTTTCTCGACCATAAAAAACCAGAATACATCAACCCATAAATAGATCCACTAATCATTAAAAAAAACACAAAAATCCCAACATTCACGAGAGAATCCAAAAAAGTCACGCCCAAAAAAAATGCAGTCATAGAAAACAAAAGCTTAGCATCTCCACCGGCAAAAACCCGACCATAATAAAGCAAATTCATCACCAAGAACATCACCAAGAACAATCCAGCAAGAAGAAAAACTTGTCCAATATCCTTAGACAGAATTCCTCCATAAACAACAAAGGAAACACTTGATAAAATCAAAAAAGAAGTAAGCCAATTATCCACCTCTCTCCGCTTCAAATCTTGCAAACCAGCAACGACAATTCCCGACAAGAACAACCAAAACAAAAATCCGAACATATTCTTAAAAATCCTTAATCTTATTTAAACTTTCCTAATACTTCTTCGCTTTCTTCTTAATCGACTTCCCCATTTTATCCCGTTTATCCCCAGAGGCTTCATCAACATTCGCAGTTCTAAATTTCCCCCCTCGCTTATATCCACGTGCAAGTCTTTTTCTTTTCAAATCGCCTTTTGTCCGTCTTCTTCCAAGCCCATCATCTCTCATTTTACAACCTCCACCAAAAACTTCCCACCAACTTTCTTAATTAAATATTTGCGATTAAAATTATAATCAAAATCGACAGCGAAATTAGTCTTATATTTATCCAACGCCCGCAACTCAAAACTTTTGCCAATCCTTCCACGTTCCAGAATTATCCCTCCAGAACCAACACGACGAAAACCAGCCTCCCCATAAACAACGTTTTTCAAAAAAGATTCTCTATTAAAATCCTTAAGCACCTGCCCATTCCAAGACAAATTCGCAAAAATAAACTCTTTCATCGACGGAGTAATACCAGAAATAAAATTATTTCTAAAACTCTGAAGAAAAACTTCACTCCCAAATGCCCCCTTGGTTTTCTCCAAACTATTAAGAATCAACGATTTTTCTCTCATGTCAAAAACCGCCCTTGCATCCCGAACATTTAAAACAGCCAGCGGAGAAACCAGAGAATTCTGAACACCTTTCTGTTGAATCATATAAACAGAAATTGAAACACCGACCATGAACAAAGTAATAAAAACTAATATCAATGAAAACATCTGACCACGTTTATTTTTCATATCCAACCTCCTTCAGTCCAACATTCACAGACTGACCACCAGCAACCAAAAACTTCGCTCTAACCAAAGACGAATACCTTTTAGAATAACTAACGATATTGTCAATACCAACATCTTTCGGGCCATAAACAACGACCCCAGACTCTGCATTATCAAAACTTTTCACCACTCTCGCCCCAAAAACAAACGCTCCTAAAATCAAAATAATAAAGATAGTGGCGCCCAAAAACGAGATAAAGTTTGAAATTCCTCCACGCTTACCAAAACTCCAAAAATTAATTATCATAATTAACAAAAGCCTCCACACTTAAATTCCCTGAAAATCTCCTACCATCATGCAAAATAAAAACAGGGAAACTGTTCTTATAATACCCAGGCTGATATTTTTGAATATCTCCCGTGTTTTCCCTCACACCTAATATCGCTTTTCCAGACGTCACAACCTTCCCAAATAAATCATGAATCCACAACGCCCCCTTATCCCCACGATTAAATTTAGAAATCTCTTTTCCACTACTATCCAAAACATCCACCGCAACATATAGCCTCTTCCCGTCGCTAATCCCACACTTTCCAAGCTTATCCTTCATGCCACCACTTAAATCCAAAACACCCTCGGGAGCCAAACATGACACAACATTCCTCACCAAAATCCTCGCCTCTACACCTCGAACATTAATATTATATTTATAAAAAACTCCACCAAGACTAAACACTGCGAAGGCAACAACCAAAACCATGAACAACCTATACATCGTAGAAATCCCATCCGCCACCTGCCCCCTTCTCCCAATCGGCCTCATTTTCCAACCCTAACAATAAATTTATCTTGCACCTTCTCAACAGAAACATCATACCTAGAAAAATAAGGATATCCCTTAAAATCTGGGAACCCATCAACCCCAACGAAAACCCTTCCATTTTGAATTTTCACACTATCTATAACGCCATTAACATTTCCAACACTAACGGCAAAACTCATCCCAGAATCCGCAGAATCAATCAAAAGTGCCAACTGCTTTTCTAGAACCTGTTGCTTAACATCTCTCCCATTAACCCTCCCAGCGACAGCAAACAAAAAGGCAGCCAGGACAATTCCGATTAAAACCACATGAACTACAACCTCAATCAAAACAGAACCGCGTTTCATTATGCGGGAATGCCCTCCCATTTGTCACAAAACTTCATACCATCAAACAAATCTTTCCCAACTTCATCAAAGGGACTTGGCTCCTGATTAACCTGAAAATAAAACAAATAAGGGAAATAATCACTAAACCTATCTTTCCCATTCGCCTGACTCACCCCATACCCAATTAACAAATCTCCCTTCCCAGAATAAAAATACTTAGGCAAGGTTAAATTGGCAACCTTCACAATTACCTCACTCTTATCAATCTTATTCGGGTGTATCAAAATATTTCTTTGAATCGTATGCTTTCGAATAATAGAAAAAATATTCCCAGAAAAATTAGAAACAAAACTTCTTTGAATACCAAAGGCAGAAAACCTCTCGCCCGCTCCCAACAGATATGACCAATAACTATAATCCTTCCCCATCTTGGCATCCAAAACATTTCTAAGATTAATTTTCATATTTTCCCTTTTCATATAATCTTTGGCATCGTCACTTAAATGAACACGAGCACAAGGAACACAAGTGCTTGTCTTAAAAAACCTAGCAGGAAAGGCATTAGAATCTCCTTTCCCATAAAGGGCCCAACATTCCGCCATCGCACCGCCAATTTTATCACGATACGAACCATCCTTCAAATCAGCCTCGCTAACATCCACAACCATAGTTTTACATTTCAATGGATAAGCATCCTTAAAAGAATCAAAAGTAATCCCTCCCAATTTGGCATCTGGCAAAACAGACCGAGCCTGGATGCTCTCTCGACAAACCGTCATATCACCAAGAGCCCCAGTCTGAGCCTCCTGATAAAAAAGAGAAAAACCTACAGCCAGAATCATCAACCCAATTAACAAAGACAGCATAATTCCCCACTTATAATCTCCTTGCTTTTCCATTTTTATTTTTCCCCATACAAAATGGGATCGAAAGTCGCAAGA
>CAYRXX010000047.1:0-4544 GCA_964428375.1 Candidatus Woesearchaeota archaeon
GGGATGCCCCGGAGGGCCGCGGGTTCGAGCCGCGTGCGATACCATTACGCGATACGAGCTTTGCTTCGTGACATGGAGCAATTTATTTAATAGTTGCCCGAAATGTGCCTGTCAATCCTGATAGATGCTCTCGCTTTTTAAGATTGCCGATAGCTTCCAAATAATTTATAAACTGAGAACGTATTAATTTTAGATGAGAGGTGTCGATATTCTAAAAAAGAAGAACGTAGCAATCTTTTTAATAGTAGTTTTGCTTGGGTTGTTTGTGTTATTCGTAGTGCAGATGGTAGGTGGCATTAAAAAAAATATGGCAACAAAAGTTGAAATTGAAACAAGCAAGGGAAATATTGTAATTGAACTCTATCCTCAGAAGGCACCTACAACAGTGAAGAATTTTTTGAGTTATGTTAATGCTGGATATTATGATGGAACTGTTTTCCACCGAGTGATAAGAAATTTTATGATTCAGGGAGGGGGATTTTACGAGAATGGAACAGAGAAAAAAACGATGGCCCCTATAAAACTTGAGTCTAATAATGGGTTAAAGAATAGTGTTGGCACTATTGCTATGGCTCGAACAAATAATCCGAATAGTGCTACGTCGCAGTTTTTCATAAATGTTAAAGATAATGATTTTTTGGATTATGGAAATGGTAATGCTGGATATGCTGTATTTGGCAAAGTTTTAACTGGGATGAATGTTGTGCGAGAAATTGAAAATGTTGCAACCACTACGAAAAACGGGATGCAAGATTGGCCAGTTAAGAATATTGTAATCCTAAAGACAAGGGCTATTTGATTTTTATTGGGTCGAATTCTTTTAAAAATTTTATCGCGTCTTTTATTTTTGTTTGAGACTCAGAATAGAGTGTTAATATTGGCATCCCTTTTTTTATCTTCGATAAATGCCGATGAAGATAAACTCCTGATGAAATACTCTCTGGAGTTCCTAATATACGACAAAGGGTATTTATTCCCTTGTTACTTATCTCGGTTATTTTTCCAGATTTTTTAGATAAAATAATCTTTTTAAATTTTGCAAGTTTTAAATCCTTAACTCTTTTCTCGAAATCCTTTTTGCCATTTTGTGCATTTATAATTTCTATAAATTTTCTGTATGCATTTCCTGTAGAGAGGGCATTTTCTGCCTTTCGCTTGGCATCCTTTATCCCACATAATTCTATTAGCTCCCTCGCAAGATGGAGCGATTTGTCCCGTAAATCCTGTGGACCTTTATTTTGGAAAACCGATAGAACATCCTGCATCTCTAATACTGGACCAAACCCATTTCCAACTGGCTGACTTCCATCTGTATAAACTACTTTCATTTTTATTTTAAAATTCTTTGCCATTTTGTAAAACTTGTTCCCAAGGCTTCTCGCACGAAAAATGTTTTCCACTTTTGCACTCTTTCCGTATGGAATATCTATTAAGAGATAATTGGCTCCTGCGGCTATCTTCTTTGACATTATTGAGGCCAGAAGCTGTGGCTCTATGTCCAAATTCAGAAGTCGTTCCACTTGTATTATTTTATCGTCGGATGGGGCTAGTCCCAATGATCCACCCCACGCCAAACACGCACCATTCTTATTAACTACGCTTGTAATCTTTCCTAGTGAGAGTTCTACACTAGAAATAGTTTCTATCACGTCCGCTGTTCCCGAGGCTGAGGTTATAGCACGAGAGGAAGTCTTTGGTAAAGTTATTCCAATTGATGCACAAATAGCTACTACAATTGGCGTCGTTCTGTTCCCAGCAATTCCTCCTATACAATGTTTATCGGCGACATACCTTCCTTTAAACTTCAATTTTGTTCCAGTTTTTACCATCGCATTTGTGAGGAAAACTATTTCTTCAAAATCCATTTTATTTAATTTCTCCGCCGCTGTAAAAAATGCTATTTCTGATTCTGTAAGATTGTCATGTACAATATCCCATATAATTAGATCAAATTCTTTTTGAGAAAGGTGGTCCCCGCTTATCTTTTTCTTAATTAAAAAGGATGATTCAGACATCCCCGAGGCTGATACGTCTACTTTTGTTCCGGTTTTGAGCTGGAGAAGTTTTCCTAATTCGTATGAAATGCCAATTTCGTTTGGGGCTACTTCCCTAGAAAAGATATCTACAATCGCATGGACTTTTTTTCTTTTAGAGATAGAAACCCTATCTTCGACAAAAACGTCCATTTTTTTTGCCGTTCTGTCATTTAAAAAAACAACTGGTCTTCCAGCGTGCCAATTAAAATTTTTTATTTTTAATTCCATCTATTTTTTGTTGAATAAATCTTTTAGTTTGCCTTGACGATAAAACTCAATTATAATTAAAGCATAGGCTAAAACTAATGGCCCTAGTAATATACCAATTATTCCGAAGAAGAAAAGTCCCCCTATTGCTCCTATTAGGCTCATAGAAATTGGCAATGTTGATTTCTTCGATATTATATATGGACGCAGAAGGTTATCTATAAGAGAAACGAAGAATGTTCCATATATTAATAAGAAGATCCCTGCGAACAACTTCCCCGTCGCTAAGAGATATATTGCCGCTGGTAACCAGACAAGCCATGCCCCCAAAACAGGGATTATGGACAACAAGAAAGTTACAAAAGAGAGAAGAAAAACATTTGGGACACCTAAGAAAAAGAATCCTGCCCCCAAGGTTAAAGCTTGGGCTAATCCGATCACGACTTGCCCGAAAATTATTGCGTTCGTTATTCCCCGAAATTCTGTCAAAAATCTTGATTCAGTAGTCTTGGATAGTGGGGAAAGTGAACGAATGTAATTTCCCATTTGCTCACCATCTCTTGTCGCAAAATAAAAAGTGAATAGGAAAACTGCGAATTGGAAAGTTAAAGAAGGCAGGTTTATCAATAAATCCTTGAACTGGTTTAGAAATCCGGAGAAGAACTGTCCGATTATATTATCTATATTAATTGCGATTGTTGACGCTGAACTTGCCTTTACAAATCCGGAGATTATCTTTGTAAAGTTGATTGTTTGAGCCATGGTGTAAATGCCGAAAATTTGATTTACTATCGATGGGACGAAATAAATTACGGGAATAGCAATTAAGAGAATCAATGCCGCGACAAGAAGTAGTGCTGCGATACTTTTATTTTTGACTCCTTTTTGGATCAGCTTGTATGCCGGGCTTAATACGTATGATAATAAAAGACCCAAGACAATTGGGATTATTATTGGTTTTATAACTAAGAATGCCAGGACAAAAATCGATAAAATTAACCCCCCGACGACAACTCTCTTTATATCTTCCGATTCTATCATGATATTCTATGTTTATCTAGCTTATAAATTTAAGGTAGATTGAGACTTCGGAATCTGTGCGGAAAACTTATAAAGAAAAAAATCACAGATACTTTATGATTATTAAAAATATTTTTGAGGGAGTCTTTGACGACGAGGCACACGTGGCCTTTTTAAAATTCGGGAAAGGAGTCTATAAAAATAAATATTTGATTGAGAGTAAAAAGCAAACAAAAAACTTGGTTATAAAAACAGGAGCCGAATACGCAAACTTCTTGGCTAGGAGATGTTTGGAAAATGTTTCTGACAAACCCAAGATTAAAGGAGTCATTGTTTCAACTTTGGATTTGAGAGATGAAATAAAGTTTGAGATAAAAAAGGTTAGTAATTTTCAAGGTGTCCGCAAATATGTTATCGACGGAGAGGTAGGCAAGGAAGAAATATTCGAGTTGATGGATAAATATCCAAAAGCCTTTTTTGCTCTTTCGTTTCAGGGAGACGGGTTTGTTTTGAAAATTAAACCGAAGGCTCCTGCTAGCGGAAAGCCAGGAAAGGAGAAGGGAGATAGGCCTGCTGCTGATTTTTGTTCATTAAAAGTATTGGACAGAAAAATTGTGGGAGAATTGTTTTTTGATATTGGTGATTTTGATATCGCAAGCATTTATCACGAAATTAATGTAACAGATATAATTTATCCTGAGAATATGGAAAGCCTTAAGCCTGCGGAAATTCGGGAGTTGGCGAAGAGGAAAGGCATTTTGAAAAGAACTATTATCGTAGATGGGATTGAGAAAACACGTCAGGCAAACTTTATAGTTTAAGCTAATCTTTTTTTTTGTATTAATTAAACCAATCTAATTTTTCTAATTTGGGTAATGTTTTAATGTGGCATTCCGCCTTGCAGGCGTCCGACCGGTCTCGACACTCTTTAATTTTTAAAAGTCTTTTGAATTTTTTCCGTCTAACATATTTTGAACCTTTCCCTGAAATGTGAGTTGTCATTCTTTTGTCGACGTCGTTTGTAACACCCGTGTAGAAAGAACCATCTTGGCATTCCAGAATATAAACGAACCATTGTTTTTCCATTATGAGTTTTTTGTTTTCGGGAAGGGGTTTAAAGTATGGTTCGATAAATGCTTATGTATATAAATTGTTTTGCTCTTTTCGTTTTTGGGACTGGCTGTTCGCATTCCCAATGTTTTACTAATCTTATGTGGAATCTCTGGATATGAAAACCATCTGATTATTTAGAAAAACTATTAAGAAATAATAAGATGCCTA
>CAYRXX010000048.1:0-1794 GCA_964428375.1 Candidatus Woesearchaeota archaeon
ACTCTTAATTTAAATCCCCTGATTTAAACAAGCGGTTTCAAAAAGATAAATGGATTTTCCTTGCATTTTTGCAATTTTTCCCAAATTCTCTTTTTTGTTTTTATATCAAGCTTGTTCAACTCCTTTAGTACTCTTTTTTCAAAAATGAGTTTATATGTTTCCATAAAAAATTAAGTGGCTCATATCAAAACCCGAGTATTTTTTTCGCTTCCTCTTCGGTATAAAAATTTCCGTGCATAATATTTTCCCGAGCTTTTCTAATTTCCATAATTGTTTTTTGGCTTAGTGCTGGTTTTTTTTCGCAAATTTTAACGACGAATAAGAGCTTCCTAATCAACTCGTTATAGCTTTCGTTTTTATATTGTCTGAATTTATCTAGGTCGGATTTTGTTTCGTGGTTTAGTCTAATTGTGGTTTCCATATACATAAGTATACATAAGTATATTATTTAAAGTTTTCGTTTAAGTTTCAAATGATTTTTGTATTTGTGTAATCAGCGACGACGATCAATTCACAAATTTATAGATTCTTTCTTTAAAATTTTTAGTGCAAAACATGTTGGGATAAAATAGACAGTTAGAATATTTTTACGTTAGCTAATTATGGTTAGATTATAGAATAATTTTATCCAAGTCTTCGGGAATAATCGTGTCTTCGAAAATTTCCTTTGCTTCATTTAAAATGACCTTTGGAATTGCTTCATATCTTTGGCTTAGGTGTATTAATGCCAGGCTCTTGACTTTTGCCATCTTTGCCATCTTTGCCGCATCGATAGAAGTCATGTGCCCATAGTCCGACGCTGTTTTTGACTCTTCTTTGGAATAGGTCGATTCGGTAATCAACAAATCTGATTCCTTTGCTAAATTTACTGCCGATTTAGTATATCTGGTATCCATTACTATCGTAATTTTTCTGGATTTTTCCTTGTATAGCAAATCTTTTCCATTTATTTCTTTTCCATTTATCTCAACTGTTTCTCCTTTTGCTATCTTGGCAATCAACGGTGAGTTTGGAATGTTTAATTCTTTTAATTTTTTAGTATCTATTCGTGATTTTTCTCTTATTGTGAAAGAGTATCCAACTGCGGGGCAACCATGATCAACCTTTTTGGATTCTACAAAATACTCGTCATTATCAAAAACAATTTCATCTCCAACTTCTATTACTTCTATATTGAGTTTTTCAACCCCCCTCCCTACCAAATCAAAATATTTTCTTATCCAATTCTTGGTTCCTTCTGGCCCGTAAATTTTTAACTCCCTATTGTGCCCGTTTAATATTAGTGTTTGTAATATTCCTGGCAATCCAAATGTGTGATCCCCGTGCCAATGTGTTATTAATATTTTATTGATTTTAGTCGGATTTAGACGTGCTTTACGAAATTGCCGCTGTGTTCCTTCTCCGCAATCAATTAAGATATCCTCGGTTTTGTATTTTAACAGCATCGCTGGGTGGTTTCTTCTTTTTGTCGGAATTGCAGAACCTGTTCCTAAAAAGGTTAGTTCAATGTTCTCTGTCATGCTAATTCAACCCAATCTTCCTTTTTATTCTTTGCCAACAAACTTTTAAATCGAATTAGTCATGAATATTCGTGCTCTCGTAACTCAGTCTGGATAGAGTGTCAGCCTTCTAAGCTGAAAGTCGCAGGTTCGAATCCTGTCGGGAGCGTAGCGAGTGAGATGGTTTGAAACTGCGACGATGTCGTAGGCGAGCAATTCGCTTCGAGGAAAAACAAATTAAGATTAAAAATATTTTCCGAAATGCAAATTGTGAGTAGAATCCTGTCGGGAGCGT
>CAYRXX010000048.1:1894-4062 GCA_964428375.1 Candidatus Woesearchaeota archaeon
AGATTAAAAATATTTTCCGAAATGCAAATTGTGAGTAGAATCCTGTCGGGAGCGTAGCGAGTGAGATGGTTTGAAACTGCGACGATGTCGTAGGCGAGCAATTCGCTTCGAGGAAAAACAAATTAAGATTAAAAATATTTTCCGAAATGCAAATTGTGAGTAGAATCCTGTCGGGAGCGTGTTTAAATTTCTAAAATTCTTCCATTCTTCCCAATTTGAATAACCTGCGTTTTTCCTATTTTGTCGTCGAGTCCTTCTGCCTCATGGATGTGCCCAGAAATTAAAAGGTTTGGTTGGAAATTCTCTACGGCTTTTCTTAAAAGTGGGTCTCCGAAAAATCCAGAAAATTCGGCGAGTGTTCCTCTGGCGTGAAGGTGAGAGATTAGTATCTTTTTAGTAGATTTTGCTTGTTTAAAATTTTCTTCTATTCTTTTAAAATCTTTCTTTGTTAGGTGTAATTCCCCGTTTGGGTTTCCAACTCCAATAAAGGTAACGTTTCCGTGAGCCAGAGATTGTCCGGAAATATTCTTAGCATCTTTTTCTAATAATAGGCATTCCCTCTCAAATTCGCAGTTCCCAGGCACGAAAAGGACAAGCTGATTTTTCTTCTTAAATGGTTTTAAAATTCCTGCTTTACCGTCGGTGTACCCATAGATATCTCCCGCCAGAATTACCAAATCTACTTTTTCTCTTTCGGCCTTTTCAGATAGTGTTTTTGCTGTCTTAAAATTTCCGTGTATATCTGATGCTACTAAAATTTTTAATTTCTTTTTTGTGCGCATGTTTGGATTAAGGTAATCAGATTTATAAATTTTTATTGAGGAAAGCTTTATTAAGGTGTTCTGTTTTTATCTAAAATGGTGAGCAAAAAGGAGTTTGCGTTTGTGAATAAATCATACAAGCCTACTAAAAATGATCTGGTTTGTCTATTCCGCGTAACGCCGTCGAAGGGATTGAGTTTAAATGAGGCTATTAATGATGTTGCTCTTGAAAGCTCGACGGGAACGTGGTGCGATGTTAAGTCTAATAAAAAATATGTTAATAAGTTAGGGGCGAAGGCGTTTGCTGTTTCTGGGAGCTGGGTAAAGATTGCATATCCTCAGGAATTATTTGAAGAAGGTAGTGTTCCAAATATTTTGTCGTCTATCGCGGGAAACGTTTTTGGAATGAAGGCTGTAAAAGGATTGAGATTAGAAGATATTAAGTTTCCTAAAAAGTTGTTGAAGAGTTTTCCTGGTCCGAGGTTTGGGATTAAAGGATATAGGAAGATTTTGAAGGTGAAGGATCGTCCTTTGGTAGGAACAATTGTGAAGCCAAAATTGGGGTTGCGGACCAAAGATCATGCTAAGGTAGCGTATGATGCTTGGGTTGGAGGTTGTGACTTAGTGAAAGATGATGAAAATTTATCTAGCCAGAAGTTTAATCCATTTGAGAAGAGGGCGGCAAAAACCTTGGAGATGTGTGATAAGGCAAGTGAGGAAACAGGAGAGAAGAAGGGTTATTTTATTAACGTTACCGCAGAATCTATGGCTATGTTGAGACGAGCTGATTTAGTTAAGGAGCTGGGAGGTAAGTTTGTGATGCACGATATTATTACAGCTGGGTTTTCTAGTCTCCAAACTTTGAGAGAAAATTCTAAGCTTGGTATCCATGCTCATCGAGCTATGCACGGAGCATTTACCGAGAATCCTGAACACGGTTTGTCTATGATGTGTGTTGCGGATTTTGCAAGGATGGCGGGGGTGGATTCTTTACATATTGGAACTGGAATTGGAAAGATGCGAGGGGGCAAAAGAGAGGTAAAAGAGATTGACGATGAGATTGAAAAACAAAGTGTCGGGAAAACTAAGCATAGATTAGAGCAGGATTGGGATGGGTTGAAGCCTGTGTTTGCAGTTTGTTCTGGAGGCATTTCTCCTGGGCATGTTCCATATTTGATGAAAAATTTTGGAAAAGACATTATAATTCAGGCTGGAGGAGGAGTCCATGGGCATCCTGATGGGACTGTAGCTGGAGCGACAGCGATGAGGCAGGCTGTTGATGCTACGATGGAAGGTGAGACGCTGGAGAGATATGGGGCTACTCATGATGAGTTGATGAGAGCTATGGAATATTGGGGCAGGATTAGGTTTTAGGGTTAGACGTTTGTGGTTTAATATTGTTGATTG
>CAYRXX010000049.1:0-3981 GCA_964428375.1 Candidatus Woesearchaeota archaeon
AATAACCCTTATGTAATTTCTTGACATCTTAATTAATTCTCCAATACCCATTTCCAGAGAGGTTTTATAATTACTTTCTTTTTGTTTATTTTAAATTCATCTTCATCACTGTCAGTTATAATTAATCCTTCTCTCAGCCCGAATTTTTCCATTGCCTCAAGAAGCCCCCCCAATTCTCTCTTTTCATTTTTCTCATTTAATTGATATGTTGCCTGAACAACTTTTGTTACTTTGGTTTTTTCTTTTATTACAAAAACACATTCTGCTTTCCCCCGATAATAATAAATCTCAAATTCCCGTTGCTTCAAAGAGATTGCGACCATGTTTTCAAATATTTGCCCTAAATTTTCTGAAAATTTGAAACCAAGATTATTTGGAAATCCCGCATCAATGGAATAAACTTTTTTTGGATTTTGTATCTGTTTTTTAACTGAATAATCAAACTTATTTATTCTAAAAAATAAAAAGGCCTTTTCAAAAGAAGAATATATTTCACTCAAAATCCCTAAATTTTTTATTCCTGAAATTTTTGAAAGAGTCCTTAAACTTATATCAGAAGAGACATTTGATAAAAGATAAATTGAAATTTCCTTTATTGAATTTGTCAAGCTCGGGCTAAATCTTCTGACAATATCTCTGTAAATTATGTTCTCGTATAGTTCTCTTAAAATTATTCTATTTTTTTCTATAACCATTTTTGGCATCCCCCCCGTCGAGGAATATTTTTTGAAAGCCGATTTAATCTTATTTTGTAGTTTTGTGTCCAACAGATAGTTTTTTGTTTCTATATTCTTGTAGTTCAAATATTCTCGGAAATTGAAAGGGAAAAGATTTACACTGATAGACCGACCAGTCAGCGTCGTGGATATCTCTGAACTTAATAATTGTGAGTTGGAGCCAGTTATCATTATCGGAAATTTGTCTTTTATTCTATCTATCCATTTTTCCCAGTTTTTAACTTCTTGAATTTCATCCAAAAATAAATAAACTTTTTTACCATAATTGTTTTCTTCCAAATAATCTAAAATATTTTGAAAGTTTTCATTGTCAAAATTTATCAGTCTCTCGTCGTTAAAGTTTATATATAAAAAATTTCTTTTTTCTAATTTTAGTTTATCCAAAACTATCCTTAATAAAGAGGATTTCCCGCACCTTCTTATTCCAGTAATTATAATCGGTAAATTCAACTTTAGTAATTTAATTACTTCTGCTGTTTGTTCCCTATTTGTTAAATTACCTAAAGATAAAAAATCCTGTTGTTGATCATAAATAACCTGATGAAGCAAATCTTTTTTCATAAATATATTAAATTGGCTTCATATATAAACTTTCCTATGTGATACCGTTTTTGTATCACTTTAGGCTATATGTGATACCGTTTTTGTATCACCCCAATGCCTCCAGATAAATCTCCTTCAATCCCTTATTCCTTCTCTTCACAGAAAACTTTCCATCTTTAATAACCTTTAAACAATTCTTAGACATCTTAATTAATTCTCCAACACCCATTTCCATAATGGGATAAATTTGATCTTCCTTTTTATACCAAACCATTCTTCTTCCCTTTTGTCTTCATACTCTTTGGTAATAATTATTAAGTTTTTGCATTTTAATTCTTTACTTGCTTTTAGAAGTGCCCTTATTTCCCTATCTTTGGTTTTTGTTTTAGAAACATCATAACAAACCTGAATCAATTCTTTTATTTTCAAACCTTCTTTAATAACAAAATCAACTTCCTCTTGTTGCTGATTTTTCCAATAAAAAAAGTCCTTCTCTTTTTTAAGCAGTTCAATTGCAACTAAATTCTCATAAAGTTTTCCGTAATTTTTGGAAAAATTGATTGCAATTTTAGATAAAAAGACATTATCAATAAAATAATTCTTTTTCGGGTATTGCATTCTTGTTTTAATCTTATATGAGAAAATAGGAATACTAAACATAAAAAAAGAATCTTCTATAATCTTAATATAATCTATTAATGTATTCTTCCCTATTTCATATTGCAAACTTTTCAAAGAATTATACAATTTACTGTAGGAATAATTTGTGGAATCCAAAAGCAAATTTAAAATGGCCTTCATTGATTCCTTGTTTTTAATTGAATGCTCCTCTATTAAATCCCTATTTACAACAGATGAATAATATGATTTAACAATTTCCAATTTTTCATTTTTGTCCGCCAACACAATTTCAGGGAGTCCCCCATAAATAAGATAATCTTCAAAAAGATTAATCAATTTATTCTCATTAATTTCTTTATTAAAATTCTTAAAAATTAAAAATTCCTTAAAGGAAAGTGGAAAAATTCTATTTAATAAATACCTCCCTCGGAGTTCTGTTGGGATTTTGCTAAAAGACATTTTTGAAGAAGAACCCGTTACAAAAAATTTCGTTTTGGGATACAAATCATAAACTCTCCTTAGCCATTTACTCCAATCAGGAAAATTTTGTATTTCATCTAAAAAAAGGAATTTAGGAATTTCCCCATTAATCTTAATTATTTCTGGTAAAAGTTCAGATAGAAAACCTTCTTTCAAGGGGATTCTTTCATCTTCAAAATTAAGATAGATTACTTCTTTTTTTGAATATGTTTTTAATAATTTTTTTACTTCCCCCAATAAAAGATAAGTTTTTCCAACCCTCCTAAAACCATTCAAAACAAGAATTTTATTTGTTTTGGAAGAGACATATTTATTAACATTAGAATTTCTCTCCAATGTATCTGGAAAAGCCCTTTCATTCCATTCATCTAAAATCTTCTTCACTATTTGCATTTTAATCCAATTTTATACCATTATCAGACTATTTAAATTTAACGCATAATTAAATTTCCAAGCATTAACTTCCCATTTCTAAACAAGAATTACTTTAAGGCACTGGTTTATCGTCGCAAATTAAGATATCAGGATGAACCTAAACTCAAAGTCAAATCAACTTTCACCCCAATGCATCCCGATAAATCTTCCCCAATTTCTTATTCCGCATCTTAACAGAAAACTTTCCATCATGGATAACCCTTAAACAATTTTTTGACATCTTCTCCCTCAGCTTTTCATTTTCAATCAATTTTCCAGTATTCTTCACCAGCTCTTTTATGACCAACTCCTCTGCCCTCCCAATCTTATCAAAAGACAATTTCTCTCTAACATCAAAGATAAACCCCGTCTTATTATTCTCAACTATCTCCTTTCTCGACGCTGTATTCCTGCCATTGTCTGTTGTAACAATCGGCAAACCAAACGCCATCGCTTCCAAAAGTGAAAATCCGAAAGTATCATTTGGAGAGGGGTAAAGAAAAATATCAGAATTTTCAAGGAGCTTACAAACTTTTTTATGCGGCACCAAATCGTAAATTTTTAACTCTGAGTACTTTTCTTTTAATCCTTTTGAGACATTAGAAACGACGATGCCGTCAATATTATATTTTATTCTCAACCTTTCAAGAGTTTCCAAGGCAATAAGCCCACCCTTCAATTCAAAAAACCTAGCGATAAATAAAACTCGTATATTTTTATTTTTTGGTTTTTTCAAATTTTTAATTTCTGGGACTGCAGGATAAAGTAATTCTATTTTATCTTTAATCTCGGGAAACATTTTAAGATATTGCATCTCTGTCACCTTCGTCCACGGCAAAATTTTCTTGCAATTATTCCTCATTAAAATCTTCTTAACTTTGTCTTGCCCACTTTTTCTTTTGTCCCCTCCAATAAAAATAGACCAAAGGCTTTCAACATCTGCAACCCATGGTTTATTTTTATTTTTACTTAAACAATGTGCACAATGAATCAAATCATAACTCCCTTTCGGACTCAAATGCGAATTCGGGATATTCAATTTCAACTTATTTGCCCACTTCCTAGCTCCAATCTTAGCAAATGTGATTAGCTTCAAAGATTTCTTGTTAGTCACTGCGCCCTTCTCCCGCTGTACATTCAGAAACTCAATACCCTCTGGCGGAGCCTCGATTAGATATTTATAATA
>CAYRXX010000050.1:0-3959 GCA_964428375.1 Candidatus Woesearchaeota archaeon
TTTGCGCGAGAATAATTTTACATAATCACAAACGATTGAGCTATTTTAATTTGGCTGGAAATTAATTTATACGCAAGGCCAAGATCGCAGAAAGATTTAAATAACAGATGTTCTAATATTAAATATGAAAGGGGTCAGTTCAAAAAAAATACTTGGCATATTCCTAATCACATTTATGTTCGTTACAATTCCAGCTTTCGCGATGGCTACCGACGTGAGTTCTACTATTCCAGCACCACACCGAATTGGTTTCTTCGAGAACTTTATGGACCACGTCCGACTTACATTTACTTTTAACAAAGAACGGAAAGTGGATTTACTCTTGCATATGGCAGATAAGCAGTTGGCAAATGGTGAGGTGCTTGGTGGGAATAACAGCATAGCATATAATAAGACACAGGAAAATTACGACAAACTTATGGCAAGAGCGAATAAAATATTTCTTAAGATGCAAGATAAGGGCAATAATACCAACGCATCAATTAATTATATGAAAAATATTGTTCGGTTGCAAAATATGTTCGAGAGGCATAGAGATCATGCGGATGAGATTTATACCCGAACGATTGAAAGACTTAAAGCGAGAAATGTTAGCACAGAGAGAATTGAGAGATTTGAAAAGTTCTATAATCGTTCATTAAGTAGGAGTGCAGGAATAGAGAAGAGGGTTATTCAGCGTCGAGAAAGAGCGATGCGAAGGTATCAAAGAATGACAAATATGACTAACGCAACAATGGACGAGCTGTTGGCTAAGATTGATAGGGAAGAGAATTTAACAGAAGCTCGAAAAATTAGAATGGAAAAATTTAAGGAAAGAACTCAACAACTTAGAAAGAGAGGAATTATCCGTGCCGAGAAGGAGAGAGAAATGTTTGAGGACTTCAGAATGGGAAGACGGATTATGCGAGGAAATTTTTCGAACGAAAGTTTTCAGAGAGGCATGAACAGGTATAATCAATTTAGGAATAACAGCCATGAGGGGTTTGAAAGAATGAAAGAGCGGGAAGATTACATTAGAAACAGAACATCAGAAATGCGAAAGAGGATTGAATATCGACGAGAACACATGAGAGATGCAGGTGAAGAGGTTAAAAATTTCGCTCAAAACCAATTTGAAAATATGAGTTCCTAGTTCTATTTTTTTAATATAGAAAGTAGATAATTTAAGAGGTCACATCCAAATTTTTTATTTTAAAAATATTAATTAAGTTAATCTAAACCCATCTTTTCCGTCTCTTCCCAAAACCTTCTTTGGATTGACAAAAACACCTTTCCCCTCTATAATCTTGAACTCAACAATTTCTTTTGCGAAACTGCTTCCCCTCATCTTTAAAATTTCAATCGCTGCTCCCCTTTTCCCATTATCGTGAATTACGTTATATACAACGATAATTCCATCAGATAAGAAGGAAACAGCCTCGTTTTTCTCTTTGAGCGTATCCCCAGTATGCGATGGGGAGGAGACTTCTTTAACCAAAAAGTTTGTTATATTATTCACCTCGAGATATCTAAATAATTGTTCCATATAAATTCTAAAACGTGATTCCTCTCCAGAAAAGGCGGACGATATACTTGTCAGCGAATCAATGACGACAAAATCGGGCTTAAAATCTGTCGGAAAAAATACTGGATCAACCTTAATCAAAAGTTCCTTTTTCGCAGCACTTAACAAAGCCTCAATACTCCTCGATACATCAATTGCGTCAAATCTCTTAACTCTTAGTAATCCTTTCTTAATATATTTTTTAGCATCCCAAGAAAAGTCTTCCATGTGCTCAATTAATTTTTCTTCTGGCTCTTCAAAACTCATGTACAACCCCTTCTTTCCAGCTTCACATAAATTATTTATTGTTGCTAAGCAAAAAAGAGTTTTCCCGCTTCCTGGACCACCTTCGATTAAAACCGACGCTCCTGATGGAATTCCAAAACCCTTATCGAAAAGTGCGTCAAATCCCTCTATTCCTGTTTTGTCAAACCTTTCAGTTTTTTTCTTCGTAGGGGTTTTCATATTTTTTTTAGATGCGGTTGTTTTTCTCGACGCTGACTTTTTAGTTGTCTTTGTGGCGACTTTATCATCCTGCTTTTTTTCTACCTTCTTTTTCCAAAACATGAAAACTTATAGATTATTGACTTTATAAACTTTATTCGTTTTGTTCATTAAGTTAGAGGTTGGCAGCCAAGAACAAGGATACTCAAATAAAAGAAAGTTGGTTAAATTTTGTCACGAGTTAGGATAAATAACTTTAAATAAGAGAGTGATATAGAATGAGCATGCAAGAAAATATAATTGTTTTTGACGAGGCATCTAAGCAATCTCTGCTAAGAATAATGAATAAATCTATCGATAGTCAGGGGTTCATAGTTGAAAAAGACAATCCTTCCGAAAGGGTTTTGACAAAAGATGGTGAGGAAATAAAGTTAGAAGAATTTGCAGGAGTGAGGAAAGGGTCAGAAGTTTTTATAAAAAATGATATTAATTCAATCTTAGAACTTGCGGAATCATTTTAAATAAAATGAATTTAAAAGAGGTCATCAAAAAAATTATCTCTATATTTATTCCTTTTTCCGAAATAAATAATAATGGAAGCTATCGCTTGTCCTTTTTCTCAAACAACAAACTTCTGGAAGTTAAAAATATTACGAATAATTTTTACCAAATCAATATAGACCCTTCAAAAATTAGTGACGAACAGGAAAAGAAATTAATAAAAATTTATCCAGAAATAAGGGAGAATAATGGCTTGCTCTTGGAGGAGAAAAGATATCAAATTTTTAAAGAGCACAAAGAAGAATGTATGAACACCCCCATCCTTAAATTTTTTAGAAGAAAACTTAGAAATGAAGATTATGAGGCATTAAGGATTTCAGTTTATATCGAGAAGCAATTCTCAGAGAATAAAGACATAAAACCATATTTAGATGACCTTTATAAAAAATATGGAAGGAGAGGGAACAACATAAATAATCTTTATGGCGAAGGCTATTTTGATAGTTTCATAAAGCTTTATTATCTTTCATTAAAAGACGAGGGAAGATTGGAGGAGTTTGATAAATTTTTAGATAAATTTGTAATGGAGCAACCAATAACTTACTTTGTAAGTCAGAACAAATCTCAGGAGAAAATGAACGAAGAGTTGTTATCGAAAATTGAGAAAAATAAAAAATATGGGATAAAGAGAATAAATATTCATGGAATAGGTAAGATTAATGCAAATAAAATAAGTAATTTTTCAGAAATGGTAAGAATACGAGACGATGTTCAAATTCAATCGCTAATGATTGAAGAAGCGAGGGCATATTTAATATTGGAAATTATTTAATTTTCCTGCTGCTGTCACCCCTATCCATCATTTACATTTTAATTTTAATTCAGAAATAGCTACCTAAACGAGTAACGGCCGAAAGTCGAATATTCTCCAATAAATATATAAAATACTTTTCGGCTTTTCAGAATAACATAAGCACTTTTTTAAATGTGAAAGCCCTAAGCAAATGAGATACTATAAACCCTACTTTATGTCTTCAATAACAGCACCTTCAAACACTCATCCATTTTTGCATCTTCCTTTTCCAATTTTTCCCAACAACTTATAAGCTTAAAAACTCATCCCCTTTAGATAGTTTTAAATATTAATTTATTTTGTAACTAACAAGATGGTGAGGAAAACAAAAAAGAAATCGGGCAATTTGTGGTTTGTCATCGCAGTTTTTTCCCTCATCTCCGTCGCTGTTGTCTCCGCATTAATCCTAACCACAATTAATCAAACAGATTTTAATAAAGGAACTTATAATCATACAGAATACAATACGACGAATAACGCAGTCCAGCTTAATCTCTCTAATAATAATGGGACATACACGAGCCAAATTTTTGACAAGGGTTCTCCCGTGACTTGGAATAATTTGACGTGGCACACTCAAAGAATTGTCTGTCCGAGCGGGATGGCTTACATAAACAA
>CAYRXX010000051.1:0-3890 GCA_964428375.1 Candidatus Woesearchaeota archaeon
TTCCCAACAACATACGAATCAGGAGTAATTAAGCCCGAAACAACAGCCTCGCCCAAACCAAAACCCGCCTCGATTATTATTTGATTTTTGTCTTTCATCACGGGATGAACAGAAAACGCAACGCCAGATTTCTCACTCTCAATCATTTTCTGGACAACTACTGCCACCGAAATCTTGGCTCTGGATAGTCCCTTCTCAAAACGATAAAAAATTGCTCGGGGAGAAAATAGAGACGCCCAGCATTTTTGCACATTCTTTAATAGGTCATCCCGAGTCGTATTAAGAAATGTGTCTAACTGTCCAGCCCACGCATTACTAATCCCATCTTCTGCCGTCGCTGAACTTCTAACTGCTACAAATTTACTACTTAATTTTTCAAATTGATTTTTTATTTCTTGCACCACGTTCTTCGAAATTTCCACCCTCAAAATTAAATTCTGGATATTCTGAGAAACAATCTCAATAGTTTGCGGTTGAGCGATATCTACCTTCCTCAACTCGTTCTCTATCTTTTTTATGAGATTATTATCTTCTAAAAGTTTATCAAAAACTTCGGTAGTAATCACGAATCCGTCTGGAACAGAAAGTCCAGCTTTGGTCAATTCTCCAAGCGAAGCTCCCTTTCCGCCAACTATTTTAATATCATTTTTAGAAACCTCATCAAATGTCTTCATATATTCCATACCCAGACACAACTACCAAAATTAATAAACCTAATCCTTTTCCCGAATCACATATACCTCGCATCCAACACCAACCTTCTCCCCAAAATCAACGCCGATGTCGTCCCCCTTCTTCGCCATCCCAACCCGTTTCCCCTCGAGTTCGATGCTTTTTACCCTTGCCCGTTTCGCCCCAATTTTATCCGAGATTAAATAAACTTCGTCGCCCACTTCTAATTTCCCCGCATTTAGAAAAACAGAACATACTCCCAGCCTGTTCCAATACTTAGAAACCTTTCCCACAAATTCTTTTTTCTCCTTTTGTTCCCCATGTTCGCTAGAAGAAAAATCATCGGAGGTCGGCAATCCCAAATAAAATCCAGAACTAAACCCACGGTGATAAACCCTTTTCAGATTTCGCAATCCCTCCGAAATTTCAGAATGACTTAATTTCCCATCCAACGCTTTTCGATATTCAGCGACGACGGCATAAACATATTCGGGGCTACGATTCCTACCTTCAATTTTAAAAGAACTAATACCAGCCTTTTTCATTTTTTCAATAAACGGCAATGTGCATAAATCCTTCGCCGACATCACTCTGGAATTTTCCAATTTAAGTTCGTTCCCGAAATCATCACGTATTTGCCACGAGCGACGGCAGAGTTGAGCACATTTACCACGATTCGCCGACAAGCCAGTAAGGTGTTGCGACATAAAACAGCGACCAGAAACAGCGACGCACATCGCCCCATGGATAAAACATTCTATCTTGATTGTTTTTGAAATCTTTTTAATTTGTTTCAAATTCAATTCTCTCGCCAAAACGACTCTCTCCGCACCGAGTTTTTTATAAAAGTTTGCCGACGACGAATTAGAGATAGATGCCTGAGTTGAAATATGAAACGGGATTTTGTATTTTTTGCATAAATTAATTACCGCCAAGTCCCAGCATATTATAGCATCAATAAATCCTTTTGCTTTTTTAATTATCCTTGCAACTTTGTTCAATTCTGCGTCGTAGATTACGGTGTTTATGGTCAAATATATTTTAACATTTTTGGTGTCACAGATTTTTTTTATTTTTTTGAAATCTCCGACGGTGAAATTTTTAGCCGATTCTCTCATGTTCAATCCTTTTACTCCAAAGTAAATTGCATTTGCACCGGCAGATATCGCAGAGTGCAGGTTTCGGAAATCTCCGACGGGAGCGAGCAATTCGTATTTTTGTTTCATAGAATAATGATTGAGTGGATTGTTTTAAAAGTTTGGATTATGCCGAATTTATACTAATTGCAATTCGCCCCAACCGCCTCGCTAATATTGCTGAACCCATCTCGTTCTAATAATTTCACCAAACCCTTATTAATATTTTTCGCGAACCCCGGACCATTATAGACAAATCCCGTCAGCCCTTGAACCAGCGATGCTCCAGATTTGATTTTATCATACGCATCATTGGCAGTAAAAACTCCTCCGACGCCAATAATCGGGGCACTGGTTTGATTATAAACGAACGAGATGAGGTCATTACTATCTTTTTGGAGTGGCACACCGCTCAACCCCCCAGCACCAATTTTATCGATATAATTTTGAGACGTAACAAGTCTTTTTCTCCGAGAAGAAGTATTTGAAAGGATATATCCACCAATTCCCTGATTTTCACACACATACAAAATTCCCTCCAACTTTTTCCTATCTTCATTATCTGGAGATAATTTTGCAAGTAATGGTCTCTCGTCGTGCAATTCGCCTCTTAACGCATTTATTTCGGACAACAATTCTTTCAAAACAACTGGATCTTCAAAAGTTTTGCCTTCTTTTGTGTTCGGGCAACTGATATTTAAAACAACATAATCCCCCTCTCTCATCGCCCTATAAGAAAACTTAAAATCATCTATCGCCTCGTCGCCCATAATATACGGAGAATGCGTTTTTGCTATATTAACGCCAATAGGAAACCCGCTCTTCCGTCGGCGTAAGTTCTTATTGATAGGATAAGCCCCCTCATTATTTAACCCCATTCGATTAATTATCGCTTTATCTTTTGTCAATCTAAATACTCTCGGCTTCTCATTCCCAACTCCGCCCATTGCAGTCACCGAACCAATCTCTTCAAACCCGAAGTTCAGCCATTCTATAAACTTCGTAGACACAGCATTCTTGTCAAAACCCGCCGCAAGTCCAATCGGATTTTTAAAATCAATACCGAAAACGTTTGTATTTAATTTTTTATTTTCGTAATGAAAAAATGGGCTTACGGAACTGGACACATCGTTCTCCTCGAAATATTCCCCAAATTTAATAACTCTATCATGTGCCTTCTCTGGATTTTGCAGAAAAATTAGCGGTCTAAACAATTGATAAAACATTTTGCGGACGCAACCCTCCGTATTCATTAATATTTAGTTGCCCTGAATTATTTGTTTTGCTAACATAATCACCAATAGAAAAGATTTTGACGGCATTATTAAAAGTTAAATTTGAAATTTGTTCCTCGGAAATTCGCTCTTGTTTTAAATTATTCACAATGTGTGGCCATCTATCAAGCCACGGTATACCAGACATATACGGATTATTCAACTTCTCATCTCTCTTGTGCGGAGCGTGGTCAGTTGCAATCATGTCAATCTTTCCCTCTCTTAAACATTTCAAAAGTCCTTGCTGCGATGTTCTCGACCTCAACGCAGGATTTACTTTTAACAATAGTCCCTCATCGTCGTTCATCAACTCATCGTATAAAAAAAGATGTCCAGGACTTGCCTCACAAAAGATATCTAGATACCCTATACCATTGGCAAAATCTTGTCTAACCTCGTCGATAATCCTGACTGATTCTGGGTTTGACACATGAGCAATAACTAATTTCCCAGCATATTTATTTTTTGAAGCGAGTTCGATTTGGTCTTTAATAGATTCGACTTCTGCAATCTCAGGTCTCGCATAACAATGCGTGATTGGTTTTTCGGGGTTAAATAAATATGGTTTTAGAAATTCCTCTTTCTCGCAATGCACGAGAGTCACCCCGTCATACTGATTTGCCCCAAGTTCTTTCCAAACAACATCTTGGTCCTTTTTCAGAGGCACCGATAAATCACCAACAGATTTCCCAGCGAACATTTTAAATCCAACAACTCTGGGAGAAAAATCTTCATGAATTTTAACGCCCTCCTCAATTTGTTTTGGGTCAGGAGTTACTCCTAAATACACCCCGTAGAAAACTTTAGA
>CAYRXX010000052.1:0-3814 GCA_964428375.1 Candidatus Woesearchaeota archaeon
CGCGAAGAAGTTTGAAAGTCTTTTCGAGAAACCAGAAGAGAAGAAGGAATAAGCTCGAAGTCGCATTCCCAACACCCACAAAAGAAAATCACAAGTAATCCTAATCTCTCCAATAACAAATTCTATAATTGCTCATCCTTGATAAAATTAAGTTTAGCCTGCCATTGATAACAAATTCTATAATTTCCCATTCTTAATAAAATTAAGTTTAGCCTGCCCTTAATAACAAACTTTATAATTACCTTGTTCTTGATAAAAAAATGTATTTGGATAATAAAATAAAAGAATTGACATATAGTATCGTAGCGGAGTCTTCCTTTTTTGGATTTTTATATTATGTCCAATATCTCTTGAAGGTAGATGGCAATTTGTGGATTAGTTCAGCAGTGCTTTGGGTGTTGTTGAATATGGCGATTGTGCTTTGCCCCGTCGTCAGAAGATGTACAAGAGGCAATTAACTCACGAATTCTGGAGCCTCTGAATCAATAAGCTTTTAAACATTCCTTAGCTTACACACTAATGGGTGTAGTCGAAAATCTCAGTTCCTTGTTGTCTCAACAGTCAAGTATTATCCTAACCCTAATTTTTTTCACAGCCGTAATTATCATATACTCCATTTTTGTCTTCTACTTTTATCGTTTCCTCGCTAAAAAAGACATCCTAGGTTTAGACCTTAGCCAATACGCACAATACTCAAATCCGTCCCTAGTCAAGTTCTTCGCCGTGGTGTTTTATGTAATAGAATATCTGATGATAATGCCAATTTTAACGTTTTTTTGGTTTTCTATTTTTTCCATCTTAATTCTTTTGTTGGCCAAGGGGATTGCAGTCAAAATAGTTCTCCTAATTTCAGCCTCGCTGGTTTCTGCTGTCCGATTTACATCCTACGTTAATGAAGACTTAGCAAAAGACTTAGCAAAAATGCTCCCATTCACATTAATGGTTATTGCTATAATGACGCCTGGTTTCTTCGAGATATCGGTCTTCTTCGAGAGAATTTCAGAAATACCGTCGCTATTATCAAGTATCCCATACTATCTTTTATTTATCATAGCTGTTGAGTTTATAATGAGGATTGGGACGCTCGTATATTCGGTTTTTAAGGAAGAAAAAACAATCGACGACTAATCTCAAGACAATATCAATAATTAATTCCAAAATCCTACAATCAATTAATTTCAAAAGAACCTCAACAATCAATCCCTAAAATAAGGAAACAGAGAGGATTATTATCTGGTTAATAAATAACATCTCCTCAAACGTCCAAAACAACCTGACAACTAAATTTCCCATCTTCTTCCCTAACAAACATCTCGCTGTAAGTCACAGCCTTTACATCATTAGTAAATTTATAATTCTCGGCGTCATCACCGACGACAACACATTTCAACCCGTCCTCCCGAAACTCTATACTCTTTATCCTTGCGGTCAAAAAACTATCGTTCTCTAATAAAACTAAAAACTCCTCCAAGAAATTATATAATAAACTCATATTATCCTTACCATGCACCTCAAATGTCCGTTCCTCTTGCTCTAAAATCTTAATATCGCCACGAATAACCTCTTCCATTGCATCATTTGCAGAGATGAACATCTCCTCGATGGTCGAACCTTCTGCTCGGAATTTAACGTCGGCGGTATGGCTAAAAAAAGTATAACCCATAAAAGAAGATGATTTTTCGCTTTTTATACCTTTCATATTCGATTTATTTCCACAATCCATGAAGATTACAATATGCTCTCGCACTAACAACATTAAACGCAAATTCCACAACAGGCTCTTCATTCGGTTTTAATAATTTCTTGGTAATTTTCCCGTCGCTGTCCGTCGCCTCAATCCATTCAATATAATGCTTTTCCTCCATAGGATGCAAGATTGATCCAACCTTCACAATTTTCCCATCAATAACGGGGCGATGTTTTTCTACGTCAGCGTCTATAGAATTTTCCTTCATTAATGTCATTGGTTTCCCACAACAAACCAAAGCGTCGGCTCCATCATGCAAAACTTCCACAATATTCCCACAAATCATACATTTCCAAACCTGACTTTTCTTAGTCATTCTTTACCCCGGCAGTCTTCTTCCGTGCAAATTCAATAAAAACAAAAAGAGATAGTAAAAACACTACACCCATTTTCAAATAATTATTTAAAACAATATTATTTAACTGAAAATAATTAGAAGCAAAGGCATTAATAGCAATCAGTAAAATTAAAGCAATCCAACCCTTAAAATTAATAGGAATAAATCCCCATTTTGCCTTTAAATCCTTTTTCGGTCGTCGAAACCACGGATTATTTCTAGGTTTTTTATTTGTTTTTCTCATCTAATAATTCTCAGTCCAAACCTCATAATAAGATTTTGGATGTTTACATGCTGGACAAATATCAGGAGCATCTGTCCCCTCGTGAATATAACCACAGTTTCTACATTTCCACTTAACAACATTTTCTTTCTTAAAAACCGCGTTCCCTTCCACATTCTCTAATAATTTTCTATACCTATTCTCATGCTGAGCTTCAACCTCTGCGATTTCTTTGAACGAATCAGCAACATCCTCGAAACCTTCCTCTCTTGCCACCTTTTCAAATTCTGGATAAATAATAGACCATTCCTCTTTTTCTCCCTCGGCAGATGCTAATAAGTTTTCCTTTGTAGTCCCAATTTTACCTGCTGGATATGTAGCATTAATTTCAAGATCTCCACCTTCTAAGTGTTTAAAGAAAATTTCTGCATGTTCCTTTTCATTGTCAGCTGTCTCTTTGAAGATGGCAGAAATTTGCTCATAGCCTTCTTTCTTTGCGACGCTACTAAAAAATGTATAACGATTTCGTGCCTGACTTTCTCCAGCGAACGACTTCAAGAGATTTTTTTCTGTTTCACTTCCTTTAATAGTTGCCATAAAGGGATTATGGAAAGTTTCTTTTTATATCTTTTGGTGAGCTGGAACGCAACAACTATCCTGGAGTTTTTACATATATTGTTTACTAAAACTGTAACGGAAACAAGTGCACTCAGAGGTTTTGTTACCACTTTTAGATAACGGGTAGAAATGTTTATAAACCCAAGATAGTAAAAAGCTCTTATGAAAAATTTAACATTAAATTATGGATTTTCGTCTTTGCCCTTAGAAAACAGCGACGTTAGTTTCCAAGAGAGGTATAATAAATGAAATATACAATTGACACAAAAGTTTTAGCCGAGGGAAATGATATCGATTTGAGATGGGGTGCAATGAAAAACCCAGGATATGTTTTGTTTTCAAATCAAGATCATCTCGTCGCAATCGCAAGGGACCCAGAAAATAATCACTTAAACAAAATATTCTATGACGTCCATCATTTTGACAGTGCGCAAGGAAAGGCGGTAAAATTGAAAAAGGGAAACGCACTATTGAGAGTGAAAGAAATTTTGCCATATCGTCCAGGATCAGAAGAGTATTCCCTGTATGATTCTATGCTTTAAGGTGATAGTTTTTAACCAAGATTTTTAGATTAAGATTGTGTTTTAATTTCTTAAGCATTCTCCCTATACAATCCTGATTTAAGACATATAAATATTTACCGATAGAATTAGTCACGAATAAACCTTACGACCATTTCGTTCAATATTCGGAGATATTGAACGCTCTACCGTTCAGTGTTTTCAACCACTATTATTAATTACCATTTCAACAAAGAATACACTTTTGAATTTGTCCAAAAACTAACTTTTTATGTAAAAAAACTATAAAAAAGGTTAATTTTATGGCAATCCTATTCCAACACCCACTTCCAAGCAGGCACAACCCTAATCCTCAAACCGTCCCGAAC
>CAYRXX010000053.1:0-3761 GCA_964428375.1 Candidatus Woesearchaeota archaeon
CCTCACAACTCCGCCCACTTCCCCATCTCCTTCTGCTTCCTGTCCAAAACCGAACCCCTCTTGTTAATCCGAGGCCTCCCAGATTCCTTATCCTTCCTAAGCGTAACATCCAATGACCTCAACAACTCCCCGACGCCGTCCTCAAAACTCTTAACATCTCCCGCTACTCCATACTTCCCCGAAACACCAGAAAAATTAATCGCAGAGTCCGCCAAATAACTCACCAACAACAAATCATGATCGACGACAAACGCGGTTTTCTCTCGCTCAACCATAATATCTTTAATCGCTTTCGCAACCGAAATCCTTTCTTCAATATCCAAATAAGCCGAAGGCTCGTCGATTAAATAAATATCAGCATCCTTTGCCAAGCATCGTGCGACGCTGAACCTTTGCAATTCCCCGCCCGACAACTCTTTAAGTTTCTTCCCCGCCAAAACCCCAAGATTAAAAGTGCTTGCAAGTTTTTTGTTTATCTTCTCTCGAAAGATAACATCCCGAACAACATCCTCAGACTCCGTAAATAAATACTGTGGCTTATAAGAAATTTCCAAATCCAAATCCAATTTACCGTCGGAAGTTTCAATTTCACCAGCCAAAGCTCGAACAAAAGTAGTTTTCCCAGTCCCGTTTTTTCCAAGTATTGCAATAACATGATTCTCATGAATTTCGCCACCTCCAACTTTTAACTCAAACCCAGACTCAAATTTCAAATCAAAAGCGGGCCACTTAGCAATCTCATGTCCAGACATTACAGGATTTTTAGTAAAATTAAAATTCAACCCCTTGTCCCGAATTCTCATATTCTCCTCCTTCAAGAACCCATCAAGATAAGCATTAACTCCCAATTTGGCACTCTTCACTCCACTAACCAACCCGAACGAACCTTGCCCCCCAAAAAAAATGTTAAGATGGTCCGTGAGATAATCTAAAATCAGCAAATCATGCTCGACAACAATTAGCATTTTATCCCTTGACAACTCTCGCAAAAAATCACTAATTTTCAATCTCTCTCCAATATCTAAAAACGCCAAAGGCTCATCAAAAAAATAAATATCATTTTCTCCTAAACTTGCGAACAAAATAGCGACCTTTTGTAGCTCCCCGCCAGACAATTTATTCATCTTGTTCTCAAGAAGTTGCCCAACCCCAAGAATCTTAGACAATTTATTAATTTCATCCTTCGAGCCACGCTTCAATAACAGCTCTATTACTCTAACATCAACGGACAACTGCGACAGATTTTGCGGCTTGTAAGAAATATTTTTATGTTCCAATCCTTCAAAATATCTCAAAAGTTCGTTTCCTTTAAAAAAATCCTTAATATCTTCGTCGCTGACATTTTTCTTGCCCAAGTTCATTTTCTCTTTCCCCGCCAAAATCTTAACAGCAGTGCTTTTCCCAATTCCGTTTCTGCCAAGTAGCCCCAAAACATTTCCAACCTTCGGAGTCGGCAAACCATAAAGAGTAAACCCATTATCCCCGTATCGATGCACAATATCCTTCTCGCTCATAGACGGCAAATTCACAATATCGATAGCCCCAAAAGGACATCTCTTTACGCAAATAGCACATCCAACACAAGTATGCTCGTCGATAAAACAGCTTTCCCTAATCGTCACACAACTATCCGCTTCCTTCTTCTCGACAGGGCAATATTTCTTACACTCAAACCCGCACACCGTCGGCTTGCATTTCTCCTTATGCACAATGGCTAATTTCATATAAAACAAAGCAAAATTCAAGTTTTAAATCTACCCAAAAAACATCGTTACCTGTATGATGAAAATATGCCAAATCCAGTCCCACAAAACTAATAAAAATATCCCAGTTCTTACAAATTCTTCTGTTTCGCACAAGACGCACATAAAAGAGTAGTATCTTTTAACGACATATAATACCGATTCCCCTCTTCCAAAATATCATTAAACTTTTCCCATCCCTTTTCAATAGTAAGCCTCCCAGCCACCACCTCATCAGGAACCCCAGCTGCTTTTTCTAACAATTCGGTCCTTTTCTTAAACATATTATAATGATAAAGATTGGGCTTAGCAGTTTTAGATATATTTTTACCACACGAATAACAAAGCTTCTGTGTCATAAGTAGTTCTTGCTCCCGAATCGCCCACTGAAGTTGAAAATCAGCGTCCTGAATTAAGTGTTTAAAATTCCCAATTCCACCAAGTCTCTTAAATGTAAGCTCCACGGTTTTATCTGGAGTGACCAAAATCTCTCCTATTTTTTTAGAATATCTCCAAATCGGATAACGTTTTTCTTGCCTTGGAGTAACTGTAACTCTCCCAATCCTATACCCCTTTGCCCCAGCTCTTATCTTCCCAACAAGTTTATCCTTTTTCCTTTGAATAGACTTAGCTCTTATATCGGATTCCTTTTTTTTGATAGCTCTTTCCTTTTTCGAGATATATCCCTTTTCTCCCGGGAGTAAGTCTGGAGTTTTAATTGACATTATAATAAAAGGAAAAGATGCTTTTTAAAATTTAGCAAATTATAGTAGCTAATTTTCTGGCAAAAGTTTTGCTTGGACATTCCCTTCTTGTGATGGACGATTTGTAATTCTTGCTTTACCTAATTCTGTTTCAATGATAGCACCCTTAACCAAAATGTTTTGCCTCGCCAAGAAAATATTGGATGGAGTATCTAATACATTTTTTATCACAGACGTATTAGCTTTGCCATTTTTCATTACATTAACTACATTATTGAAAAACGAAACCAACTTTTTATTGCCTCCACGTCCTTTTAATAACTTGGTCTTTCTATCTCCAATCTTAGCTATTCTAGCCTGATTCTGTCTTCCTGTTAGCTTCTTCTTCTTCGGCTTTTTGTATCTCCCGCCAGAAGTTTTTCTTCCCATTTTCATAAATAAAACAGAAAAATTTGGTTTAAATAGGTTGTGGTAACCACTCACAGCTGACTTCTGTAAAATTGCCTATTAACTTCTTCCCTAGGCAAAAACGGCTGGTAAGGCAAAAATCTCTGAAACCATCTCTCCGTCTCTGGCGAACCAGAAATTGCAGCAGAAAATCTTTTTATTTCTCTAGAAATACTGTTCGTCGGATCTATAACAGAAATTGGTGTCTTCTCATATAACGCCTGTGCCATCTTCTTATGTTCATGAATTCTTGCCAAAACGGGAATATCGGAAATTTTTTCTATTTCTTGTATCGTATATTCATGGCGAGGAGAACGAATTTTATTCACGACAATTCCCTGAATCGGTGTTTTTTGTGCTCGGGCAACTTCCGCTACTTTAAGGGTAGTATAAAGCGTAACGTGGTCAGGAGAAGTAACAAGGAACACTTTATCGGAAGCCGCTATAACGGGCTTTAGTTCTTCATAATTGGGGGAGCTGTCCAATATTATAAAATCATATCGTGATTTATATTTTTGCAGAAGCCGTTTCAATTTGTATGGGTCAATTTTTTTATGGTAATATAGTGCAGACGGAATAATATCTACACCGTTGGATTCATAAATTGTATTTTGTAAAAGCGTTTTGGAGTCGAGAGAGTCTTGAAGATTATAGTCACTCGTAAGGTCGAGGTAGAGTCCAATGTTTGGAGCAGAAAAATTAGCATCAACCAAAAGGACACGTTTGCCGAAGTTTTTTACTAATGACGTCGCTGTTTCCAATGCTAATGTGGTTTTCCCAACGCCACCTTTTATTGACACGAAAGATAATATATTTGTCATGTTTCACCTTAGATTAATAATGAATATCTATATTTAAGGGTTTTGGG
>CAYRXX010000054.1:0-3729 GCA_964428375.1 Candidatus Woesearchaeota archaeon
CAGCAAGATATGTTTTGGAATGTAAATTGTGAGCACTGGTGGGGTGTGGTGTTGGATTTTGTTTTAGAAATACCGGGATGAGTTTATGGATTTTTAACTGGATGTTGATGTTTTTTTGGTTTTATGAATAGTGCGAAAATTCCCCCGACGAATAAGAAGAGTGAGGCTATGACGAAGACGCTTCCGTATGCTGAGACTTGGGCTTTTAAGATAATTAAGGATGCAACTTCTCGGAATACCGTCGCTGTTTTTGAATTGATGATGGTGTGTTTTGCAATATTTAAGACGTTGTTTTCGATTTTGCTGGAGAGTATTGTGGCGAAGATTGCAACTCCGAAGGCTCCTGCGATGTTTCTTATTAGGACGAAGATTGAGGATGCTGTTCCTATTTCGTCTTTTGGGGCTGATGATGCGATGATGTTTGTTCTGTGGGACATTCCGAGCCCGAGTCCGAATGCCATTATGGATAAGGGAATTATTATATTTATTGCTGTTGAGCGTGGGTCGAGGAGCGAGAATAACAACAAGCCTCCGCCTGCGATGAATGTTCCGCCTGCGATGATTTTCCCTGGGTTGATTTTGTGTCCGAGTTTGGCTCCGAGAATTGCTCCTATCATCAAGGCTACTGCCATTGGCACGAACAAATATCCAGTTTGGGTTGCGGAATACCCTAAGAAGCTTTCTGCGAAAAGCGGAATAAGGAAAACGCTCCCCATTAATCCCATGAATACGATAAATGTATTTATAAGAATTAAAACGAAGGTTCTGTTTTTGAAAAATTTGAAATCGATTAGGGGATCTTCGTGGTGTTTTTCTATAAAGTAAAATCCTATTAGAGAAATTGTCGCTATCAGGTATAAAATTAAGCTTGTGGTTGAGTCCCAGCCCCAAGTTCGACCTTTGTTTAGGACGAGAACAATCGTGAAAAGTGCCATACTTAAAACGGTTGCTCCTGAGATGTCGAACTTTGTTATTTTTCTTGTCGTTGAGGATTCTTTGATAAATATAACTGCCATCAAGATTGCCATAAGTCCGAGGGGAATATTGAAGAAAAATACCGAACGCCATCCGAAGTTGTCGATTAGTGGCCCTCCGATTAGTGGTCCGAGAATTGCTCCTGATGCCATACTTGCTGACCAAATTCCGAGGGCTTGTGTCCGTTTTCTGGTGTCGGCAAATGTTACGGTTAAGATTGCCATCGCTGTTGGGTAGTCCGCCGAAACAGCAAGGGCTTGGATAATTCTAAAGATGATTAAAGAACTGAAATTCCATGAAATTCCGACTAAAAAAGAACTTCCTATAAATATTCCAAGCCCTGTAAGATAAACTTTTTTTCGTCCGATTGTGTCTCCGAGTTTTCCCCAGATTGGGACGAAGACGGAATTTGCGAGGATGTATGCGGTTATAACCCAGCCTGCGGTCGAGACTGTAATTCCAAAAGTGTTTATGATTTTTGGTAGGGCTAAGTTTGTGACTGTTCTATCAAGGCTTCCAAGGAATGTCCCGAGCATTACTGTTGCGAGAACGAGCCATTCGAGGTTGTCGTCGGAGATTTTCATTCTCACTTGTAAATCCACATTCGAGCAGACATCCCGTTTTTCAATTCAGGATATTCAACTGGATTGAATTTCACTTTTATATCAAATTCTTTCTCCTCTCTTTTGTCGGAAATACTGAACACAATGTCTGAAGCGTGGGATGATGGGCTGACTTCATCTACAAAACCTTTGTATTCTTTAGAACCGAAGGCATCGACGGTGAAAATAACTTGTTGTCCGACTTTTACATACCTTAAACCCTTGTCTTCGTCCAGATGTCCGACGATTCTCAACTCTTGCGGATCAATCATTTTTACAATTGCATCTCGGCTTGTTACGAATTGCCCTGGCGTATTTTGGACATAGATTACGACGCCTCGTGTTTTTGACTCTATATTTTTGCCACCGACTTCCGCAAGGATGGTGTTTGGCAGAATGGATTGCCCCTCTTTCACGAAGACATGATTAAGGATTCCTGGCGTTGTGGTGCTTAAAGAAATTATTGGTGCTTCAATGTCCGCGTTATCTACGTAGATTCTGCTCGATGTTGTCTGGTAGTAAGCAATAGCTCCTATAATAATTGTAATTACTAAGACGGAGGCGATGACAAGAAAAACTTCGTTATAGGCAAGACTTTGTAAGCGTTCTTTTTTTGTTCGGGATTTTTTTATCATGGGCTACTTTTTCCCCTTTTTTTTATGAATTTTTCTAGAAAAAAACATAATTAGAATTCCGACCAATATTCCAATAATTCCAAAAATCGATGCCAAATAGAATGATGTGCTATTTTGTGAAGACGTTTTGTTATGTTTAATAGTCGGGATATTAAGGAGTGCAGTTCTTCTCGTTCCTCCGATATCTGTATAACTTAGATAAAAATGGACATTCTTTTCTTTTGGGATTCCCGCTATTGAGAATTGTGTGAATTGTCCATTATTGATTTTCCCTAAATTTGTTGATAAATCTCCTCGAATTATCCCCCATTCACTTTTATTTATTTTCAATATTATATTCGACGCTGGTTCTTCTCCTGTGTTGGTGATGGTAAATAAGCTGTTGTCTTTCTGGTTTTGCATTGTGACGTCGAAGCTGACTTTTGATTTTGCAACTTCTATTGGTAAATCATAGCTAAGTCCATTTTGCGAATTATCGACGCTGGTTCGTAATTTTATTATGCTTGTTCCCGTTGGGGCGTTATCTGCTACCTTGACTCTGAATTTCATTACAACTTGATTGGCTTGGACTTCTGTGTCACCGAGTTGCTTGTCTTTGAAGGCTGTGAATGTTCCTGGGACTATTCCGTATTTCCTTACTAGGGAGTCGCTGGATGAGAAGGGGTATTCTGGGACGAGTTGGAATTTTGTATTTGAAGCATCGTCGGAACCGATATTTTGAACTTTAACCCATAGATCAAACCAATCTCCTGCGGCGACTGGGTATGGCTCGTATTTTAAAGTTTGGACTACGAATCGCGCGTTGCTGTCTCCAGTTGGGACTTTGTAGTTGATTTCTTTTGTGTAGGCGTTTGCTGGGCTAATTTGTGAAACACCGAGGAGAAGTATTGCTAATAGGATGAGAATTCCGTTCGTTTTTAGTTTCTGGGGACTTGTCATACTGTGTCAGTATGTGATATAGTATTTAAACATTTGGTTTTATCTTTTTTAACTTTCTTATCGTCTCGTCCAAAACCTTCCTAATCCCTTTCCTGTCATGAAGAGATGCAACTATCAGCTTCCGAATTTCCCACATTTTCTCTTTCTCTCTTATAAGATGATAGTCTTCAATTCCAGATTTCAATTTTTTGAATTCTTTCATTTCTGATTTATCTCCGATTGCTTCCATCGCTCCGACCATTTCTTGGTATTTGGTTTCGAGGTTTTTCAACAATTTTTTTCCTTTTGTCGTCGTGGAGCAAACTTTTCTGCGTTCAATTTTTTTGATAGATATAAACTTATTTTTTTCTAAATCTTCTAATAGTGGATAGAGATAACCAGAAGAAATTTTGCGTCCATGTTCCGAGAAATATTTTATTAAGTCGTATCCTGAGGACGGTTCCCGACTTAGGTGTTTCATGACCATCAATTTTATGTGCGACTTGAACATTTGAGTTATACGTCGGCAATCTATTTAAATTCTCCTGTGTAGAAAATATTAAAAAGTAGAGAGACGCTAAGGAATTGTCCTATGAAAT
>CAYRXX010000055.1:0-3612 GCA_964428375.1 Candidatus Woesearchaeota archaeon
TCAAACTTTCCTAATCTTCAACTCGCATCCCCTTCTCGCCAACATCACAACACAGCTTCTTTCGTCTTCGGCTGCGATTTCATAATCTTCTAACTCGTCCTGAATTTTTTTTGCATAATCTTTAACAGCCTCGTGCCACGGTTGATTGTCATAGCCCATTCTGTCTCGTGCATACCCCACGGATTTATATCCCTTGACATGAACAAAATCTGGTTCGGCTTTTTTGATTAAATCGCAATATTCTTTTACATTCTCTTCTGACATGTTCGTCGCATCGTGGAACTTCCCCTCTTTGCCCTTGTCTACCAAGGTTAATCTTATCGCTCTTCTGACTTTCCCTTTTAGTTTTCTAATTTCGTTTAGGGTTTCGTTAAATTTCTGCCAAGCATTTTCTTTTGTTGATCGATGCCAGACTTTGAATAGTTTTTCATTTGGAGCGTTTGTTGAAACTGCAATCTGTGTTGGCAATTCGTCGTCGCTGAACTTTGCAATGACTTCTGGGTTTAGTCCATTCGTTACTAAAAAAGAGACTGCACCTCTTCTACGAATTTCTTTGAACATCTCTCCTAATCTCGGGTATAAAGTCGGTTCTCCAGATAAACTCATTGTGTAAAGTTTTGGGATGAATGCCTCTTCTAATTTTTTTAAATCAATTCCCTTCCTGCCCCCAAATCCAATCAATAATTTCTTTCTTGCCTCGACAATCTCATCTAAAACTTTTATCGGGTCATCCACCGACGGTAAGTCTGTCCCAAGATTCATCTCAATTGGTCTCCAACAGTGTAAGCATTGATTTTCACACCACATCACCGACGGTGTCATCTCGCAACAGCCCGCAGAACTAATTCCGTAAAACTTTTCTTTCCAACACCCGCCTTCGCCACGAATTGAATTTTTGGTCCATCTGCAAATCTGCACTGCACTTGTTTTTCCAACCAAAGCGTAATGCATTTTGGATAGTGCGTCGGTTACATTCTTCGGACAGCTTTTTCGTTTCGGATTTTTTCTTGCCATAAAAAGCAATCGTAAAAATCCTTTATAATATTAATTAAAAAAATAAAAATAAGAGTTTGTTTAGTTATCTCTTTTTCTTCTTTGTTGTCTTCTTAGTAACTTTCTTTTTCACTACTTTTTTCTTAACTGTCTTTTTCTTAGCAGCGACGGAAAGTTTCTTCTTTCTTTGTTCCATTGCAACGACTTGTTTCTTAAGAGACTTGATCTTAATATCACATTGTTTTGGAGTTGTTGGTAAAGCCATGTTATACACCTCATTTAGTTGGAGCTATGCTCGTAAATACGACGACACATCCCTTTAAATATTTTATTGAAATTGAAATTTTGCCGTCGTTGGATCATGGGGCATATTTTCTTTTGGGAGAGGTGTTCTTAAACTATCTCTGCTCTCTCCAAATGTCAAATTTTATATATATCATTTAATTTAGTCCAGAATTACTGTGGTCATTAGGACTGTAATAGAAAAGGATACCTAGGAAATACAAGAATTAACCTTCAAACTGTTTGAAAAAAATAAAAAATGTGACCCCTATTAGATTCAAATTTGATTTCTGGAGAAGAGGGTGTTAAACACTATCAGGATAAATTTTCTAAAAATGATAGTACCGTCCTTGTTTCGATTGTGAATAATGAAGTTGTTGATTATCTGTGCGGAAGTTTGGCCAAGGCGGGTTCTTGCGGACGCTTGCCAACCGTCGCTGTTACCGAGATAGAAACCTTTTTTGCTTTAGATGAATTTCGGACTAAGGGAATTGGGAAAACTTTACGATAAATTTCCTGAATGGTCTCAGGCAAAAAATGTCCATGAAGTGAGATTGGAAGTTGCTCCTAAAACAAATTAGCAATAAAGTTTTATAGAAACAATAATTTTAAAGATTATTCTTTGGTGTTGGAAACTGGCAGGGGTGTGGCATTTTAATTCTTAATTTATTTTGTTCGGCGTATGGAGAGACAAAGGTATTATGCTTTATCTCATAGAAGGAGTGGTGATGCTAATATGTTTCTATGCCCGAAGGATAATCAACGCAAGAAGCAAGGTATTGCAGAGATAGTCTTCGCTCCAGAAAACTCAAATCACTCCTCCCGATTTTTTTTCTTTATCAAAATCACGTCCTCTTGCTCGTATTGCCATTTTAATCGTGTAATTAATTGGATTTTTTATCCCTATCGACGGTGGCGAAGTTATCCCAAACTCTTTATAGATTGGCTTGTCATAATTTGGAGGGAGCCGTTTATTTTTTATCGACCATGAAATTTGTGAATTTATGTACCCGTCTCGTAACGGGGCATAATTTTTTTTATTCCATTCGAAAATCTTCTCTTTGATATAATCTTCCGGAAATTCTAGCGAGGTAAAAAACGAGAGAAGCAAAGATAGTGCTCTCTTTCTCCCATCACTTGGGATTCCTTTTAAAAGTTTTTTTATTATCGGTGGGAACATGTTCTCCGTAATTGTTAATCCCCTCATGTCTATACCTTTCCCGTCATATTTTTTTTCTACTTCTTTTGGTTTTTCTGTTTCTGCCATAGCCAGTGCTTGAATTAAAAGCTGGGTTGCTTCGCCAGGAACTGGATCTGGCATAAAAGATTTAATTTCGGAAATTTTGAGTGGGTCAGCATCGGAAGGTTTGAAATCTTGAATTTCTGACTTATCAATTGGTATAGATGCATAGGCGGTTTTCTCGTGTAGTGAATATGGTGCTCGGAAAAGGTGCCGTGGCGAGACGAGAACTACATCCACAGAATCCTCAGTAGATTTAATTGTAATCTCTTCTTTAAACTTTTGCTGAATATTTTTTTGCCTGACACCTCCAAAAGAACTTGTAACTTCGAGCTTGGCAGTATTGATTTTACAGCTTTCACAATATTGAATTTCTCGTCGAGAGATTCTCTTCATTTTCCCGTTACATGAAGGGCAGAGCATTTCCTTACGATTGGACTTCATGGATTCGACTTCTGTTCTGCATTTAGCGTCGAGACAAATGTATTTTCCTATTAATTTGGATTTTGTCGGCAGATTGCATTTTGGGCAGAGATGCTCTGAAACAAGTTCTCCTTGTTCTCGTAGTTTTTCTTTGTCTGAAAGTTTTAGTATTGCTTCATTCATGGGAGCTCGGATTTTCCCAAAAAGATATTTTGCAATTGCACGGGGCCATTCGGGGAATTGGTCTTTTGTAAGAAGTTCCTCGTGCGTCTCTGGGAATGCCTTGAATGGCACGATAATATGAAATCCCTTTCCTCCTGAGAATTTCACTCCGATATTATGAACTCCATGTTTCTCTAGTTGTTCAATGAGAAGACGTGCGGCGATTTTCCCATAATCTAAAAACGGAGAATCTATATCAATTAAGAGGTCCCACCCCTTTTTTATTTGATTATATTGCTGCGGTGTCATCTCTGTTTTAATGTCTAGGGGATTTTGCCAAATTTCTTCGGAAGTATGAAAAGATGTCGCTCCCTTTCTGACTTGGAGTAAAATGTCCGACGGATAATCAAAACAATCGGGTCTCTTCGCGAAAAATTTATTATTAAAATTGGCGACGGTTTCTCTGTGTTTGCAAAAATCAAACATTGCTAACTGAATGTCCTTTCTGGCGT
>CAYRXX010000056.1:0-3495 GCA_964428375.1 Candidatus Woesearchaeota archaeon
TTTCACAAGAAGTGTTTCCCATAATCAATTTAATTAAATCAAATTTAAATAGCTTTCTATAGCTATTATTTCAACTCGTTACTCCTTCTTTTAATTTCATTTTCAAATTCTTTGTAAAAGGTGTTTGTTCTTTTTCCTACGTGGAGAGCCATAAGTTTTATTATTTTATCTTCCTTTACGTAGATTAGTCTATAGTGATTACTGTTAAAATGCACCGAATAAAAACCTTTTAGATTCCATTTTAGTGGTGAGCCCGTTGGTCTTGTTTCTAACTTCTTCAAAATTTTACGAACTCTTTCTTGTATTGGACTTGGCAGTTTATAAAATTCCTTTTTGAATTCTGGAGAAACTATCACCTCCTAAGTTGTCATGGGATAAAATGGGCGGTCGTGTATTTATATCTTGCTGTTGTCTTCGATAATATGTACAAAACTTGTACAGGTACAGGTCTGCTACGGGTTTTTCATAAGTAATTTTTATCTAAGGTTTTTATGGTAAAGATTGACTCATGCGAACATGAGGAGAGATGGAATAGGTGGAAGGTGAATGTTGCCAATGGGATTCCAGACGTTAGTAAAAGGAAATAGTAAAACGATGATAGTGGAACACGAGAAAGGCGTCAAAAACGGGAGAAACGGGAGACGTGGAAGGCGAGAAAACCAGAAGTGGCACAAGAGACAGGAATGGCAGAAAAGCCCTATAGCTTTGATATTTCCTTTAGTATATTCTTGCCATAGGAAGTTATGACATAAATTTTTCCTTTGGTTGTCTCTGGGTTCCTTGCATTGGTGTCGTTGTGTTTCCCCTGTTCCGTGTTGGACGAGGGTCATTTTTATTAATAGAATTGGATTTCGAATAGGAATCAGGTTTATTCTTATTAACGTTATTCTGATGATGTGTTAATAAGTGAATAATTACATATTATATGCATACACCATTTTATGTTATTAATGTTTAATGTATAATATGATAATTAGGGGTTTCTTAATATCATAAAAACCAAAAGAGCTATGAATTAGTTGGTAGGGGGGGATTATGAAGGAGCTTACTGAACATCAAAGAAATAAATTTTTGTTGCTCCAGAAGTTTGAGTATATTAGAGGAAGATTTAATTTTATATAGACATCTGATATCTATGCAGGGCCCGAAACCCGAATAATAATATATATTATCATTTATCATCATATATACTCCATAGGAACATTTATATATATTATCATTTATGATAATATATGATTAATGAAGATAATACTCTTTTTTGCAATCGATGCTATCATCATTGGGAAAAGAGGAAGGAAGGAATCCCAAAATATTGTCCAAAGTGTAAAAGTCCTTATTGGAACAAGAAAAGAAAAAGAAAGGTTAACATAAGGGGAGTTGTGCAAAAAATGAAAGAACAAATTTTAGTATTTCATGATAACATCGTAATTCGTACAGGAGGATTACAGGGCACAAGAGACGAGGGGGGACTTGAGAATGCAACACTTAAAATAATTACTAAAATTGATAGAAGTCGGAAGGAAAAAACTAAATTGGGTGCACTTATTTTATATGATTTTGCTACAAGGCACTATTTTAACGACGGGAATAAAAGAACTGCTTACTTTATTTCAAAAGTATTTATGTTAATTCATGGATGGCATTTACAAACAGAATATTCTGAAGCAAAGGATTTTATATTAGAAGTGGCGAAGGATAATAGTAAAATTACATTAGAGGAAGTAAAAAATTGGCTAGATGAAAGGTGTAATAAAATAAAATCAAAAGAAATAGAAGGATATTTAAAAGAGTGTTTGGTTAGTATATTAGTGAAGAATGAAGAATGGGAAAATTAAAAGTAACAAAAAAGATAATATATGAGATTTCTAAAAATGATGAGAAACTTCTAGAATTAATTAAGATAGCTGGGCAGATAGTTATAAGGGAAGATGAAAAATTATTTAAAGAATTAGCAAAATATTAATTTTACTTTTTTATCTCGATGGTTATTTTATTATTATTTAATATTCTCTCTAAATCTTTTTCTGAAAATTTACTTTCTTCTACTATTTTTTTAGGTAAATTAATTTTGTATGTAATGGATGTAAGAAGGCTTTTGTTATTGACGACGGTTTTTTTAGAATGAGAAACAACCAACAGGTATTATAATTTTTAATAAAAGAAAGACTACTGAAAAAGTCTGGTTCTTTGATGTTGAAGAAGATGGATTTAAGAAAACAGGAAGCAAAAAGGGGAGAAGAAAAATACAAAAAGATGATTTAATATTTTTAAGACAAATTTGGAAAGAAAAATTAGAAACTGAAAAATCCTTCTTCGTTGATTTTAAAACAATAAAGGATAATAACTATAGATTATCTATGAATAATTATATAAAAAAAGAGAATAATTTTAAAACAGTAATGCTAAAAGATTTATTAAGAGACAAAAGAGTAATAATGGGATTTACTCCTGATAGGAATGATGATTCTTATTGGTTCGGTGGTAAGAATACATGGGTCAAAATTTCAGATATTAAAGATGATATGTATTTATCAGATTCAGATGAAAAAATAACTGATTTAGGGATTAAGCCAAAAAAACTTCTACCAACTGGAACTTTATTATTTAGTTTTAAATTATCTATTGGGAAGGTAGCCATAACCGATAAACCACTCTATACAAATGAGGCAATAGCAGGATTAATTATTGATGACCCTATCATTAGAAAGTATCTTTATTATGTTTTGCCAAGATTAGATTATGGAACAAATAGGGCAACCAAAGGAGAAACATTAAATAAGGATTCTGTTGAAGAATTAGAAATACCTTTTGATAAAGATAAAATTGAGGGAGTTGTAAAAGAATTAGATAAAATTGAAGAAGAAAGACAAAAGGAAATAAAGCTAAAAGAAAAATTAGAAGAAGAACAAGATAAAATTCTTAAATTAGTATCTTAATCATTTTCTCAAATAGCTCCCTTTAACTTAACAATGTACCGAAACCCCAAACTTTAAATACCAATTTCGTTCTTTTGTAATAGTAACATGGCAAAGATAGAAACCTCGCGTCCTGATTTGGGAAGTTATATAAGTCGGAGCTTATTTTTAAATTTGGTGCTAAGAAGATGAAATTTCCGAGGATTAATGGGTTGAGGATTGGGAAGATGGTATTTGGGAAGTCGGGGGTTTCTGGTCGTGGTAAGGGGGATGAGTATTTATCGAAGTTTAAGAGAGTGAGGGTTTCTGGTCGTGGGAGGGTTGGGGTTTCTGGGATTGGGAAGTATTTATCGAGGTTTGGGAGGTTTGGATTGCGGAGGTTTGGGGAGAAGAGAAGGGATGAGTATTTATCGAGGTCTGGGAAGTCGGGGGTTTCTGGTCGTGGTAAGGGGGATGAGTATTTATCGAAGTTTAAGAGAGTGAGGGTTTCTGGTCGTGGGAGGGTTGGGGTTTCTGGGATTGGGAAGTATTTATCGAGGTTTGGGAGGTTTGGGGTTTGGGGCAGATTGAAGTCTTCTTT
>CAYRXX010000057.1:0-3456 GCA_964428375.1 Candidatus Woesearchaeota archaeon
AGAAAATATTAAAAGCCCGATAGACAACCTATATCTATGACCAAAGGAAAAAACACAACCCTGATAATCACAGAAAAACCCGCCGCCGCCGCCAAAATCGCAGCAGCGTTAAGCGACGCCACCGACGAGAAAATCACAAATAAAAACAAAGTCTCCTATTACGAATTCTACAAAGGCGGTCGCAAATATATCGTAGGTTGTGCCGTCGGACACTTATTCGGAATTCAACAAATCGCAAAAAGAGGACCTTTCCCAAATTTTGAGGTAGAATGGCAACCTGCATCAAATAAGAAAGGCGGGACTTTTACAAAAAAATACTTAACCGTCCTGAGAAAGTTGGCAAAGGAAGCAGATGAATTTGTGGTGGCAACGGACTTTGATGTTGAGGGAGAAGTTATCGGGTGGAATGTGATTAGGTTTATTTGTAAAAAAAAGGACGCCAAGAGGATGAAGTTTTCGCTACTCACAAAAGAGGCACTTGATGAATCTTTCGAGAACTTGCTGCCGACGCTGAATTGGGGTGCCGCTATCGCTGGTGAAACTCGACATTATATTGATTGGTTTTATGGAATTAATCTTTCAAGAGGACTTATGAAAGCCTTATCATCGACGGGAACATTTAGAATCTTATCCATCGGGAGAGTTCAGGGTCCTGCATTAAAAATTGTTGCAGATAAAGAACGAGAAATTTTGAATTTTAAATCCGAGCCATACTGGCAAATTTTTCTACAAATTAAAGACATAAAGAACCAAAAAGTTGAAGTAAAATACCCTAAGGATATTTTTAACAAAGCTGAGTTGCTGAAATTCAAACATTTGCAAGGCAAAAGTGGCGACGCCATAACCACACTTAAAGAAAATATATTAGCACCACCGACGCCATTCGATCTAACAACCTTGCAAACCGAAGCATACAAAAATCACGGGTATACCCCATCTCAAACCCTGAGGGCAGCACAAAATCTTTATTTGTCGGGAGTTATTTCCTACCCAAGAACTTCAAGCCAAAAATATGATAAATCCATCGGTTACGCTAAAATACTGAAACGATTAAAAAAATACACCACAAAGGTAAAATATGCAACAAACCCAAAACCGACCGAGGGCAAAAAGTCGGACCCTGCACATCCAGCTATTTATCCCACGGGAGAAAACAAAAAAATACCGGAAAGGGATAAAAAGATTTATGATTTAATTGTAAGGCGATTTATTTCGTGTTTTGCCGATGCTGCTAAGTTAGAAAATAAAAAGATTAAAGTTGTTGTTGGGGGATTGAATTTTGAAGCGAAAGGAATTCAAATAAAGGAAAAGGGATGGATGAATGTTTATCCCAGCTCGGTGAAGGAATCAAAAATACCGACGATAAATGGGAAGGTTGATGTTTTGGAAATTAGAACCGAGGAGAAAGAAACGAAACCCCCACGGAGATATTCGGCGGCATCGCTTGTTAGGGAGTTGGAAAAACGTGGGCTCGGGACAAAGGCAACAAGAGCGGCAATTGTAGAAACGCTATATTCGAGGGGTTATGTAAGAGAAAAAAGCATACAGGTAACCGAATTGGGATTGAGAATGGTGGAAACCTTGGAGAAATATTCTCCGATTATTTTAGATGAGAAAATGACAAGAGAGATGACGGAAGAATTGAAAAAAATCGAAGAGTCTGATAAAAATTTAGAAAAGGAAGAAAAAAGGATTTTGGATAATGCAAAAAAGGCCGTCGTGAAAATCGCCGAAGATATGACTAAGAATCTCGAAGCAATGGGAAAAAGTTTGGCTGATGCTAATGCGGTTGTTTGGGAAGAAGAAAAAGAAGCGAACACAATGTCAAAATGTCCAGTTTGCCATAAAGGAAAATTGAGGATAATGTTCGGCAAAAGGTTTTCCAGATATTTTGTTTCGTGTGATGCTTACCCAAACTGCAAGACGATATATTCTCTCCCACCAAAGGGAATGATGAAACCAGCGAGGCTTTCGAAAAGTACTGCTGAAAAGATGGATAAAAAAGAAGGAGATTTGGAAAGGTGTCAGGAGTGTGGGTTCCCATTGGTTGCCTCTTTTCAAAAAGGCAGGGCACCGTGGAAGTTTTGTTTTAATCCTAAATGTCCATCGAATAAGGAATTGCAGAAAAAGAAAAAGGCGTTTAGGGAGAAGTTGGCGAAGGGTGGGGTTGGGGAGATTGCTAAGGAAAAGAACAATTCTTAAAAATTTATAACAAAGTTAATCCCCATAAGGAATTTAAAATGGGAGATAGGGGTTCTTTTGGACGCACAAAAACCGTTTCCGAAAATTGATTTTTACTCTTTGTTAATCTTTTTAGGTATTGCATTCTGTTCCGGTTGTTTCTGCAAAAAACTCTACTATCGGTGCTTAACCTCCGTTCATTTTCTCCTCAACAAAGATTTTTAAATCTCAAATTATGTATTCCATTATGGCAAAGAAATGCGGGATATGTGGCGAAGAACTTGAGACGACGTTTTTAGATAAGTTGGACGGAACGATAGTTAGAACAGGGAAAGGCGAAAATTTGGAGACGCATTATGTCTGTCCGTCTTGTCAGAAAAAATACGGGGAAGATCTAAGAAAAAAATTACTATAATGCCTGTGTAGCTCAGTTGATAGAGTGCTTGATTCGTAATCAAGAGGTCGTCGGTTTGACCCCGGCCACAGGCTTGGGGCAAAGCGACGACGTCGTTGGCGAACAATTTGCGCGAATTTTGTCCACTCAAATTAACATCAGACAAAATTTTAGTGTGAATTGCGAGAAGACCTCGGCCACAGGCTTGGTTAAACCCTTTTTCTGTGGAGATGTTTTTATACCAAGAGAGGGCAAGGGTATTGTTCGCCTGATGTAATAATAATGGAATTATAGCAAGTTTTATAAAGCAATTTTTCGGTTGATTATAACTACAGAAGTAGGAGGCATCGCCGAAACATTTTCTGTTGAATAGCATGGATACAAAAAAAGCATTACAAGAACTAAGAGAAGAGAAGAAACGGAAATTCAATCAGTCCGTGGATTTAATTGTAAATCTTAAAAATTTTGATGTCCGACGAGAAGCTCTGAATACTTTTATTTTTATTCCCCATGGAAACGAAAAGAAATTGGCTGCATTCTTTACAAAAAGGACCGACTTGATTACTACAATTACTGAGGAAGATTTTGTTAAATATAAAGATTTAAAGGATATTAAAAAATTGGCAAAGAAATATGATGCGTTTTTGGCAGTAGCTCCAATGATGAGCAAGGTTGCTACTAAGTTTGGGCGTGTTTTTGGGCCTATGAATAAAATGCCGTCGCCACTCGCTGGAATTGTTGTTAAGGAAGATGCGGAAACCGTAGGGGCTATGATTAAAAAAATGGGAACTGCGATTAGGGTAAAGAATAAAGAAATGTCGATTAAGGTCTCGGTAGGAAAGGAAAACATGAGTGATGACGATTTAAGCGAGAACATTAGT
>CAYRXX010000058.1:0-3278 GCA_964428375.1 Candidatus Woesearchaeota archaeon
TGAGAAGGATTTGCGGGCGTGCCATAGGATTTAGGGGGAGGGAAGCAAGGTTTCAAGCAACCGAAGGATTTTTAAAGATTAATAATGTTATATTACTAATATGTTCCCCAGCCTTGCCTCGGCGACGCTGGGCACTTATATTTTTATTTTATCTCTCTGATTATTCTACCTTAGAAGACAATCGTATTTTCTTTCTGTTTTTTAAAAGTTAAGAAAAATATTTTTAACTTAAACTATAAAAAGTATACTTTCCTGATCTTTATACTATGGAGGAAAAAGAATTTGAGGAATTATTGAATGAACTACTTTCTTATGGACAAGAAACAGAGTGGATTGAGTTCAAGAAGAATAATTCCAGCCCTGAAGAAATAGGGGGTTATGTCTCTGCATTGTCTAATTCTGCCTGCCTTTCAAAGAAAAATCATGGGTACATGGTTTATGGCATTGATAACAATTCTTTGGAGATAATCGGGACTAAGGTAAGTTTCAAAAACATGAAAAAAGGTGGGCAGGAAATTAACCATTGGTTAGCCATGAGCTTAGAGCCAAAAACAGACTTTAAAATAATCGAAAAAATAATTAACGATAAAAGAGTTGTCATAATTGAAATAGATTGTGCAAATTCTAGACCAATAAAATTTAAGGGGATTGCATATGTAAGAATTGGAAGTTCAAAAGATAAATTAGATAAACATCCTCAAAAAGAGAAGAAGCTTTGGGATATTATTAATCATAAGAATTTCGAAGATGAAATTGCTCTCGAGAAGATTGATGAGAATAAGATAATTGAGCTTTTAGATTATCCTGCATATTTTAATTTAATGAATTTAGAACTACCCACGAATAAATCGGCTATTTTAGAAAAACTGGAACAAGAGGGGCTAATTCTGAAAAAAGGTAAAAAATATTCTATAACAAATTTGGGAGGGATACTATTTGCAAAAAATTTATCTCAGTTTCCCGGGCTTGCGAGGAAAGCAATTCGGATAATAATTTATAAGGGGAGCAACAAGCTAAAAACAATAAAGGAAGAGGCTAGTGCTAAAGGGTATGCTATGGCATTCCAAGAGTTATCAAAGTTTATAATGGATCAGTTGCCAACAAATGAGGTGATTGAAGACTCACTTAGAAAAAATGTTAGAATGTTCCCAGAGATTGCAATAAGGGAATTGTTAGCAAATACGATAATTCATCAGGATTTTTTAGAGAAAGGCACAAGCCCAATGGTAGAAATTTATTCTAGTCGAATAGAATTTATCAATGCTGGAAAGCCGTTAATTAGCCCAAGTAGATTTATTGATTATCCGCCTAAGTCTAGAAATGAAAAACTAGCGGATTTTATGAGGAGAATAAATATTTGCGAAAGACGAGGGAGTGGAATTGACAAAGTTATTAACTCGGTTGAGGTTTATCAACTACCTGCTCCAGAATTTATCGCGGAGGAAGATTACGTTAATGTAATTCTTTATGCGCATAAGCAATTTAAAGATATGACTAAAAAAGACAGAATTAGAGCGTGTTATCAGCATTGTGTTTTGAAATATGTGTTTAAAAAAGAAATGACTAACGAAACCTTAAGGAATAGATTTAAGATTGATAAGAAAAATTATCCGATGGTATCAAGGGTTATCAGAGATGCTATTGATTCAAGGGACATAAAGAGAGACAGGGGAACTAAGAAGTATCTGCCAATTTGGGCTTAATGTAACCGCAATGTAACTGTGGTGATGTTTTTTTAGAAAAACTCTAATCCTGCGTGGTGTAGGGGGGTTTTAGGTTAATTTTAATGTAACTGGAATGTAATCGAATTCTGGACAGAGCAATGTCTTGTGAGGATAAATTTGCTCTTCACTTCCCCTGCCAAAGAATTAGCAAAACTCTGAAAATAAATAATCATAGCTCCAAAATAATGTCTGTTCTTTTTTTCGTCTTTAATTGCTGCACGCATGAAATCCTCTTTTTTCATAATTTTAGGAGGGCTGGTTATTTTGAAATGTTGGGGTAGGGGTTTATACGCAAGGCCCAAGCAACCGAAGGATTTTTAAAGATTAACAATGTTATATTACTAATAACTGTCCCATATAGTTCGCTATATCGGGACTTCTTTTTTTATGATAATGATTTTCTTAAATTAATTGAACCGTCACAACAATTTCTTAATCGGTAAGATGAACTTTTTGGGAAGAACGCGTTGATAACCTTTTTAGTGTTTTTTGAACAAGCCTTATAGCTGGAATGAAATCAGCATCCCCAGAAATTATTATTGCAACATCATACAAATTTTCATAAGAGCCCTTGATTAAATCTGTTGCCAAATAAACATCATCACCCTTTATTGCAAAATCGACAGGACCATTTTTTAAAGTCATTTTTCTCAAATTGCAAAGAACGACATTAAAATTTGGAATTTTCTTTATTTTATCTAAAAATCTTTTATGCCTTTTATATCCGTCTTCATTAATTGCTTTATCCAATAATGCGGTGTAGTAAAAAATATCTACAATTTCTCGCCGTGTTTCTACCTTCTTTATTATTTCTTCAAATTTGGTTTTTATATTATACCTCTTTAAATTATTATAAAGATTGCTCCCGTCAATAAAAATCGCAACTCTCTCTTTTGCCACAGAATTAGATGATGTAATTGGTTTTAAGGTTTTGTGTTCGACAGAGCCAATGAAGTCAAAATATTTATAAATAATCAATTACTAACTTTAGATATGGGCTTAACTATATTGTCAATGAATAACAGGGGGATACCCTATGAAATAGTTCCGTTATTGGCAGGAGCATATGTGGGTTATAATAATGCTCAAGGAATAGATGTTGGCACAACCGGGCAAATTGCAACTTATGCTCCAACAGTTTTTGCTGCAGGAATAACCTTTAGTCCCATGTTAATAGGAAGACATTTTCGGAAAAGACAAATCCCACAATTAGAAGAAATGTTTTTTAATGAAGTTGTGGCAAAAGAAGCAGGAAAAAATACATTAAAATCAGGAATTGCTGCTGCTGTCGGATATGGGGTTGGTTATTTAATTGGTCTATGAGCAAATAAAACCCTTCGCTTTCTACTTTTTATCACGAATTCTGAATTAGATATGACATCAGAATTAAGCGAAGTTCACGAAATCGACTTAAGAAAGTTCTACAAAGACCTCTCTTAATTACTGTTATGCGATGGTGAGGGTGGAGTCCGAAAGTGCAATATCCATAAAAAAAATATCCCCCAAATTCTTTAAAAACACCAATTCCCTTCTTCTCTCATGAACGAAGCAGAA
>CAYRXX010000059.1:0-3041 GCA_964428375.1 Candidatus Woesearchaeota archaeon
CCAAAATATTTTTCTGAAATGCAAATTATGAACAGCGAAGGCATTCCCTCATTGTCTTGCATCCAAGCATCTGGTGGCATTTCCACAACGTCCCATCAAGACATAAAATAGCTATTTTAAAACCACTCTACATATCAGAGAAAAAACAGCCCATCAACCCAAACCATCCACCACTTAGCAAGCCCGAACACAAACACCTCTCAATCAGTCCCGTTTTTTTCTCAATTCTCTATCTGTTTTACAATATCAGCGAATGCAGGTCTTGCAATGAAAACACCAGCCGTAATTCCAATAATTGTAGTAATTGCGAATCCCTTTAGAAGTCCAGCACCCGCAGCAGTAATTCCCATAAATCCTAAAGTTCCAGTTAATGGCAACATCGCAACAAATGTAGTGGCGAAAGACGTGACGATTATAAAAAGAGCATTCTTTATTCGTTGGATTATGGAGCCATATTTATATTTAGCTTCATCCAAAATTACAATTTGGTCGTCGAGCCCAGTTCCTATTGATGCAATGATACCAGCAATAGACGGCAAGTCGAGATTCCACCCAATCAAACATGCAACCCCAAGAATAATTAAAATTTCCGACGACGACGTCATGATCATTGCCAAAGACACTTTCATTTTTCGGTATCTTACAAACACAACAATAGAAACTGCCAAAAACGCAAATATCCCGCCCAATATAATTTGCCTAATAAATTGTTTACCTAAATTTGGAGAAATTGTATCCATTTTTAAAATATGAAGTTTATATGGCAACGAACCCGTAATCAGGATAGTTTGTAATTTTTTCATATTCTTTTTTGCATTCGCCAAAGCTTCTTTTTGGTTTGCACCTTTCCCAGAACCAGAAATAGAAATTTGTGTTTCTACGGCACCACGAAGAGATGTCCCAATATTAAGAGAGTCTATCAATTTGCCGTCGGTATAAAGGTCTAATTTTTTACTCAAGTAAGAACCATTTATTGATAAGTTGCCAGTTAAATCTGCTTGACGTTGTGCGGCTGCTTCCGATAAAAAGATTGTAAACCGAAAATTACAATATTCTCCACCTGCCTTTGTTGGATTGCAATCTGTGATTACTGCACTCTGTCCAGTTCTTCCCACATGCGTTATATCCTTATGCCCCCCCACAAAAACCGTTTGATTTCCTATCTTGGCCTCGAAGTGTCCCTGTTTTGTTATTAAGTCTTTCAAATCATCTGGTGTCGCCCCAGCAATTTCTATCTCCATCAGATTCTGCCCATCAGATGTTTTTATCTTAAAGAATTTAGCATCAGATAAGCCATAAACATTCAGTCTTTGTTCTGAAACAGCAATTAAATCATCCATTTGAGAATCATCCAAAGGCACACTGGCATTAACAAATGCTCTCGCTCCTCCAGTGAGGTCAAGTCCCGTCTTTATTTTTGTAGACGAAAGAGATGAAAGAGCGATAGCTTTTGTTATGTTGCTCGTGTAGAGATTTACAAAATCTCTATTCGCAGTCTTAATATCTATTCTCAATGTTTGGTTTCCAGACAGACTTCTAACGGGGGACATTGCACTTTCATAATCTTTCATCGAGGAAATTTTCTTTCCATTGACAGACTTAATAATCATGCCTGCTCTCAACCCATCGTTATAGATTGTGGAGTTCATAGTTACTGATTTAACGGTAAGTCCATTCTGCAAAAACTGCGGAGGAATTCCTAAAACGGAAATCAAAGACAAAGCTACTACAATAATAAGTAACCATATTCTAAATGTTATTTTCATCCAAAAACACCTCGCCTATTCTCTACTTCCATCACTTTTTCCTCTCCACATACCATTTAATCATTGAAGCATTTGTAACCCACGTATTAAAAAGATCCATAAACAATCCTATTAGTAAAATTATGAAAATCTGATTTAAAACCGATTCAAAGGAATAAACCACAATTAAAGCAGCCGCAATAGCAGCGATAGAAGTCATGGTCATTGTCGTGCCAGTTTTAAACGCATCAAATAAAGACGCATTCACGCTCTTTTTTCTTTTTAGCAATCTTGTCGTCAATAAAATATCAGTATCTACAGAATATCCAATTAACATTAGGAAGGCAACAATTCCAGCAGTCGAGATTTTCATTCCAACCAGATCTACAATTGCAAGTGTCATAACAATATCAGCGAAGGCAGAAAGTATTACCGCGAACGCCGGAACAGATTTTTTAATGTAAATACTCATCAAATAAAACAAGAAAACAACTAAAATTATTCCAGAGACGATTGGATTAAATTTGAAGAAAAAATCTCCAAGGAAAAACCCGAAGAGAATATTTAATAAAATAACTAATGCCTTTGTTTTTTTGCCCTTTGAAAAAATAATAAAGACAACAGCAGACATCCAAAAGAAAGCAAGAAGAACAGCAATAAGTAATTGCTTATAAAAGTCAGCAGACAGAGAGGCTGATGTGGTTTGTATGGAAGAATTTTGCGACGTTAATTTATACCCTAAAAACCTTTCTAGCGAGGACTTTAATTTTGTAGCGTCTGCATTTTTGGATATTATTATAAGTTGAAGCTGAGAACCAGTATTGTCAGTAATGGTCTTTATTTGAAAATCTTGCATGGTTTTAGAAAGATACGTTTTTAGGGTTGCCGCATGAACCTGAGTCTTGATTGTAATAGATGTTCCCCCAGTAAGGCTAATGTCCTTATGAATTATGGACCCTGTTTGAACATAAAAAAAAGAGAGATAGATAAGCGACAGAGTAAGGACTATGATTGGGAAAAGCAGAAGCTTCTTGTAATTAGCGTCGTATTTTTTTGCGAATGTCACATGGTATTTATGGAAATTGGGGTTTTAAAGTTTGCGGGAATAAAAACAAAAAGTTTAAAACCGAAGAATTAGTCTGTATTTCATCGTGGATAATTTAAAGGAACGTCAAAGATGTTTAGAAATTATTTCGTGATTGCGTGGATAGTTTAGTGGTAGAATAACTGGCTTCCAACCAGTTGACCAGGGTTCGAGTCCCTGTCTGCGCATTTATAATCAGTCTGACATCTACA
>CAYRXX010000060.1:0-2939 GCA_964428375.1 Candidatus Woesearchaeota archaeon
GGGGAATCTCTCATATTATAAGCTTAGATGGAACCTTCGGATGTCTTAATAGGTGATTTCTTTCAAGTATTGTCATTATTGGGAGGATTTTAAATGAAATGTTTATAAAAACTAAGTATAACATGAAGAAATCTATCTTAATGTGTCGTCGCTGTTTTAACTTCATCGGAGAAAGTTAGAGTTGTAAATTTTCTAAGGGGAAAACGAAACGAGGCAGGATTGGTTTCGGAAAAGGGCGAGGAATGGCTCACTAACCAGGTATTTTTCTGCCCCGTATTTTCGGAGTCAGTTTTTGAGAGGTTTTTCTTAAATAATAAAGTTAAATTCAAGAAATATTTTGTATTAATAGATTAGGATAACATGAGAAAAAACAACAAAGCGATTAACACATTAATTAAGCAAAAGGGGTTGCGTGAGCTTATGAAAAATGGGGGAATAAAGAGAGTTGAGGAGGGGGTGTTTTCTTTGATTGAAAAATCTTTGTCTGACGAAGTGCGACTTTTGGCTGAGAAATTTAAAGAGGGGTTGGAGATAAATGGGAGTAGGGTTTTGACGAGGGAGATTGCGAGGAGAGTGATTGAGGATTAGGGTTGTGTCTGTTTGCTAATTTTGGATTATGTTTTCCATTATCCTTAAAGTCTCTGGACAAATTTCCACGGTAAGCAAAACAATGCTTCTTTTGCTGATAGACAATACCTTCTTTTGCCAATGGAAACATTTATAATATATCTTCTTATAGTAAATAAATGATAACACGGGCAAAACTGAAAGGAGTAATTGAACTCCAAAATAAGAAGGTAAAAATAAACCCAGATTTTATAGATAGGGAAAAATTGCAAAACGTGTCTTTAACGAAGTCGTTTGCAAGAATAATTTCTGGGATTCGGAGATGTGGGAAAAGCACGCTCTTGATAGAGATGATGAGAAAAGAAAGAAAAACTTATTATCTCAACCTCAGCGATCCGAGATTACAAGGGTTTGAACTTAGGCATTTTATGGTGGCGGACGAGATTTTTAAAGAGTTATTCGGGTCTGGCGGATCTTATTTTTTTGATGAAATTCAGGAAATTCCCGAATGGGAAAAATACGTTAGGTTTTTGGTTGATAATAAAAATAAGGTTGCTCTGACTGGTTCAAACGCTTCAATGCTTTCAAAAGAACTCGGAACGAAATTAACAGGAAGACACTTAACGACGGAACTCTTCCCTTTTTCGTATAAGGAATTCTTGGTATTCAAAAAACTCAAATCTGGGTTAAAATCCTATTCGAAGTATTTTAAAGAAGGCGGTTTCCCAGAATATTTAAGAGATGCGAAAGACGAAATACTCCACGAACTTTTGAAGGATGTGGCGATTCGGGATGTGGCGATTCGGCATAGAATAAAAAACGTACAAAATTTGAATAAATTAATAAATTACCTCATAACAAATGTCGGGAAAGAATTTTCATATAATTCTCTGAAAAAAATCGTTCAAATCCCCTCGACGCAGACTGTAATTGATTTTATATCGTATTTGGAAGACTCCTATCTTGTTTTTACTCTGCCGAAATTTGACTACTCATTAAAAAAACAGGCAGTGGCACCCAAAAAAATATACTCTATAGATAACGGACTCTCAAATGTTAATTCTATTTCATTCTCAAAAGATTTGGGGAAAATGTTAGAAAATCAGGTATTTATAGAACTAAAAAGACGAGACAAAAAATTGTTTTATTTCCAAGAGAAGGGCGAGTGCGACTTCGTTATTCAGGAAAAAAACAAGATTACCGACGCTGTTCAGGTTTGTTACGAACTTACCGACGATAATATGGAGCGAGAGGTTGGTGGTTTGGTTGAGGCGATGAAGAAGTTCGGGCTGAAAAAGGGGCTGATTGTGACTTATGAGGACGAGGACGAGATTGTTCGGGACGGTTTGAGGATTAGGGTTGTGCCTGCTTGGAAGTGGGTGTTGGAATCAGCATCTTAAATTTGTTAAATAGACATTGCAGGTATTTTAGATTTTGTTAAATAGACATTGCAGATAAAAAGGTTTAAATAGTTTGTTTTTTATGTTGAATTATGAATTATGAAAAGATATTGTTGGAATGGAAGTCTTTTGATTTGCCAGAATTGTTTGAGAGAGATAAGGGTTTTAATCTCAAAAACGATTTAATCACGACGGTAACTGGACCGAGGAGATCTGGAAAAACGTATTTCTGCTTTCAAATGATAAAGGATTTATTAAAATCGGGTATTCCAGACACTAATTTTTTATATATCAACTTTGAGGACGAACGGCTAATTGGGGCAGATGCTAATGATTTGAGTAAGCTTCTTGATAAATATTTGGAAATCTATAATCCAAAAGCATCTAGAAAGATTTATCTTTTTTTTGACGAAATTCAAAATGTTGCAAATTGGGCAAATTGGGTGCGTCGTATTTATGACACAAAAAAGAATTTTAGAATTATTCTAACGGGCTCGTCGTCGAAATTGTTAAGCCGTGAGATTTCAACAAGCCTACGAGGGCGTATTTATAATATTGAAATTCTCCCGTTTAGTTTTGGGGAATTTCTGAGGCTTAGGGGAATAACCGCTGGCAAGAAGACTGATGTTTATAAAAATCGCCTTAAGATTAAAAGGGTATTTAGAAAATATTTAATGGACGGTGGTTACCCGTTTGTTTCCATAAACCAGAGCGTCAATGCTGGGGAAATTCTTCAGGAATATTATAATTCAATGATATTCAGGGACGTAATCGAAAGATATGGAATTTCTAATGTAAAAAAACTGCAAGTCTTGGCGAGTTTCGTTTTTGAATCAAACTCAAAAGAGGTCTCATACTCTCGGCTTTCGAATAAAATGAGTTCCCTTGGCTTCGGATTAACGAGAAATACCGTCGCTGATTATATCTCTTACTTTGAAGAAGCGTATTTGTTTTTTCAGGTTCTAAAATATG
>CAYRXX010000061.1:0-2859 GCA_964428375.1 Candidatus Woesearchaeota archaeon
GTTAGGTTTGTTGGGGCAGAAAGTGCGGAGGCAAACCCCACGAACAGAAGCAAGGAAGCAAAAATAAAGAGCCTTTTCATCAAAAAACAAGCCCACCCAACTTTTTAAATTTACGCCGCAGAAAAAATCTTTTTAGTAATAGCGTCTGATACATTAGGATTAGGTTTTTTGAATATCTCTGGAATTTCCTTTTTCTCCTCCTCGGATTTCACCAGCCTAATATTCATTATAAAATTAAGAAGAACATCTACAGCATAGGATAGAAGGACATAGAGAATTATATCAATAATAGAATTTTTAACACGAACGGGAGACGTCCCCATATTCAGCACGCCAAGTTCTAAAAACGGATAGGGGTAGCCAACACGAACTACTACATCCGGATTTCCAGAAAGAAGTTGATCAAAAGGGAATTGAACAAGTGCCAAAACTACAACTGCTAAAAATATAATTCCCAGAACAACAGCCATCTTGTTTGTGGGAACGAATTCTCTTGGAACAAATTTTCTTATGGTCTGAATTACACTTTCCTGTTTTATGTACCGATAATTTGGGATTATTTTTTTGACAGTATTTTTCTGGGTAATTAAAGAATCTTCATCTCGCCTTTTTCCTTCCTCTTTCAACGAAATTATGTCCTCAGAAGCTTTTTCCATAAAGATATAGATATTGGATATTTAAATAACTTACTCTATTTCCCCGAACCCGATTAATCGCCAATGCCCATCTATATTCCTAGCAATTCCTATAGATTCCCCCGTAAGTGGGACAACTGGAATCTTCAATGAAAGCTCAACCGCGTCCTCGAAAGTCTTTGAAACTTGCCCTACTGTAGTGGAAGTGTTTAGACTCAACATTAACATCTCATTGGGCTTAAGCCCTTTGACTTCTTCATTTTTCCCGCTACCAAGAACCTCTTCAAAAAGCGTATATTTTACCCTTATATTTTCAGTTATCTCTGGTAAAAACCCCTCCTTTGACGCTACAGAGCCAGAAAGAGCATCTACCTTTGTTAGCGACGGATCTAACTCTGTCTCTATTGCTAACGAACCACCCGGGAAAGCTTGATTTATTTTATACTCTCCCTTTTGCATTGAAACAATTTTCGATTTGACAGTTTTATAATAATAAGTGTTGTTTTTCTTATAAGAATAACCAGGCTTAATCTCTATTTTATCTCCAATTTTTAATGTCCCAACCTTTAATGCACCTCCAAGAATTCCCCCATGGAGTTTGTCGATTGCTGTTCCAGGTTTATTAATATCAAAACTTCGTGCTATTAAAAAAAGAGGAGTGTCGTCAGACGACGGTTTTCCTATTTTAATACCAACCAACTCTTGCAAAATCTTATCTATATTTACCTCCTGTATCGCTGAAACCGGAATAATCACGGCGTCCTCTGCCACAGTTCCTTTAACAAATTTTTTTATATCTCGATAATTCTCTATCGCCTTTTCTTTTGAAACAAGGTCAATTTTATTTTGAACGATTATTATTTTTTTTATTTTTTTTGCCTTTAATGCTACAAGATGCTCACGAGTCTGAGGTTTAATTCCCTCATTAGCAGCAACGACGAGTATCGCAGCGTCCATAATCGCGGCACCAGAAAGCATTGTTGCCATTAACATCTCGTGTCCCGGGGCATCTACAAAAGTAATATACCGAATAGGTTTCCCCGTGGATGCTCTATCCACAGTAAGGGTGCCTCCTTCTTCTCTAATTATGGCATCGGCATAACCTAACTTTATAGTAATCCCACGCTTCAACTCTTCGGAATGAGTATCTGCCCATTTTCCAGAAAGTTTCTGCAAAAGAGTTGTCTTCCCGTGATCAATATGCCCGACGATACCTACGTTTATTGTGTCAAGTTTTGAAATATCAATTTTTTCATCCATCCATATTTCCCGCAAATTAGCTTTTTAAGGTTTCTGAAATTGCTTTATATTGTTAGAACGGAGGATTTTCATCATCCCAGCCATCAACAGGAAAGGTTAACTCATATTCTAGAAAGTCTGTCAAATCTTTTTCATTCTGTAAATATGTCTCCATGTATTGTTCGGCTACTTCTAATAAATATGGCGCATCTTGAGATTTTGATTTCTTGTTTTTTATCATTCGTTTTATGATACGGACTACATCCATCTTTTTCAAGTTAGTTTCCTGCTTTTTTCTAAAACGTCGTCTAATTAATTTACCATTTTTCCCTTTTTTATATTCGGGTTTTGGATGCATCTTGCATAGCTCCCTATACCATTGGACATTTTGGGTAGAAGTGGTTCTAATCTGACATCCGTTATTTTCATACCTTTCCGTATCTCTATCGGGAACTAAACAAACTTCTAAATAATTATTTTGCAAATCTGCCAACATTTCTTCAAGGTGGGGAATTATCCTTTTGGGAATATCTACGTATTCCTTTTCATGCCAGATATTATAATAATCAAAGTTATCGTTATTGTCCATAAGAGTTCATTATGGCTCCCCTTATAAAAATTATTATACCAGATCCCGAGAATAACTCGCTTAATACTCAACTTTCTTTTTCGGAAGTTCAAAGAACGCTCACACCCGTATCGAGGCTCACGAACGAAGTGAGTAGAGTTATCCCGTGGGAAACCGGGCCGGTTCATTCCGGGAAGTTCAAAGAACGCTCACACCCGTATCGAGGCTCACGAACGAAGTGAGTAGAGTTATCCCGTGGGAAACCGGGCCGGTTCATTCCGGGAAGTTCAAAGAACGCTCACACCCGGAATCGAACCGGGGTACCCCGAAGGGTCCGCCTTAGCAGAGCGGTGCAATACCATTATGCGATGTGAGCTTTGTGAATCATTGCATCTGAGTTTCTCAGTGTCCGAGTGT
>CAYRXX010000062.1:0-2788 GCA_964428375.1 Candidatus Woesearchaeota archaeon
TCTCAAACAACCTCAATCCCAAAACCTCATCCATCTTTTTCACAGCCCCAACCTTCCCTTTAACATCATCTCTAAGCAACTTCCATAAAACCGCAATCGCACCAGGCATATCCAAATCATCATTAATCCTCTCACGAAACTTAACCAAATACTCTTCATTCAAACCCCCATCATCCTCAATATCGCCAACAATATTTTTCATCTTCCTATACGAGCTCACCGCCGACGCAATCGCCTCGTCGCTCCAAGTTAGAGGCTTTCTATAATGGGCAGTAAAAGTAAAATACCGATAAGCCATCGGAGAAACACCGTCGACTTCCAAGTCAGAAATCGTTTTAACCGAGCCAGACGACTTAGACATTTTCCCTCCTCTAATATTCAAAAAAGCAACGTGCATCCAATAATTCACCCATTTGCCATCGCCGATAGAGCACTCACTTTGTGCAATTTCATTCTCGTGATGAACCGGAATATGGTCTTCGCCTCCAGTGTGGATATCAAAATGCGTCCCGAGATATTTAGTAGCCATCGCCGAGCATTCAATATGCCAACCTGGGAAACCAACTCCCCACGGGGAATCCCATTCTTGTTGCCTCTTACCAACCTCACCGCTAAACTTCCATAATGCGAAATCCGTTATATTTTTCTTCTCCCCCAAGGAAACTCTTTTTCCTGCCTCAAGTCCCTCTATGTTTTTATGTGAAAGTTTCCCATAATCTTTAAACTTTGAAGTGTCAAAATAAACTCCGTCGCTGGTTTTATATGTAAAACCTTTTTCTTCCAACTTAACAATCATCTCAATTTGCTCTTTGATATGCTTCGTTGCCCACACCCATTTGAACGGTTCAATTAAATTTAATTTCCTAAAATCTTTCTTAAACGCATCAGCATAAAAGTGACTAATTTCCGACGCTGTCTTCCCTTCCGCCATCGCTGTTTTCTCAATTTTATCTTCGCCAGAATCAGCGTCCGAAGTCAAATGCCCGACATCAGTTATATTAATTATGTGCTTAACCTTAAACCCGTTATACATCAAAACTCGCTTCAAAACATCTGCAAAAACGTAAGCCCTGAAATTCCCAGCGTGAGCAAACCAATAAACGGTCGGCCCGCACGTGTAAATTTTTACTTCGCCTTTTTTAATTGGCTTGAATTCTTCTTTTTTTCTGGAGAGTGTGTTGTAAAGTTTTATCATACTCAATTAATAAATTCAACCTTCTTAACTTTTCCGATTTTCTCATCGAAATAGATAACCGCACACTTCCCATCCATCGCTGCACCAGTATTTATTATGATAGTCTTACCAAGTTTGGACTTCCCTTGATTCTCGTGCATATGACCGCCAATCGCTAAAACAGGTTGATACCTATCGATAATCCTTCTAATCATTTTTGAACCATAATGCTTTCCTCTAACAATTGATGGGGCACCATCATCTGAAATTTTATCAAGCCGGGTATCATACGGAACATTATGACTAACAAAAATGACTTTCCCCTTCTTGTTTTCTTTCCTGTATTTTTTAAACAGACTGTCTAATTTTTTTCTATATCTTCTATATGCCTTACTTTTAACCTCACCTGGGCTAGAAGCACCATAAGCCCCAATCAAAATCATTTCACCAATTCTAATTGCACGATAATCTATCCTCTTTATATGTGGATATTTTTTTATAGCGTCATTAAAAAAATCATGATTTTGCCAACTAACTTTACTCTTATAATTGCTATACGAATCATTTACCTGATGCCCGTCATAATTCCCAACAACTGTAACTACAGGAGTTTTGATAGAACCAAAAAATTTCAAGATAGTTTCTCCGATTTTCAAATCCTTCAAAAAGCCGTTTTTATATTTCCTTTTTCCGACAACCTCCCAAATCTCCATATCTTTTCTATAACAATGCTTAAAAAATATCTTTTTGAATCTCCACGGCGAATAATCTCCGACGCTGACAATTAAATCCACCTCTTTTGCCAACCTCTTCAACCTCAAAGGAAACTTGCCGTGGAAATCGCCAATCGCCAAGATTTTCATAACCACAAAAACAAACAATAATTAATAAAACTATGCCAAAACTTCAACATCAAAAAAGTCTGTGGCGTATGGTTTGCTATCTTTTGTAACATCAAGATGAAACCTAACGGTACAAAGTGGCGCACCCTCGGGAATCAAAAATCTCACAACTCCATAATAACTTTGTCCAGGAGCAATTGTCATAGAATCACTCCGCCCCGTCTTAACCCAAGACTCAACATCTCTCTCCCCCACTCCACATTTTGTCTTTACATCCGGGTCGCTAACAACAACACTGTAAGCAAATTTCCCAGCCTCGGCAGTCCCTTTTTGCAAATTTTTAACACCAAAAGCAATGCCCCATTCTTTATTTTGCTTAATTTTCGCAATCTGGTTCGGAAGATAGACAACAGTTCTTTTATCCTCGACAAATAACTTATTAATTTGATCTTTTACTTTATTATTCATCTGCAAAACATTATTCGATGCACCACTAAAAATATTCTTAATCAAAATCATTCCAAGAATAAGCATAGACATCGCAAGAACAATAATAACAATAGTCCCAATGGACAATTCAATCGCACCCCTCTTTCCCATATTCATAGATAGAGAAGATATCCTTTATTTATAAAAGTATTTATCTGAGCTGGGATAAATCTGCTCGAACTTCATTCTAAATTTTTTCAATTATATCTTTAAGTTTTAAAAAATTCGCACCACCCCTTGGCACGAGAACCTCTTCGAGGAGCAAAGATTTTCGCTCCCTACT
>CAYRXX010000063.1:0-2702 GCA_964428375.1 Candidatus Woesearchaeota archaeon
CGGTAATTTTTTAAAGACTATGCGGGTGATGATATTATGAAAAGTTTAATTATAAACGCAGATGATTTTGGTTATAGTAGAATATTTAACGAGGAAATACTTAAATTGATAAATGAGGGGTTGGTGACATCTACAACCGTAATGGTTAATTGGGTTGATAGTAGTCAGGATAAACAAATAGCAGAATTAATACAATTATCTGAAACGAGGGACATCAGCGTCGGGCTCCATTTAGAATTTGAAAATACTAATTTCAGAAATGAAATAAACAGTCAGTTTGAAAAGTTTAAAAAATTGTTTAGTTTTAATCCCAGTCATATAGACTTACATAAATGGGCATATATCGAAGATTCTTATCCAGCGATACAAAACTTTTGTAAAAAAAATAATTTGGCTTGTAGAAGTAATGGTATTAATACAATTGGGGTTCTTACAACCGACGGAGAGGCGTTCTCAACAATGCGGAAAAGTTTTGAGGAAATAAAATCATGGATAGAATCTTTAGAAGATAATAAAACTTATGAGATACTCTTCCATCCTGGCATATACGACCCAAATTCTAAAAGTAGTTTTAATAAAGAAAGAGAAAACGATGTTTGGAATATTAAAGAGTTGGATAAGATATTAGATAAAAATAATATTAAATTAATAAATTTCTTTGATTTGAAACCAAGGCATAAGAAGACACATTAAACGTTTGCCTATTCGACAACGATTCATTGCAATATGGCGTGAGTGTTTGTGGAAGTTGAGTATTGCACGAAATATTTTAATTCGACCACAATAATATTCTTAAACTAGTTTTTTAATTCCCATGTATGGAGCAAATTCGGAAATTCAGCGAGGAGTTTTTCAAAAATTTGAAATGTCAAACTCGGTGGGAAAATAATGATGAGGGAAAAATATCAATTCTTGTCGTTGAGAATGCTCCGAAAAGTTTTGAAGATTTGTTTGGAAAACCATCGCCGTATAGGATTAGTTTTGATGCTGAGGTTGAAGGTTGCGAATTCATCGGACGGGGAAGTGCATTATTAACAACAATGACGAAATTCCTCGACGGTGCTGGTAAAACTACTTTATTAAAAATAGACTTTGATGTCGATATTGAGAAGGAAATTTCTAAGTCCGTTAGTTTTAAAAATTGCGAGATTAATAATTTAGTAAAGAAACATAAGAATAATTTTTTCTCACGTTTCACTTTTATGACGACATTTAATTATATGAATGAGGCGGAGCAAGTTGTAAATGAAATCTATGTCCATGATGGAAAAATCGTGAGCGGGAATTTGGCGGGTTATCGTATTTTGGAAGGTCGGCGGGAAGATGCTATGTCCTCGCATATTGAAAAGGATTATAAAATCGCAAAGGAAAAACTGAAGGGTTTGTTGGATGAAAAAACGCAAGAAATTGGGAACAGCCTCGGAGAAAAGGCAGAGAAAGAGGTTGCTCGGGTTCGGGGACATTATGAGAACTTACTAAAAGAACTTGGGGGCGAGTTGTCGGAAACTATTAAGAAAATCGATGAGACGGAAATTGCATTGCAAAGCGCGGAAGAAAAAGATGTGGAAAATCTGAAGGCTCGTGTGGGCAGGTTGAGGAAGGAGCTTGTGAAGATCGGGAAGGATGATTCGCGTGATAAAATCTTACGAGAGCAGAAATTTACGATTAATGACGTGATGCAAAAACATAGCTTGAATATTGATAACAAATTGGCAAACACGACGGTGATTTATTATCCCATTTTTAATTTTGACCTCTTTTTAAAAAAAGGCTCGTCGATGAAACTCGTTAAGATGACCTACGACCCGCTGACTAAAAAAATAAGCGACTTAAAATGTGAATCTTGTGGGAAGAAAATAACCCAATTGAATTTGTGCTCTTCTGGGCATATTAGTTGTGACGATTGTCTTGAGAAGTGCGGAGAGTGTGGGAAGGAATTTTGTAAGAAATGTTTGACAAGGGCGTGTTCGCTTTGTGGGAAAAAATTATGTAATAGTTGCTCGGTGATGTGTATTGGGTGTGGGAAATATGTTTGTAGCGACCACATAAGAAAAGATTGCGTGTCTGGGGAAGAGAGATGTGCGTCCTGTCTTCGGGCGTGTTTGAGGTGTCATGGGTTGGCGGCTGAGAGGTATTTTGGAGAAGCGTTGGATGGTTCGAAGATTTGTCAGAAGTGTTTGGGTGCAGAGAAGAGGAACAGTGTGATGAAAAGGGTTTTTGAAGATTGATTTCGGCGGGGTTTCTAACGAGCTCGGAGGGAATCGCCTTCGTGTCAGAGACACTCGGAACGGAGATAAATCTCCTGAAAAAAATGATATTTTCTTCAAACCCAAGGGTTCGATACGAGCTCGGAGGGAATCTACTCAAACTTCACTCTAAAATTTTTCAATTATATTTTTAATTTGTTGAAAAATTCGAGCAAAGATTTTCGCCCCCATCCGATGGGGTTTCTAACGAGCTCGGAGGGAATCGCCTTCGTGTCAGAGACACTCGGAACGGAGATAAATCTCCTGAAAAAAATGATATTTTCTTCAAACCCAAGGGTTCGATACGAGCTCGGAGGGAATCGCCTTCGTGTCAGAGACACTCGGAACGGAGATAAATCTCCTGAAAAAAATGATATTTTCTTCAAACCCAAGGGTTCGATACGAGCTCGGAGGGAATCGAACCCCCATCATCAGGGCCGAAACCTGGCATTCTAT
>CAYRXX010000064.1:0-2370 GCA_964428375.1 Candidatus Woesearchaeota archaeon
TTCTGAGCCTACGGGGATTTGAACCCCGGACCTCTAGCTTTCTTAGACGAAAGCTCCAATCCCTAAGGACTGCTGTCATATAAGACTAGCGCTCTAACCAGACTGAGCTATAGGCTCTCAAACATACCCAATAAAAAAGATATAAAAACCTTCTCCTTCTGCACCGTAAGATTTAAAACACACTAAAATCTGTTATTACTATGACAAAGCAACAAGATATAGACTACACTGAGCTTATTGAGAAGTATAAAGAAAAGGACCCAATGGTGGCTGAAGCAATAAGAGGATTTCAAGAGAAAATACAAAACCAACAATCTGTAATAAGGCTTTTTCGACATGATATGAGAAGTCCGTTATCATCGATAGAAGGATTCTCAAACCCAAAAAGATGGAGCCGATTATCTGAGACCAAGAGAGACAAGCGAATTTCTGTAATATATAATAGTGCAAAAACGGCGAACGAGAGGGTGGGGCTTTTAGATTTAGTCGATATATCGAGAGAGGAACTACGACGATACTCTGAAAATGTAGAGATTGCAGAAGTAGCCAGAACTTATGTAAAAGGAATAGAAGGGTTTTTGGAGAGAGCTAAAGTGGGATTACAACTTAAATATAATACAGAAGCAGGAAGTTCTCCAAGGATATATGCACATAGGGCGGCCATGGGCTCGATAATAGAAAATCTCGTTGGTGGTGGGATGAATCATGCACAGGAGAAAACAAGAATAAAACTGGGTATTAGAAAAACTGAAAAGAATTTGGAAATAATTGAAGAAAATAGGTATGCTGGGACGGAACGGCTTAGGAATATTGCTGGAGAATCAAGAGGAATTGGGCTTCCATCGATAGAAAGAATAGTTACAGTGTTGGGTGGAAAATTAGAATTATATAATTCTCCAAGAATGAATGCCGTCTATATGGAATGTCCCAGATTTGGATACATGGGGAAGGAAGAGATTCTTGCCAATTCCGCAGTATTTGGAGTAAAAATCACTATCCCAATAAACGAATTGAAAAGGTAATCCTGTTAAAACTTAAAAACCTCCCAATCTTTCAGGTTCTATGTTATTAGGATTAGTCGGGAAACCATCGTGCGGGAAATCAACATTCTTCAAATCAGCGACGCTGTCAGACGTTCTTATTGCATCTTATCCATTCGCAACGATAAAGGCAAATCACGGTATTGGGTATGTTAGAGTTGAGGCATTATGCAAGGAGCTCGGTGTCAGGTGTAACCCACGGACGGGTTTTTGCACTGGCGAAACCAGATTTGTCCCAGTAGAAATAATGGATGTCGCTGGGCTGGTTGAGGGAGCGTCCGAAGGCAAGGGTTTAGGAAATAAATTTCTTGACGATCTGAGACAAGCGGATATGTTTATACAAATTGTAGATATTTCAGGAACAACGGACACAGAGGGCAAAGAAGGCGATGGCGATCCTATATTGGATGTTAGAATGTTAGAAAATGAACTTGACAAGTGGTATGCTGGAATATTTGAAAGAGTTTGGGATAAATTTTCTCGGACAATTCAAAGCACGAAACAGGATTTCGCAAAATCTGTTGCTAAGCAATTTTCAGGGCTTAGGGTTTCTGAACAAGATGTAAAATCAGTTTTGATAAAACTAAAACTAAACCCTGAAAATCCCGCATCGTGGGCAAAACAAGATTTAGCTAATTTCACAAAAACGCTGAGAAAAATTACAAAACCAATGTTAATCGCAGCCAATAAAATAGACAAGCCAAATGCAGAAAAAAATTTGGAAAAATTAGAATTAGAATTTCCGGATATGCAAATAATTCCGTGTTCTGCCGACGCTGAGTTATCGCTAAGACAAGCTACGGATGCTGGAATGATAGACTATGTGCAAGGCGAATCCTCCTTTAAAATGCACGAGGATAAGTTGAATGAAAATCAAAAGAAAGCGTTAAAATCAATTCAGGAAAACGTCCTCGATAAATTCGGCTCTACTGGAGTTCAAGAAATTCTGGATAAGTCCGTTTTTGATTTGCTACATTATATGGCCATTTTCCCTGCGGGTTCAAAATTAGCAGACAGCAAGGGCAATATTCTCCCAGATTGCTTTCTTCTTCCTTCGGGCTCAACAGCATTAGACTTTGCATATCATCTTCACACGGATATTGGAGACAATTTCATAAAGGCGGTTGATGTGAGAACGAAACAGCCCGTCGGGAAAGACCACGCTTTGAAACATCGGGATGGCATTGAGATAATGACGAGATAGCCGACGACAAATTTTTAAACACCTTTGCTTAGGATAAAGGATGGATAAGAGGATTTATTTATTGATTGTATCGGTTTTGATATTGACGGTTTTTGTTTCTGGAGTTGCCGAACCAAAGGTGGGGAT
>CAYRXX010000065.1:0-2269 GCA_964428375.1 Candidatus Woesearchaeota archaeon
TCTTGCGACTTTCGATCCCATTTTGTATGGGGAAAAATAAAAATGGAAAAGCAAGTCTTGCGACTTTCGATCCCATTTTGTATGGGGAAAAATAAAAATGGAAATGGAAGAGATAGTGAAGATGTTGATTTTTGTGATTACGCTGGTAATTGTAGTTGGAGCGTTCGTTTTTTTTAAAGGGAAAGGTGTGGGGTTGCTTGAGGGTGTTATGCATGTTTTGAGGTTTGGAAAATGAGCGTTGGGCGAAGGGGTGAGATGAATGGAATTTGGAAGTTGTTAAATATGGTTTTGTTGGTTTTTCTTTTTGTTCTTATTATTTATGGGCTGACGACGAAAGGATTGAATCCATTAATTAAAAAGGTGGGTGTTGAATTCGATAATGTTCGTGCTTTGTTCGGTTTTGGGGAAGGGTTGCATTCTGGTTGTTACGTTTCTAGGGTTTCTGAACTTGGAGGAGGGCAGGATTTTTTAAATAAGATGGGGGCGTCTGATGTTCTTTTAAGTATTTGTAAAGATGGAAGCTGTGAGATTAACGGAAGTGGAGTTGGGGCGTATAAGTTAAAGGATGGGTATTTTAAAAAGCTCTTTGGAGAAGTTTGGAGAAAGGATGATGCGTTTCTTTTGGGTAATTTGAACGTGGCTAAGTTTAACTGGGATGCTTATCATGCTGGTGTTGGGTTGTTGAATAAAGTGGGGGAGTCCTCGGGTTTTTCTACTAGTAAGAATTTTTTGACTAATCCGAAAGACACACAAAAATTTATTTTATATGGTGATGGCCGTGGCTTTGGTGGAGATGTCGTTGCTGTTTGGCAGAATAATAGGTGGGAAATTAGGAGGGGTCCGAAAATTGGGAATAGGGGCGTGGAATATTTTGATAGTAGAATGAATGTTTGGGTTGCAAAGGATGGGAGAAAAGTTGTCTATCAGGGGAGCGATGATAAAGTTGCTTTGAAAATGTTTTATGGGATTGTGACTTCCGGGCTTAATGATAATGTTTATTGGAAGGTTTTGGATTCTGACAAAATGTATGGTTCTGTGTCTAATCGTGGCGAGGAAATAGGTTCTTTTTTGATTGCGGGAAGAGTTAGCTTGAAAAATATAAAATTGGATCAGCCGTCTCTTTTTAGTTTTTTTAGGTTTGGGAGTGGGGATAATTCTAAGTTGGATAGCGATAAAAAGTTTGATTTGTTGTTTCTGAAGTTTGAAAGTGAAAAAGAGAAATTATTGGATGAATTGAATCCTGATATTGCGAAGGTTCGGGCGTTGGGGATTGATGGGAAGAGCGTTTCTGTTGGAGGAGTAAGTTTTGTTGCTAATGTTGAAAGTTTGCAGAGCGGAGGATTTGTTGTTGTGTTTAGTTCTGGTTCTAAGAGTTTTGCATTGAAATATTCTCCACATGGCAAAGGGGAAAGTGGGTTTGTTGTTAGCGGACGTCCAGCTTTAGATGCTTCCCCCTTTGTTTTAGTGAGGTGGGCGAATGGCTGGGTTCCTATGGGAAATGAAGAATATTACAAACTTTATGAGAAGGATTTTAAGGAGGCATACCGAGGAAGATTGATTAGCGATTTTCTTCGGGATAAGTGTAAATGAGAAAGGACGGGGAGCTTTTGGTTAATACGACGGTGAGGACTATCTTGGCAATTGGAGTGGTTCTTATAATGGTTTTTTTGATTGTTCGTATTTTTTCTCCGAGTTATAGCGAGGCAAGTCAGACTGCTAAGTCTTATTCTGTGATTTTGAAAAATGCTATTAAAGAAGCGGATAGCAAGGGTGTTTCTAACTTTTTTATGATAAATAATGGGCGTGAAGATTTAAATTTTTATTTGGTTTATTTTGGGAAGGTTTTAGAGTTTAAGAAAGATGGATTGGTTTTTCGCTATTCTGGAGATGTGGGAAAGCATGTACTTTGTGTTTGTTCTGAAGATAAGTCTAATTTGGTTTGCAAGAGTTGCACGGATGAAAAGTTGCCTGTTCGAGTTGACGGAAAAGGTAATGTGGATTATTGGGTTGTCGGAGACGGGCTGAGGTTGAAACTTGTAAAACAGGGAGGGTATTATGTTTTTAGTAAAAGGTAAATTGGGAGAGTTGATGGTGGATGAGACTGTTCGTTGGATTGGATATCTTGGACTTTTGGCGGTTGCGAGTTTTGCTGTTTGGAAGATTATTTCTAGAGTTATGGGTTAGTTTTATTAAGTTGTTTTTATAAGTAGGGAGATGGAAAAGTAAGTCTTGCGACTTTCGATCCCATTTTGTATGGGGAAAAATAAAA
>CAYRXX010000066.1:0-1881 GCA_964428375.1 Candidatus Woesearchaeota archaeon
GTTTCTCTGTGTTTGCAAAAATCAAACATTGCTAACTGAATGTCCTTTCTGGCGTAATGTGACATCGCAACAATTTGCACTTTTTTTAGCGGTTCCTTTTGGTGGTCTCCCATGTCTTGTATAGGGTGGGATGGTTTTTAGAGATTGTTATGGTGGGAGATAATTGTGGGATGAGCTGTAAAAAAGAAAATTTTGAAGTTATTAAAAATGGGAATTGTTAATATCACTGAAAAAATTAGATATGTTGCAAACCAAATTATTGGAATAAACAGTTAGGGGAGCTTCGAGACGTTTTTGGTTTTAGTGGGACATTTGTATTCACGGCTTGTCTTGCAACTAGTTTGTTTTGAGAGAGAATTTCTACCCTAAAACTTACGTCTTTGATGCCATATTTTTCATAGGAAAACGTCCTTAATTAGAAACGGCTTGCTCTTGATTTTGAAAACTTCCTGATGTTAGGTTCCAGTCTAATTTTATGAGTTGTTGAACGGCTGGATTTTTTGTATTAAGTTTGTATAAGTCTGATTTTCCCACTCTTCTTGTTTTGATTACTATATTGTTTCGTTCTAGTTTTTCCCAGAAAGTTTGGAGAGTTGAATAACTGACTTCTGCGTTTTTTGCGATTTCGGTTAGAGGATAGTCAAACATTTGATATGAGATTAGAAAGTCTAAGACTTTCATTACTGGGTTGTTTCCGAAGACTTCGATGAAGGTTGATTGATAATTCATTTTGTTTTTTGCTCTACATTGCATATATTATACATATATTATACATATATAAATGTTTCTGTTTCTGTTTTTATGTTTCGATGTTAGAAACATTTAAGTATGGTGTTTTATTATCAAATCAATGGGCAATGAGGTGATAGCTGCGACTATTTTGTATAACCTGAGGAGGAAGAATAAGATTGGGAATAAGCATACTCCTCTTGATAGCTTAAGCAAGGGATTTCCCAAACATGTGAAGGGGGAGGTTAAGGATGTTGCCAAATCTCTAATTAGGAAAGGTTGGGTTAACAAGAAGCCTACGTCTTATGGATTTGAGGTTTCTTTAGATAAAAACAAAATTGTTGAGATTGAAAAATTTATCTTTCGTGTTATGGGGTTTGGATTCTAACACAATAATGTTTAAATAAGAAGTTGTAGTTTTGTAATCATGATACTGAAACTGGACGACCCGAGGCTGATGAGCGACGCTATCGACATAATTTCGAATGTTGTTGTAGAGGTTCGAATTAAGCTCTTGGAAGATGGACTAAGCATAATTGCTGTGGATCCTGCGAATGTTGCCCTTGTGATATTTCGTCTTCCTAAGGAAAGTTTTGCTGAATACAATTCGGGGGACGAGGTTTGGGGTGTCAATTTAGCAGATTTAAAAAAAATCTTAAAAAGAGCGTCTGGAGCTGCAAGTGTTACATTAGAAGAGGTAGATGGAAAGTTAAGGATTAGTATTTTTGATAGGGTCAAGCGAGCCTTTAATCTCTCATTGATTAATGTTAGCGCGGAAGACAAGGAAGTGCCAGAGTTAAATTTCGCAGCAAGGGTAGAAATGTCTGCTAGAGATTTTTCCCAAGCCGTAGAAGACGCTGCGATTGTTGCGGATTCTTGTGCACTTGTCTTGAAAGATGATATCTTTTCTGTTGAGGGAACTGGGACATTAAATTCTGCCCGGGCAGAATTTTCTGGAGGAGAGATGGAGCTTTTTGGGGAGGGAAGAAGTAAGTATTCCTTAGAGTATTTAATGAAATTCATAAAGGGAGTGAAGATTTCTGGAAATGTTGTTGTTAATTTTTCGGATGATTATCCCCTAAGGTTGGATTTCCCTGGAGAGAAAATGGGAATTGGGTTTGTTCTGGCTCCGAGGGTTGAAAACGATTGATT
>CAYRXX010000067.1:0-1660 GCA_964428375.1 Candidatus Woesearchaeota archaeon
ATTGAACCCTCGGGTTGCTTTGCATAACCTTCGCTACGCTCGCCCACAAATCCCGGTGGGAGCGTTAATTTTCTTTGAATCCCCAAGGAATTACGTCCACATCACAGCAAAATATTTAAACGATGCGGACGTATAAACAACATGGTTTACACAGAAGTCAAAGAAAAAAATCAAAACAAATATTATTATCGTGTGCTTTCGACGAGAAAGGGAAAAAAGACGGCGAAAAACAGGATTTACCTTGGAGTCAATCTTAAAAAATCCCAGCTTTTAGAAAAAGAAAAACAGGCAGATAGAGAATTAAGGTTGCTCACTACTTTGCTCAAAGAGGATGAACTAAGAGAATTAAAAAAAATCAAAAAAGAATGGCTCAAGCTTCCGAGAGAAACAGCACAAAATCGATACGAAGCATTCACCTCTTTATTCACCTACGACTCTACAAATATCGAGGGGAATACTTTAACATTACAAGAAACCGCACAATTATTATTTGAAAACATAGCTCCAAGGAAATCGTTAAGGGAAATAAACGAGGTGCTAAATCACAAGCAGGCATTCGATTTTATCTTGAACGAGAAAAGGGACATTTCAAAAGATTTGGTTTTAAAATTGCATAAAATAGTTGTTAAAAACACTCTGAAACCGACGCTGAACAACCAAATAGGAAAATATCGAACTCTCCAAGTTTATATAAGAGGGGCATCGTGGTTGCCGCCAAAACCTGAAGAAATCCCAAAAGAAATGTCCGCGTTGTTCTCGTGGTACTCCAAAAATAAAAACAAACTTCATCCCTTAATTTTAGCGGCATACTTCCATTCGGCATTTGAAACAATTCATCCATTCATCGACGGCAACGGAAGAGTTGGGAGACTTCTAATAAACTTAATTCTTAGCAAAAATAAATATCCCATGATAAATATCCCGAACAAAAAGAAGCACCTTTATTACGAAGCGCTCGAGATGTCCCAAATCAAGGGAGAGCTGAGACCATTAATTAAATTCCTGTTTGGCTTGATTAGTAAAGAGCAGGTTAGATTCTAATATGGGATTAACCAAATCCGAAATAATCATTGTGCCCGACGAAGGCTACTCCAACGGAATTTACAAAAGAGCCATAAAATTACATAATAAACTTAATTGCCAGATTATTGTTTCTGGTGCAGATAGGAATCCCGAAACGCAACAATCATACGGGCTGAAAAGACTTCTAGAAAAAACGCTGACCCCAATTCCAGTTTATCAACAAATATCGAAAATGCTCGACGCTGGGGTTAGCAAAAACGCAATTATATATGAGAGCAAATCCAACAACACGAAAGAGAATGCAGTAAATTCCTTGGCAATTATGAAAGAGAAATTCCCCGAAACGCGACAAATTCATTTAATAGGTTCTCTCGAGGGGATACTAAGGAGATATTTGACCTTCAAAAAGACCCTATCCGATTTCAAGATAGAAGCAAAAATATCCCCCTCGCCGACATACGACGTCTTCCCATCACACTTAGCATTTTACAGGCTGATATTAGTGCCATCAGAATTTCTCAGAATTTACCGTTACAGAAAAATGGGAGATTTGTGACTTACAAACCAACAAACGTTTTGCCCCATAGCTCCCTCGCTGAAACGGTAAACCATTTCCTGGCGCTCGAAAATTTCCTAA
>CAYRXX010000068.1:0-1625 GCA_964428375.1 Candidatus Woesearchaeota archaeon
GTCCCAATCCCCACATTCCCCAAAACACTCAAATTCCCGAAATCATCCAAAGACATCCTATCAATCCCACCGTGCCTCCAAGTAATCGCAGAAGCAAAAGCCGTTCCAACTAAAATTAAAATTCCCACAAAGACCAAAAACTTATATCTATTCATTTTTGAACCATCCCGTTTTGAACCATTCTATTCAATGAATTCCATCCTTTTTAATTCTTTCACCCCACCTCTCCACAGCGAGATAGAAACCCCTCGAAACGTTTTTAATAAAATCGATTCATTTCTCATCTAACTACCTCCCTTAACCTATTAATATATTTTTCTACACTTTCAAAATTTAGTCCAAGAATAAAACCTCTTAAATTACGATTGAACTCCTCTGCAACCATCAACATTTCATAGACCTCTTTTTTTGTTATATTAAAATCAATATAATACTGCTTATCTATTCTCTCTTTTTTTGCGTTCAAAATATCAGAATTATTAATCTCAAATACTTCCTTAAGCAATAGCGCAGAAACAAGATGATTCTCCGACTTTATTCCTACTCTGAAGAATAGAGAAAGCACCAAATTATACATACTATAATAAATTAAACTAACAGGCTCTTCCAACCTTCCATTCTCTAATAAAATTTTCGCAGAAATAAGATTGCTCTCCGACTTCTCAGAATAAGATTTTCCTATTTCCTTGCTGGGTTTAACAATCTGCAAAACCCCTTTTTTAAACATTTTACCCAAAAAACTTTTCATAATAAATTTCCCCCCCCTTAATCAGGACATGATTTTTACATATTTCTTTAACTAAATTATTTTTCAAATTCATCTTCCCAATTTTAATACTAATTTTCGAATCCAACAAAGAATACTCTTTTTTCAACTTTAAATCCTGACTCTCAATAAAAATATCTATATCACTATTCTTTCTCTCTAATTTCTTTGCATAGCTTCCAAAAATTAAAGCAAGTTTTATTTTTTTATTCCTCTGAATTTTACTAACTATATCTCTCAAAAAAACATGCCTTCGAAGCAAATTAATTAAAGAATACTGTTCAGCCATTATTACAAAAGACCTTGCCTCAACGCTCCTTTTTAAAAAATAAGTTTTGTTCCTCCCGACCACCTTCATATCCAAGACATTATTTAGCACAAGCTCTTTTATTTTTCTTAAAATTGTCATATGATTTACATTTAGCAAATTGGCAATCCCACGAATATGGTTTTCTCCGTTCGCCAAGATATTGACAATTTCCAACCTATAATCTTTTTGTTCCATTTGTAACATATCTGTTATCTTTATTTATATATCTTTCTTTTTGAGGCTCTGGCGAAACCAGCCCACTAAACTGCGTCGGTGGGAGTTGTATTAGCTCCGCGGTAATAACATCCGTTCCGTTGTTGTGTTATTATTATTCATACCTTAAAATACCCCCCTGTTTTCTTCGAACCATGATATTCAACAAGCCCCTCTTCTTTTAAATCTTTTACCCACCGCTCGATATTCTTCGACGAAGTCCGCAACGCCTCCGCAATAAAAGGTATCCTCTTCCCAGGGTTCTTTTCTATATACGACAAAATGAAATTTATTCCCTCATTTATTCCCTCATTTATTCCCTCATTTATTCCCTCA
>CAYRXX010000069.1:0-1591 GCA_964428375.1 Candidatus Woesearchaeota archaeon
TCAACCCAACCCTAAACCCCTTCTCAATCCCAACCGCATCCCTAACCTCCTCGTCAACATCCCCTTCCAAAACTCCCTTATTCAACTTCCCATAACTCAACATCGCAAAATCCCCCCAAAGCCCCTTCTTCTTCAGCAACCCCTCAAAACCCTCCCTATCCTCAGGCATAACAATCTTCTCAAACTCCTTAATCTTCGCAATCATATCCGACCCACAAACAGCGTCGACGTCGAACTGTTTAGCATAGCCAACCAGTTTTTCTTTTAAAACATCTTCTTGTTTTTTCAACTCAGAAAGTTTTGTCTTAACTCCCACATACTCATCAACAATCTTAACCCCCTCATCTTCTTTAAATTCCTCGACGGATTTTTCTTCAAGTCTTGCTTCGTGCTTAAAACTCGGGCAAATAGATTTGTAAATACAATAGTTGCAAAGCCCACTCTCTTTTCTCGGAAACTCCGTCGCAGATTCAATCTTTTTAATTTCGTCACAAACATTTTTTTGAAGTTCTTCCAGTTCCTCGTCGCTCTTTTCTGACATTACGTCTTTATTAAAAGCCAACATGTGCCAAACCAACTTAACGGATTTAGCGTCCCTGAATTTATCCTTAACCCAAATTGAATAGAGTGCGAGTTGTCTGTCAGCGTCGGCTTCTTGTTGCGTTTTCATCCGAGAGTTCGTTTTGTAATCACAAACATAATAATTTCCATCGCTGTCACAGGCGAGTTTGTCAATTCTAACATACCATCGGTTCCCGTCGGGGAGAGACATCATATCCTGAGTTTCAATTCCTAAAATCGTCAATTGTTCAAAAGGTTTCATTCTTTCATAATAATCCACGAGAAATTTCTCGCCCATCTTCCTATAATTCTCTGACGTCAGTCCCTGATTCGCTTTTACAATCAAAATATCATCGGTATACTTCTGTTCCCATAAACTATTATAAAATTCCAGCAATGAGGATTTAGACATTTCTTTTTGAAATTTTTTATCTTTGTAAAGTCTTTCGAGGGTTTCATGGACAAGGCTTCCCATAAAAGACTCAATCGTCGTCGGGACATCCATTTTTATCTTGTCAATATATCTAAGTTTGTATTGATATGGGCAATTTTCAAAAGTCGAAAGTCTGGAGTGGGAATACGCTGTCATGGGAATATCAAGAGTGGCGAGCTTATAAGGTTGTGGATTAAATTTTTGTGACTTTTCTTATTGATGTTGAAATTAGGATTCTTGTCATCCAAAGTCCGCCGGGTGTAAGAACACAGGCAAGAGTGCAACATACTTTATTGGACTTGCTTAACGCCTAAACGGAAGCGCATAAATTAGATGAGATTTATTCTCTTGGGTTAGACATATCTAATATTTCTTGGTCTGAAAAATCAGTTCTTAAGTTGAGAAACTTTCCCGCATTCGCCAGATCAGAAATGTTGCTTTTAAGAGGATCTCCAGGGGTATGGTATGAAATAATTATAGGAGTTTTCCCACGAGATTTGATTAATTTTACTGCTCCTATTAAATCAGTATCTCCACTAAGTATTATTGCTATGTCGTATGCTTCCATGTGTGCTAAATGCACTAAGTCTGTCGCCA